>CAZFAP010000023.1:0-37860 GCA_964516325.1 uncultured Verrucomicrobiota bacterium
CTATCAGGGGCAACCATGCCGAGCGCGAAGGGGGCGGCCTCGCCAACTGCAACGGCCTCATCGAGAACAACCTCATCGCCGACAACTGCGTCGGCCTCTGGTGCCCGCCGCCCACGAGGCCCGGCACATCACTCAGCCGCAACCGTCAGCCCGACGAGATTTATTACGGAGCCGGCTTATACCGCTGCAACGGGACCATCCGGAACAACATCATCGTCCGCAACAGGGCTACGGAATACGATTGGGGCGTTGGCTGGGCCATAGGCTGTGGCGGAGGCCTTGCCGAGTGCGGCGGGACCATCGAGGGCAACGTCATCTGGGGCAATGTGGCCGAGAACGGAGATGGAGGCGGGCTTTACGAGTGCAATGGGATCATCCGCAACAACACGGTCATCGGAAACCGGGCCCACAACGGCGGTGGCCTCGCCTACTGCTCGCGGACCATCCGCAACTCGGTCATATGGGGGAACACGGCATTGGAGGATCCGCAGTGGTACGGCGGGACCACCCCGACCTATTCCTGTATCGAGGACTGGACCGGGGGAGGGGATCCCTGGGGGAATATCGGTGAGGAGCCGAGGTTTGTGGATGCGGAGAATGGGGATTTCAGGTTGATGCCGGGTTCGTCGTGCATTGATGCGGGGTTCAACGACCCGGAGTTGCCGGAGACGGACATTGCCGGGATGCACAGGATAATGTTCGGCGGAAAGAGCCTCACCGTGGACATGGGGGCATACGAGTTTTACATCAACGACCTGACCCCAGGCCCGAACCCCGAGCAAACGACCTTCACCTGGAGTTCCCTTGCCGACAAGACCTATTCCATCTTCTACTCCGACGACCTCCTCACCTGGCATCTCGCCATCGAGGACTTCCTCTCTGCAGGCGACACAACGACCTCCTGGACCGATGACGGCTCTTTGCCCCGCGCCCCTCCTCTCCTCGTCCCCCGCCGCTTTTACCGGACCGTGGAGAATGCGCCCTGAAAATCACCGCCGCGCGGACAGCGGAGCCGGACCCAAAAGGTCTCTCGCCAAGCCGCCAAGCAGGCAAAGCAGGACCGCGAATGAACTCTTGTCTCGCCACGGGCGAGGTTGGCGAGAGAACACGGAATCCAACTTCTGGCCTGAAGACAGAGCCATAACCCACTGGAATACAAGGGCTTAGTGTAAAAGAACAGGGGCCCCCATTTTCATGGTCTCCGGGTGAACCAAGTTCATGACGGACTGCCCTGAAGATTAGCGACACGGTTTCCGCATTCTCATGGTCTCCGGCTGAAGGAACGCCGTGGCAGAATGCGGCCTGGAGAGAGCTTGGACAGGATTACATGATAAACGGGATAAGATAGTATCATCCGGTCAATCCTGCGATCACGTCCAGAAAAGGATGTTCTGGGCGCTGTCTCGGTTGTTTGCCTTGAAAAGGAGCCCTACGCGCCCGGCGTTTTCATCGTCTTCGGGGGAACGAAGTTCGTGAGGGCCTGCGGGTTGCAGTGTGGACATGTCGAAAAGCGCGAGACCGGGCGAGAATTGGCGGAACTTCCCCGGGCGAGCTGGGTCTAACCCATCATAAGACGAACCGTCATGAAGAAGAGCACGCGTTTCATTGTGGTTGTTCTGACTGCGTCAACGTCGCGTATCCTTTCGGGGCGCGACACCGCTGAGGCGCCCGGAGAGGAAGTGGCATGGGCGAGCAGAGACCTCGCTTCGCCGCCCGGCTCTACACAATGATCTGGCAAAACCCCAACCTGGACAAATCTGTGCCGACCATTGACTGCATTTCTGACGGCACTGAGTGTGCACGTTTTGCAGCAGCTATGACAGTCGAACATATGGAGAGGAAACCATGAGCAGAGCAGTCTGCCTGGCAATTGCGTTGCTGGCTGCCGCGTGGTGTGTGCCCGCATTCCCGCTCGCGGGCGGTCATCCTGCGGGGCTTCCCGTAGGTCAGAATCCCGACTGGCCCAAAGGACTGGCTGACCTCCTGAACAGCCCGGGCCGGGTGCACGGTTACTTCGTCAACGCCAACGATTTCTTTTTCTATCGCGGCGACACGGAGGAGTTCAACGAATTCCTCGAGCAGTACGCCAGACTGGAGAAAACGCCCCTGACGCTCGTCCTGCAGCCCGGCCCCGGCAAGATAGACTTCATTACACCCGACGACAAGGAGATTACGTTTGACTGGGAGGCTGACCTGTACTGCCGTGGATGGGCGCGCGAAGCCCCGCCCGACCCAACTGGAAAGGCGGGGAAGTATGTGGTCACGCTAAAAGTGTATCCAGCGGGAGGGGTTGAGCTGAACAAGATCAAGGCGCCCCTGAACGTCAAGCTAAGATCGGGCACGGAAAACGAGGAATTCGCAAAGTTCATCGCGGCACAGGAGGAAAAACGCAAACAGCCGAAAGAGGGGGAGGGCAAGGCAAAACCGCTCCCCGCTACCGAAGCCGAACAAGGAACGGTTCGCTTTATTGACCTCGACCCGTACGTTACCGCGCCCCTGGAGGCGTTTCACGGGGGAGATGTAGGCAGCGACCTTCCGCTGGAGCCAGGCAAACAGCGCATCGGCGGCTTTGACTTCCGCATCGGCAAAGGGGTCATTCAACTCGGCGGTTCCAACCTCCCGAAGATGCCGCGAGAGGTCAAAGGCATCAAGGTTGGGTTGAAGTTCAAGCGGCTGTGGATTCTTCATAGTTGTAGCGGGAGCATCTCCGAAGGAACGCGGATTGGAAGTTACATTATCCATTACGACGGCGGGACCACGGTCGAGATACCCGTCGAGTATGGGGTTCACGTGAAGGACTGGTGGGCGGACTGGGGTGACACGCCGGAAGTGTCCGGAGCAGAGGTGGCGTGGACCAGCGGAAATGCGGTGTCGCCGCCCGTCCGTCTCTATGCTATGGCATGGGAGAATCCGTCGCCCGACAAGGCGGTCGTAACGATAGACTGCACGTCCACCGGCACGGAGTGCGCGCCCTTCATCCTGGCTATGAGAGCCGAAGACGTGAACCCATCCCCCGGCACAGCTCCTGCTGAAACCGCCGACCCCACGAAGAGCACGTCGGCGAGACCGCTCTATGCGAGAATTGCTCTGAATGAGACCGGGGCAAAAGCGCTGTCGGTCGTCTTCGAGGAGTCAAGGGGAATCGGGAAGGGGTACGACCTGGTCTATGCCGATGTCAATTTCAATGGCAAGTTTGAGGAAACTGAGAAGCTCGAAGCCAGGACGTTGGAGCCGGAAGGAGAGATCATCTCGAGTTCTTTCCCGTCCATCAACGCGAATGTGGCTTACAACGACAAGGCGGAGAATTTAGGCCAGTGGCAAATCGCCTTCGGCTATCACACGGCGAGGAGCGAGGAGCGCACCGACAGCAGTTTCCGGGAGTCCGGAATAACACCGGTCCCGATGGCGAGGTTCCACGTCAGGGCAAATCTGACATTGACCGACGCTTCCGCCCAGTGGCGCTACTTCATGAGTGGAGATATCAAGTCCGCCGAAAGCCCGGAGACGGCGGCGACCTGGGGCGCCCACCGCGGCCTGAAGTTTCAGGTGGAAACGAGGCCGGATGGGCGAAACAAGGGAAAATTGGGAATTGGACTGAAACTGGACGCGGGAGAAAACAAGCTGGCGTGCCAGAAAGGAGGATTACCCGCCAAGGCGCACGTCGAAATCAAAAAGCCGGATGGCACGGTCGTCCATACAGGCGATGAAATGCTCGACAAATTCGTCTTTGGGTGAGGGGGATACTGCGGGTATTCCGTCGGAATACCGAAAGGCGATTACATCGTGGAAGCGACGTTCGATACGGGTCCCCTCGCGGGCTTGCTGAAGAGTTTGACGCAGGTAACCTTCGATCCAGAGAAGGTGTCACCATGAAGAAAGCGATTGTCCCATTCGTGGTCGCTTTAGTTACGCTGCTGTGGCCGTCTCTCGCGTTCTCGCTCATGATGGAGCGGGAACTGCGAAGCGATGAAATTGGGAACTGGCCGGACTGGCCTCCCGTGTTAAGAGAGCTGGTCTGCCGCCAGGGCATCGTTTATGGCACGCACTCGGATGCCCCCACCTTCGGCGAAGGAATGGAATGGATGACGATATTCTTCCAGGGCGACCATGAAGCGTTCAACGAAATGCTGGAGCAATACGCGGAGCTCAGCGATTCCTTGAAGCCGCCTGGTCCGTCAAAAGAGGCGGCGTTGACGTTGATCATCCACCCAGGGCGAGGCAACACCGCGTCCGCCGGAGGGTCGCTCGTCAGGGGAAAGGACATTGCGTTCGATTGGATGGTCCGGGTGACGAGAAATGGCACGCGACTTCCAAAAGAGAAACAGCAGTACGGCGCCGTTGTGGAGGTCTGGGTTGGCGGAGAGGTTGACCTTGCCAAGATGAAAGTGCCTCTGAACGTCGAGGTGAAGTCGGGCCGCGAAATCGAGAAGTTCGTCGCCAGGCACGAGGAAAACCGGAAGGAGCTGAAGGCGCCTGAGTGAGGCGACGGCATGGACAAGGACACACATGACCGGAAAATGCCCACATGGAAGACTGACCCACACCGGAGGCTATCAATGAGAGCCATCGTGAAGACAGTGCCCATAGTGATGCCGCTCTGGAGCTTGATTTGTTCGTTCGCCATTCCACCAGGAGCCGAATCCCCGGCGAGCTATACAAAGCAGTACGCGATTGAAGGGTTCGAGCTTGAGGCGGGGTTCACTCCCGACAAAGCGGAGTGCATCCTCGGCGAGCCGATTTTTATCACATTCTCGGTCAAGAATCTGTCGCAGAAGGCGCATGGCTTTTTCGTCGGGGGCGACAACCGCGGGTCTGTCCGACACAATCGGTTTCACGTAACGGCGGTCGGCGCCGACGGTGAGCCGGTAAAAGACCCCTACTCGTATGACAATTTCGGCGGGCAGGCGCGAGATGTGATTCTTCAACCGGCGGAAAACTATGCGGAAAGGCTTTACCTGGGGTTCTGGTGCGCATTCGAGAAGCCGGGCGAATATGACGTAACGTGCAAGCGCGACCTGACTTCCGATGGCGGCGGCAAATATCCGTCCGTCCCGGTCATCGCCACGTTCAAGCTGAAAATTCACCCTTTCGACCGAGAGAAGATGCGCGGCGTGATCGCCGATCTGGGCAAGAAACTGCGGGAGGGAGACCAGCAGGCGGTTTATGAGGCGACCCTCGGTCTGGCGCCCATCAACGACGAGGAGGTGATTCCTCATCTCGCGGTGTCCCTGACACAAGGGGACTTTCAGAACAAGTTGCCGGCTGTGAAGGCGATTTCGCGGTTTTCCACGGGTCCTGCCGCAGAGGCGCTCACCGGAGCACTGAAGGACCCGGACGATGCCATCAGCCGCGCCGCCGGCGAAGCCCTCCGAAAGAACGGCATGACGGACCGAGCGGTTGACGCTTTGCTAAAAGAGCTTGGAGACCCGGAGTCATCGGTCAGGGCATGGGCAGCTCGGGCGTTAGGCTATACGGGGGCTGAGCGTGCGCTCGACCCCTTGATTAAGGCGATGGAGGACGCCACCCCCGCAGTCCGATATGCAGTCGCCGAAGCAGCGGGCATCCTCGGTCATAAGCGAGCGATCCAGCTCTTGAAGAACCGCCTCGACGGCCTCGATATGGGGATGCGGGTGGCAGCCGCGAAGGGTCTCATGGCGTTGGGGGAGCCGGTGCCCGTCGAATCGCTCGTCCCGGTCATCAAGAACACGACCGATATGAACGACCAGAACTTTCACGAGAGCATACGGCTGATACGGCTGGAAGGCGGGGAGCGTGCGGCGCCTGCGTTGATTAGCTGCCTGAAGTTCGACGACCCGTCGCTGAGAAATTCCTACAACTTTTTCCTGATGCAAGGTATTGAGGCATCTCCCGGGGGGCCGAAGTGCTTCTCGATCTACCATCATGACCCGAATGTTGACGGCACGCCTGAGCAGATCGAGGAAAATCGGCGGATATTTGCAGCCTTGAAGGCATGGCTGGCGGAGTTCGAACAGAAAGAAAAAGAAGCATCGTCCCTGCGTGAGACAGGCGCCCCGTTGGACAGGAGCGATCGGACCGACACCGGGGCCGGTTCAGCGGCAGAGAAGGGGAACGAAGCCAGCGGCAAGACCGAAAGCTTCCAGCCCGAATGGCGGAAGAAATTCGGCGCGGTTTATCGGCTAAACGAGGGCGAGATCCTGAAGCACATTCCCGAACCCTTCATGCCCGAGCGCTCTGACTTTTTCGACCAGCAGCGCAGACTCCATCCAGACCCTTTCGGAGGACCGGGCGAGGGGCCTCCTCGTGATCCAGACGGTAATATATTTCTCTGGGACGGTCAGGAGGTAAAGGACTACGGCACCAATCCTGGAGCGCTTGAAGTTATGCTGCGCGCTTTGGGGGTTCGTCCTTACGAAATGCGCGGCCCGGACAACCTGCTGAAGTTTCCACTTCGAGGCGACTGGGTTCTCTACGAGAAGTCGCCTGTGGACAAGAGGCTGGAGGCATTTGCCCGAATTCTCAAAGAGAAGTTCGGCCATTCTGTCCGCTTCGAAAAACGCCGGCTGGAGGAGGAAGTGATCGTGGTCGCCGGGAAACTGAATATTCACCCGCTGAAGGCCGAGAGATGGGAAGAGCTTATGTCAGACGTTTATCACTTCTTGCCGGAGCCGGCGCGCAGGCCCGTCCATGTTTATGTTGACTCCCTGGAGACAGGAAGGTTTCGGGTCCTTTACGCAGACACCTATCTGAGCGGTCTTCTGGACGAGTTGGCTGGGAAACTAGGCCGCAAGGTGGTAGACGAAACCGAGCCTTCCGACATCCTTGTGGGTTGGTCTCTTCATGAGACCTTCAACAGAGACTACATCGAAAAGGAGCCTTCCAGACTCGACCGGCTACTCAAGAACCTATCGAGACAAACGTCGCTGCAATTCCGGAGGGAAAGGCGGCCGGTCGAGGTATGGTTCGTGCGAGAGCTACCGCAGTCCTCCAACACGGACGGCAGACCCGAGCAGATCGAAGAAAACCGAAAGGTCCTGGAGCCTGTGAAGGCGGCTCACTGACTTGGAGCGAAACGCGACAAAGGACCCCACGCCATAGCCTGCTGGCATGTACCTCGCTCCCCGGTACCGCGAAGCGGTGTTGACCTGAACCGCTGATGGGCATAAGCCCTCCCGTCGTGGCGCTCCTCAACCGGCGCATTCCTGCCCGAGACCGTTCGCGGGAGGATGGAACCCGTGAGCACGCAAAGGTCCCCCCAGAACGAACAGCTTGGAGGGGATAAACAGGATAAACCGCCTCGAGGAATTGGGATCGTCCTTCCTATCGTCCAATCCCCTGTGAGAATCCGACACGGCCCCGCGGGGCACGCGGTCTCAGAGGGCTCGGCAAAGGCGGGGTGCCCAGGCGCACGCCCTCAGCGTGCTCTGCGCCCTCTGCGGTGAGTCCTCCCTTCAGAGTGAGCCATTACCCCGTGATCCCTCTTCGCCTTTTCACCTTGGCACACTATAATTCATCCTCAGGCGGACCACGGTGGGCAATTCCTCAATTTGGCCCAAGTTAAGCGATTGTGAAGGCGATGGGTGAACAGACTCTCCCAAAGAACTTCAAGCTCGTTCTGCAATACGACGGCGCCAACTACCACGGTTGGCAATTGCAGCCGGATGTGCCCACCATCCAGGGCGTCCTGGAGGACGCGATCGAGCGCATCGTCGCCAAGAAGGTCAGAGCCCATGCCTCCGGCAGGACCGACACCGGCGTTCACGCGTTGGCGCAGGTCGTTCATTTCAAAGCGGAGACCGACATTTCCCCCGAACAACTCAAGTCGCGTCTCAACGAAATTCTCCCCGGCGACATTCGCGTCCTTTCCGCCGACGAGATGCCCCTGTCTTTCCACAGCCGGTATGACGCCGTCTCCAAGGTCTATCGCTACACGATTTTGAACTGCCGGATCGCCGGGCGTTTCAAAGCAGAGTCCGCTTACGTTCTTTCGCCGAAGCTCGACGTCGAGAAAATGCAGAAAGCCGCAAGCTATCTCGTCGGCACGTATGATTTCTCCTCCTTTGGCGTAAACCCGGGGAGACCCGTTGATAACCCGACCAGGACCATCAAGAGGGCGGACGTAACGCAAGAAGGACACTACATTTTCATCGAGGTCGAGGCGGACGGTTTCCTTTACAAAATGGTGCGGTCCATCGTCGGCACACTCGTCAACGTGGGCCTGGGGAAAATCGAGCCGGAGGAAGTCCCGGCAATCCTCAAATCCCGCGATAGATGCCGAGCAGGCGCCACCGTCCCCGCCCACGGGCTATGTTTGGTCGAGGTCAAATACGCCGCGGACGAGCCCTGAGCGATCCGCGAGACTCTTCGCGCCAGCCCCTCAGATGGGAGCACTACGTGAAGGTCCTTCCGGAATCCCCGGGCTTTGCGGGGCTAACCAGGCCCGCAGCACGGACACCACTGAGCGACTCTTCTGTTGTCCCATTCGTCCTCTGCGCTCTCTGCGGTGAATTCTTCTCGGGAGTGAGCGCTTCCGTGCTCTCAGCATTTTCGCTTGATACCCCTTTCCCCGCAAAGGTAGCATAGGAGCGAAATCAGCCCTGAGCCGGTCAAAAAATCCGACTCCCGAAGGAGGATAGATGCTGTTCACTTTTTCTGTCTCGACACGTCAGAGAACGGAATTCATTGACATAACGTCGGATGTGCTCGCTAAAATTCGCGGTTCCAAGGTCAGCGACGGCATCTGCTTCGTCTATGTCCCGCATACGACCGCCGGAATCACCATCAACGAAAACGCCGACCCTTCTGTCCGAAGCGACATCCTCATGGAGCTGAACAAAAGGATTCCCTTTGAGGACGGATACCGGCACTCTGAAGGCAATTCCGCCGCGCACATCAAGGCGAGCATTATGGGCTTCTGCGTGACGATACCCTTAGAAAACGGTCAGCCCACACTGGGAACATGGCAGGGGATTTATCTCTGCGAATTCGACGGACCAAGAACACGAAACGTCCTCGTCAAGATCATGAGCGACGAGAAATCGTGAGGCCGTCGTCGCCCGGACTAAAGTGAAACCGCAGAGGACGCGGAGACCGCAGAGGGAGGCCTTGGTTATCCGACTCATGTTCTGCGGTCTCGGCGGTCTCTGCGGCGAGTCCCCGCGGAAGTAAGGGGCTACGACCAGCGGAGTACTTCGCTTGAACATCCTTATTATCAAGCCCAGTTCTCTCGGCGACGTCGTGCAGGCGCTTCCGGTTTTGAAGCGCCTCCGCGACAAATTTCCCCGAGCCAGGATTGATTGGCTTGTCAATCAGGAGTACGCCGATATTCTCTCTGGCAACCCCTACCTGAACACCGTCCATTTCTGGGACAGGTCGAGCTGGCGTAAGCCTCGCCGCTTCATGGTGGCCGTTCGGAATGCGGCGCGCATCGTGAGGGCGCTCCGCAAAGCTCGTTATGACATGGTGATTGACCTGCAAGGTTTATTTCGCAGCGGTCTCATTGCATTTCTCTCGGGCGGGAAACAGGTGATCGGTTTCTCGGACGCTCGGGAGATGGCGCCGATCTTCTATGACAAAGAGGTCAAGGCGCCCGTCGGGGAGATGCAGTCCGTCGAAAGATATGTCCTCGCGGCGTGCGGGGATGCAGGCGGCCAAAAGGAATCCACCATCGTGTTGTCCGAGCACGACAGGCGAACCACCGCGAACCTCCTCTCGCGGATGCAATACGACGAGTCCAAGCCCTTCGTCGTTCTCGCGCCGGGAGCAAGGCGGGCCACGAAACAATGGCCATCCGAGAACTTCGCCGCTCTAAGTGCCAGGCTGGCGCGAAACCATCACGCCCAAATCGCTTTTGTCGGCTCCCCCAGCGAAGCGCTCTCTGTCGAACGCATAGCCCGCTTGAGCAACTGCGCCGTGATGGATTTCTCCGGCAAAACGAACCTCAAGCAGCTCGCTTGTTTGTTGAAGATGGCAGACGTCGTCGTGGGCAACGATAGCGCCCCGATTCACATCGCGGCCGCCGTCGGTACGCCCGTGGTGGGACTCTACGGCCCGACGAGCCCCACGAGAACCGGCCCCTACGGCAGCCAGCACACCGTTCTCACGAGCAAGCTCAAGTGCAGCCCTTGTTTCAGCCGAACGTGCGACCTCTCGGCCCAATGCATGAGAGACATCTCCGTTGAGGCCGTTTGCGAAGTTTGCGGCCGATACCTCGTTGCCGTGCGAGCGGGAAAACAAAAAGCGGGGCCTGAACGATAGGCGCGCGAGCCGCTCTGGGCCCCATTCGCCCCCGGACGGCGTGCAGTCAAAGCATGTTCTCTCTCTCGTGCCCGACGGAGAAGCCGCGCCGAAAGCGTGCCCTTTTGAAAACCATGGATGCCCTGATCATTGCCGTTCTTCTCGCAGCCTGGGTCCTTCTTCTCGGCGTTCTCTGGTGGTACTACCCGTATTTCCGCAAACCGTGGTCGCCGAAACTCAGACGGCTTCGCAAAACGAACGCCGCCGGTTCGCAGCCTCTTCAGCTCTCTCTAAGGAATCCCCGCCTCGTGATTTACAAAGCACGCCGCGAACTGGAACTCTACGACGGGGAAACGCTCATCAAGACCTACCGGATCGCCCTCGGCTTGAACCCAACAGATGACAAGAGAAAAGAAGGCGATGGCTGCACGCCGGAGGGGGAATTCTATGTCTGCACGAAAAATGACCGGAGCAAGTTCCACCTTTTTCTCGGCTTGAGTTATCCTGATCACGAAGACGCCGAGCGCGGCCTAAAAGCGGGCATCGTGTCAAAAGAAGAGTACGATCAAATCCTCGCCGCCATCGCCGCCCGAAAAAGACCGCCCTGGAACACCCGCCTCGGCGGAGAAATCGGCATCCACGGCGGCGGCGGAACCGAGGTGGACTGGACTCAGGGCGGAATCGCTATGGACGACAAGGAAATCGAGGAGCTATTCATGGCTGTGGACCTCGGCTCGCCGGTGAAAATTCTCCCATGACGAGGCAAAACGAAAGACTATGAGAGATTTCCTTCGGGAAGACGTTTTCATCAAAGCCGCCAAACTCGCCGCCGTCTGCACCGCCGCCATCGCCCCCAACATGCTCGATTCCTACTTCTTCAACCCCGGCTACAGAGAAGTCATTCTTTCCAAAGTCCCGCAGACCGCCGTCCCATTCCTGTTCCTCCGCGACCTTGCCCTTGTCTTTGTTTCGCTGATGATCTCCGCAGCCTGCGGCTTCGCCTGGTCTGATGGGCAAAAGGTGGCTGGCTTTGGCGCCCTCGAAGGACTCAAGAAAAACCTCAAGACCGTGGCTATCCTCGGCGTCGTCCTCGGCGCGGCGACAGCCCTTCTGTTCGACCTCCGATTGGCAAAGACCTTTCGCAAGTTCTACCCCGAAAACCCCCTCGCCCTCGTCGGCATCCCCCTTCGCGCAGGATTCTACGAGGAAGTGATATGCCGCTTCGGAATTCTCGCGATTGTCTTTCGCCTCACGAGGTCTCCAATCGCGGCCATCATCCTCTCCGCCGGCTTCAACGCCGTCGTCGGGCTGACGTCAGCCACCTTCGTCGGATTCCCCATCGGTATGGATTGGCAAACCGCAACAATCCTCGCCAACAAATTCCTCGTGGCAGTTTTCTTCGGCTACTTCTACTGCAAAAAAGGACTGATGGCCACCATCGCCCTCCGCCTCATAATGGAATCCAAGCACATCGTCCTCGCCCTCGCCCTGCCCCGGTAAGTTCTCCGACCCGTAACTTCGGCAGCGTATATACCGTCATCGAGGAGTCTTTTTGACGGGACAGCCCGGGTTTTGCTGGGCCACTCCCCCCCCGGAAGGGAAAATCAGGCCGAAGGGCACGCCCTGGCTCCCGAGGCCACCCATTGCATGACCGGAGAGGGCCGGTGGGACAGGATCGGTCACCGCAGAGCATCTATGCCGACTGCCCAAAGTCCGCGGCGAGTCCGCTCGGCGAGCCCCCCAGACGCCGAAGACTGCTCAGGCGGTGATTGCGGTGGAGGGTGTGAAGGAGACACCCGAAATTTGTTGCGTCCGGGCCGTCTGGGGAAAGAGGGAGCATTTAAGTGCAGAGCGGTCAAACCCCGTAAGAGGGAGCGTGCTGCCGCCCAAGTCAGAGAAGCGCCGGGGGGTTCGGTGCTGTGAAAGCGCGTGGCGAAAGCGCGCACCGCGCAGAACGGGACATTTTCCCTGCGGACCGCATGGAACTGGCGCCGCGCCCTAATGCGGAGCCCCCTCCACCTCTCACCCCCGATCCAGTTTTCCCGACCTGTCCTTACGGCTGCTGGGTCGTCGTGGGCTGTGTAAGAAGACTGACGAGCTGTACGTAGCCGGAGTTGCCCCTCTCATCCACCACGATGCCCGTAATGCCCGTCCGCATATCGCTTGTGGTTTGACCGCCGGTCGTCGTGGCCACCTCGACGTTGATCTCCATTGACCCGCTGAAGACGATTTGCCCGGCGGGGGTCTGGGTCGTGAGGTAAACGTCTCCGTGGTAGGACTCATCTTCCGGCTGCTGTTGCTGTTGCTGCTGCTGAGTCTGATCCTGTTGCTGCCCGGTTGGGGTGACCCACCAGGTGCCGAGGTTGCTGAGGGTCCCCGTCCAGGTCCGTCCGAGATTGTCAATGGCTTCCAGGGACTTGCCGGTCTGGAAGAGCTGCAGCGAATACACTCCCGGCAGGATTCCAGGGTCCTTGGTCATCACTGTGTAGGTGCCGCCGACATTCACTTCCGCACCCTGGAAGGATGTCGTCGTGTCATAACCCCCGCTGCCGCAGCCGAAAAGAACCAAAGCCGCGATCCCGGCAAGCGCCACCAGAGACAATGTTCCTCTCATGTTACCCTCCCTGACAGTTCCATCCGTGTTGCTCCACGCGTGTGAAGAATTTTTTTCGGAGAATTGAAAAAGGCAGAAAACCATCCGTCCCGGAGGCAGATTTAATAGCCTCCGCAGAAAACATTCAAGCGTAAAATACCACCGGATGGCAGCGCGGTCAAGGAAAAATAACGGGTGCCGGTATGGCCTCACTTATGGGTGGTTGGGTCGTTGGTGTTGACCCACAGGGGTCGCGAAGAACGCCGGGAAGGGGGAGAGTTGGGCGGGATGAACAGGATGTACGGGATTGACAGGATGGTCGGTTTCGTCGCCCGATGCGGTCGGAGGTGTGCCGCCGGGACACGGGTCCCGCCGAAGGCGGGATGCCCCAGAGAGGCATCCTCTGCGATCTCCGCGCCCTCTGCGGTGAGTCCCCTTGAAACTGAGCGATTACGGGATTACAGGGAAGGAATGAACAATGGTGGGCGATCTCATGTCCAATAGTCTGTGGTGAGGTGGTGCGCAGAGGTCCAGGGAGGTAGTCTGCCGCTAAGTACACCAATTCGTAAATAGGGTGGCGTACCGAACGGTATGGCACGCTCTTTCCGACGGGACAACCCCGCCAAAGGCGGGGCAGAGCAGCAGCAGACGAATCCGGACAATCCTGTAAATCCTGTCAGGAAAATACGTCACCGACTTTATGAATCAGAGCACTAAGCCGCGCAACACGGCGGGGCTGGCTCAGGTGAAGGAGGAGAGAAGTGGCTGGTTTGGTGATGTTAATCCCGGCACTGGCGCTCTTGGCAGTTTCGCAAAACGTCTTAGCGGGGAGCACACCCAAGCCAACCGTTGACATCTCGTGGGTTGCCCCTTCGACGGTCCAACTGTCCTGGACGGCGGTGACGGGAAGGGTCTATTCAGTGGAGTCCAGCGCCGACCTCTCGACCTGGAAGACCGTCGGACTGGGGAATATGGACAGCTTGACGGATAGCGTGGACGGTGTCGCGAGGAAATTCTATCGAGTCTCGTCCAACGCCCCGCCGGAGTTGGCTGCCATCGGGGATAAGAAGGTTCGAGTCGGCGAAGCGCTTAAATTCAGCCTCTCGGCGAGTGATCCGGACGGGGACGCTCTTTCGTTTGGCGCGTCAAACGTCCCGCAAGGGGCTGTGTTTGACCCACAGACCTCCCTGTTCTCCTGGACGCCGACCGCCGGGCAGGAGGGAACGTACGCGAGCGTTCGGTTTTCGGTATCCGACGCGGGGAATCCGAAATTGTGGGACTACGAGGAGATTACGATTACGGTAGGGAGCGTTCCTCCGGAGATCATCGTCACCTGGCCGCGGGGCGGGCAGCGGCTCGAGGCGGGCGACATTGACAGCATCGAGTGGGTCAGCAAAGGAGAGGTCGGCGAGACCGTCCACATTGACTTCACTCCCGACGGCGGCGCCACCTGGTACGTGATTAAGGAGACTGCTCCCAATATCGGCTACTACAACTGGGTTGTGCCCGATTTCCCTTCCGACGATTGTTGGGTGGCTGTCTGGTCGGAGGACGAATCCGTCTATGGGCTGACCGACGACGCCTTCACCATCCATCAGAGCACCTTCGTCGTCTGGTCGGTATATCTGGTGGCGGGGGACGGGCAATACCTCGGCGATTGCACCACGGACATACTCGTGTGGGACTCCATCTGGAACGAACTCGGGCCCTACGGGAGCGTGGACTCGTGGACGAGCATCTGGAATCCGGTGAGCGTCTATGGCTCCGATTACTCTGACCTGAGTCCGTGGGACCGCTATGCGCTCGACCCACCGTACATCTTCGTCAACGACCAATACATCGCCAGCCTCAGCACCAACTACCTCATTTCCGACGCCGTCCATCCGGAAGATTTCTTCGACTGGGTGGAATGGATCGGATATTGAAAGAGTGGGGTAGTCGCGCAATTTATCACGCTCGCGGCTAACGGGGATGCAATTGAGACGCCTGTTCGCGAGACCTTCCAGCCGAAGTGTGCGCGGACGCGACCGAGTGTTCGAAGCCCCACGCCCAAGGCGGGACTGTGGCAAGCCACAGCACTCCAAAGGGAAAAGCCCCTGCAGTCCCAACTTTGCGTGCTTGGCGGCTTTGTGAGAGCCCCCCGGGTCCCGCTGATGGCTGCGCAGCGCCGATTTTCAGGGTAAGGAGCGGCGAGATCGCGGGGAGACCAGAAAGCCCCTCACCGTGGACGCGATGAACACGCGCCGAGTGTCTTGGGGGATGGCGGCGGCGACCGGGTCGCACGTCACTTCATTCCATTTCGTCAAGGGGTCCATTCAGTTCATTCATGAAGTCCGGAAGGGGATGTGTGGGGGAGGAGGTGTGTGCCTCATCCGGACTGCGTCACATCAGGCTGCTATGACGCCGGTTATGGCAACATCCCTGAACAAGCCGATCGTTTTTCTCGTTTGGCGCGCACGTTGTTCTATGCCTCCGCATGACCCGGAGGACGCTTGCGCCCCGGCATCCCACTCGGGAGCCTTTCGATAGACGCTCGGAAGGACACGGGAGGATACCCATTTTTCAGGAGGTGATGAGTATCGAGATGGCGATGCGTTCGAGTTGTAGTTCTTGGGATTGAACCGCATGAAAACAAGAGGAGGATTTTGTATGAGAACATGGATTTTTGCGGCGCTTACGGTCGCCGTCGTGCTGTCAAGCACTCTGAGCGTTGGGGCGCTGGAAATCAGGACTCGCACCCGGGGATATGACATTCCCTCCGTGCCAGATGCCGTGAAATGGCCGTGGCTGCGCCTCCCCGATCTCCGGATCGGAAGGTGGTGGTACAAGGCGCCCCCGAAGGTTGGGGAAGAAGTTGACTTCCTCTTCGAGATCGAGAACGTTGGGCGGGGAATCGCCCGCGGACCGATTCTCTGGGAAGCTACCTGCCACAATTGGGGATTCTGGAACCCGGTCCTGAACAGGCTTGCGGTGAGTTACACGAAGCCGTTGCTGCTGCCGGGGCAATCGAGGATGGTTCATCTCCGCTTCCGGATGACCCAGGAGATGCACAACCTCACGCTGATGGTTGATCCTTCCGACCACCTCGGCCCGCCGGATAATCCGCCCTTTGGACAGAAGGCGCTTTTGCACGGCTGGCTGAGCCTCAAGGACGGGCACATCAAGGAAACCGATGAGCGGAACAACTCAAAGTGGGTGTGCATCAAGGCGTTCGGGCTGAAGCCGGGCGAAATCACCAAGATCGCCATTCCGGTGGTGAACCCGTACCCGGAATCGCCGACGGAGGTGGTCATCGAGATGGACAAGGAGCTGGTTTTGCCCGAAGGCGTGCTGGTTGGCCTGCCAGCGACTGAAATCACGCCGTTGGCTGTCGTTGGGGATGAACCCGTCATCACGCCGGTTGAACCCGGGCAGCCGATTGCGAACTTCAAGCTCGGCGAGGAAACCGACGAAGAGGAGGTAGTTCTCCTGGCGAAGCTCGTTGCCGACGCGGTAGTTGACAAGCCGATCAAATTCAAAGTCCTCGGCGCGGCGACGGGTCCGGATGGAGAGCCAATCTTCGCGGAAGTGACGGTCGTTCTCGAAATGGAGACTGCGACCGACATCCCCCTCCCAATGGAGGAGGTCGCGTTCTGATTGAGCCAGCCTGGCTTTGCAGCGAGAGGCGCGGCTGAGTTAGTCTTGGCCGCGCCTCTTCGGGCGCCCTGCCCGGCTCTACCGCCGGCGGTCACGTGCGTCCGGACACCATCATGGATCGGGGGATGGTGGAGGCATGGCCGAGCCGGGCCAGGCATGTCCTTCCTCATTGCCGCCCTTCAGTTCCGCAAATCCGGCGTTCGCGCCATCGCGTTCTCGTGCTATAATTACTCAAAAGGTCGAGGGACATTCATGAACAACCGTCATTCTATCGAGCGATTCCCTTTTCTCTCCAACCTCCTTCGTGCAATAAGCTTCTTGGTCACGGGCCTTTTTGCGGTTCGCGCTGCCTGCCAAACGGTGCCCGTCTCGCAGGAAACCGTGGGGCAGCAGAGGCTGCGGGCAGAACTTTCAGCGTACCAGCACAAGATTGCCTTCTCGAGCTTCCTGAATGGCATCTGGCAAATATGCATCATGAACGCCGACGGCAGCGACGTAAGAAACATCTCGCGGAGCCGCTCCAACGACGTGATGCCGCATGTCTCTCCCGACGGCAGAACGATACTCTTCGGCTCCGACCGCGTCGGGAGAGGGGAGGAGGGGTTGTGGCCGATAGGCTCCCAGGGGCGCGGGCTCTTCGTGATGAACCTCGATGGGTCCAATGTCCGACTGGTCGGCATTGGGGAGGAAGCGTGTTGGGCGCCCGATGGAAAGAGAATCTGTTTCCTCAAGGACGGCTGGCTGACGGTAAAGGACATCGTCGCAGGCAGGGAACAGCGAGTTGGCCAGTTCTGGGCAAAAGTGGAAACCCCGTGTTGGTCGCCGGACGGGCGGGGTATTGCCTTGACGGCGGACATGCTCGGCGGACACAACGGGCACATTTTTGACCTGATCACGGGGCGACTCCACCGCTACGCGTTCGGCGTGGGGACGAACTGCCGGCCCGACTTCTCGTCCAGCGGCAAGTCGCTGGCGTTTTGCAGCCATTACGCGGGGGGCGTGATGATATGGACTGTCGCCGTCGCCGACCCGAGAAGGACGGTCAGGCGGTTGACATATCGCCCTGGGTTCAACTATTTTCCGGACTGGTCTCCGGACGACAAATACATCGCGTACAGCCTCGGTCCACGGAACGATTGCTACGAGTTCAGCGCGGGAGAGTGGCAGATATACGTCATGACTCCGGTTGGCGAAAGAGGCGGACCTTCTATCCAGATTACAGGGACCGGGTCGAACCGCGACCCGGACTGGCTGCGCGCTGCGGTAGCCGGTCCATCTACGACAGGGACAATTTCGCCGCATGAGTGAAGCAAGCAAGGAACCCGATTTTCCCGCCTCGATGATGACGCAATGTTGTCCCATGTGCAAAAAGGTCTTCAGGATGAATTTCGTGGGTCGGGTCTGTCTCCTCCTCTCCACGGCGTTCACGTACTTCTACCTGCGCGATGTGCCAAGGGCGTTGGATTACATGATTACCGGGGAACTGCCGCCGCGACTCAACGTCTTCTGGCTGGAGTATTCGATTCGAGATTTCTACGTCGCCGGAAAGTTCTCGCGAAAAATCATCAGGTCGGCGCTTCCCGCGGCGGCACTCGGTTTCAGCGGGCTGCTGTTCGTGCTCGGGTGTGTTGCGTCGTCCCGTGGGGGCGGCGGTGTCCGTCGCAGCGAGGCTTTCGTGTGGGCTGTATGGGGAGCACTCCTGGTTGGGATAAACGTCATGACGACATGGGTTATCTGGAAGGCGTTCGTGTTTCTCTGAACGACCAAAAGGGACGCGCATGGCAGCGAGGGCTTTCCGGGAGGAGCTTTCTTCGGGATGCGCGAAGCGGGTTGCCGTTGCCGAGGTCCTTTTCTCAAGCGGCATAGCCGAAGGTTGTCGTGAACCGCACGTCGCGGGAGGAGGCAAGAAAGATGTTGCCGTTCAAGAAGATGCTCTGCTCCACTGACTTCAGCGAACCATCGTACGAAGGGGTCAAAGCAGCGAATGAGCTGGCGGTGCATTTCTCCGCAGAGTTGTGCATCGTGCATGTCGTGGCGTCAATTCCTGTTCCGATTTTGGATGCCCCTTCCACCCCCACCACTTTCAATGTCGCTTCCTACCAGCAGGAATTGGAGGCGCACGCCGAGAGCTCACTGGAGAAGGTAACCACCCGGTTCGTCTCAAAAGACCTTCCCGCGCGGCGAATCGTCGGACATGGAGACCCAGCGGGCGAGATCGTGCGCATCGCCGACGAGGAAAAAGTTGACCTCATCGTCATTGCCACTCATGGCATGACCGGCTGGCGACACCTGATCTTCGGTTCCGTCGCGGAGAAGGTCGTCCGATTCGCTCGGTGTCCGGTCCTGACAGTCCGGATTCCCAAAGAGAGAGCGTAGCATGCAGGAAATGAGCGCGTCCTGGCCACGAGAGAAGGGAACCCCGGGACGCCGCGCGGATTGACAAGCAGGCTTCGGTGTGTTATGGATTTTATGAGAACGGTTGTGCTTTTAGGACGAAGCGTTTGCGTTGTCGCTGCTTTCCTTTTGACCTGTGACTCCGCGTCCATCTCTTACGACGGGAAATCCTTCCTCCTCGACGGGAAAAGAATCTTCATTTTCAGCGGAGAGCTTCACTACTGGCGCGTTCCCGAAGAGGAATGGGCGGGGCGAATCAGGAGGCTGAAAGCCGCCGGACTGAATACCATCAGCACTTGCGTCCCCTGGGCGCTGCATGAGACTAAGCCCGGTGAGATTGACCTCACTGACTTCGAGAACTTGCTCAACCTCTGCAAACAGGAGGGAGTGTTTGTCGTCGCCCGCATTGGCCCCGCTATCGGGGCCGACCTCGAATTCAATGGACTTCCCTATTGGCTCATCGCGAGGCAGTCGCCCGACGTGGACCGCGACGGAGAACTCTATCTCCGCTATGCCGCTCGCTGGTACAACGCGGTCTGTTCCCTTGTCGCCCGACACCAGGCGACGAAGGGCGGCCCCATCATTCTCGTTCAAATTGACCACGAATACGAGAACACGCTCGGCAAGCCCTCGTCGGGGGACCCGAGCCATCTCCGAACGCTTGCCAGCGCCGCCCGCGAACGGGGAATCGAGGTTCCCCTGTACATCAATTACCGGCTCTGGCCACCAGCGGACATCCGGGGAGTGCTCCTTGCTCTCGACACATACCCCGGTTCGGATTGCGACTCTGTCAGCTCAGCTCTTTCGCGGCAGCGCGAAAAATGGCCCGATCGTCCCGTCTGTGTCTCCGAGTTCAGCGTCTTCAGGGACTACTCGACAATAGGCATGGCGCCGGTTCCGGCGCCCGACAATCTCGCCGCAGCGTACCGGGGGAACGTTCACGCCATGCTCTCCAGCGGCGCTTGTCTCATCAACCACTACACCGCAGGCGGAATGTGGAATTTCGCCTACTCCCGTCGCCGCGACCTCGGCAGCGTCTATTATCCGAACGCGCCTCTGACGGTCACAGGGGGCTTTGGCGGCACGTACTTCTTCATGCGCCTTGTCGGCCAATGGCTTGATTCCTTCGGTTCGGGGCTTCTCACTGCGCAACGGCTGCCTTTGGAGGCTGTCGAAATCATCCCCGCGGAATCCGCGGGTTCGACGTCTGAGAGAAAGGGAGCGGGCGTTGCCGCGGAGGCTCTGGCGAGCGATGGTGCGCTGTATATCTTTATCCGGGAGAAGCAAGGAAAGGCAAATTCCATTGGGCTGCAAGTCAGACACAGCGCTATGTCTCAAGCCCTGACAATTCCAAAAGACGGGCACATTCCGCTTTCGCCTCGACAGAGCAAAATCCTTGTCGCGGGGATCAAACTGGGCGACGCGACCTTGCTCTACTCCACTTCGGAAATCCTGACTCGCGGCAGCCTCGGCGGAATTCACTACGCTGTGTTCTACGGGGAGCCGGGAACGCCCGGTGAAATCGCTCTAACAACCTCGCAGCCACCGAGCAACTCGAGCAAGTCCATTCGGGTTACGAGCGACGGCGGAGTCCCCCGAGTCAACTACGTTCACTCTCCCGAAGACCAGTTCGTTCGCATTGGTAAGACCATTTTTGCGATTACGACACGAGAGCGGGCGGCGAGGACATGGCGCGTGGGGCAAGGTGACCAGAGCGCGCTTCTCATCACGGACGCCGACTTCCTCGGAGAGCCAGAATCCACGACGACGGGTGTCGAAGCCGACACCGCCTGCAAGCCCGGCGAGTGCCGAGTGTCCGCCCTATTGGCAACTCAGCCCGAGCAAATCCTCCTGGATGGCAGGAAGATTCGCTTTAGCACCGACGAGGGCATATGTCGGTTCAATCTGGAGACTCCATCCGCTCCAACCGTCAGCCTCCGTCTGAAAAGAGCAAAGTTCGCCTCCGAAGCTGCCCTCCCGGAAGGAAATGCTCCGTGGGCCGAGCTCAACATGGCGTCCGCGCTCGCGCAATCTGGAGTCTTCAACCCCGGGTTTATCCGACTGCGCGCCTCTGCACCGAGAGAAGCGATAAAGTCATTGAGTGTCAAAAGCAATGCTACGCCTCCGCACGTTTTGCATGTCAATCAGAAGCCGGTTTTGGGAAGCGGAGGCGCCGGGGGCGAGTGGGTCTTCGGTCTCGACGGGAGACTCAACAAGGCGGCGAATGAACTGGTTCTGACGTTGGAATTTGAGACGGTCCCCGAACTTAAGATTTCCACGAGTCCTGAAATGGACCTTCGCTGGGAGGCGTCGCCCGGATTGAAGGGCGAATGGCAACTCCTCTTCGCCCGTCCTGACGGTCCGGAATGGCAGAGCATTTCTCTTCCGGAAAAGCCGCCCGCCAGCGACATCGGTTGGTATGCCATGCCCTTCACTCTTCATCCGAAACCGGGATGGGAGCAGCCGCTCCTCCTCAAGGTCGAGGCAGGGGACGAGGCGCTCCTCTGGTTCAATGTGCGGAAGTTCGTGCGGTACACCTCGCGCGGACCCGAAAAGGCCTTCCCCCTTCCCTCGTCGTGGCTGCTCGGTGGACAGAACCTGCTGGTCATAGCTGCCAGGGGAGGTAAGCCCGTCAGCGCTGAGATCGCGTCCGATGACGACCATTCCCTGATGCATCACAAACTTGAGCTGAAATGGTCGAGAAACCGGTGAAAAAATGCGCCGGGGCCTTCCGCGCTCCAACTCGCGCAAATCGCGCCCCTGCGAATCCCACCCCTCTCCGCAAGCCGTAAGGCTCACTTTGCATCCGAATAGCCCGGCTTCCCCTCACGAACGAAGAAGGCTCTCCTTCCCCCGTCCTCACGCTCGACGACAAGCGCATCATCAGAAGCCGACGCGCGTGCGAGGGCGGTTTCGCCCTTCGCAGGCTCGATGATTGCCCAGAAATCCGCCGCCGTTCCCTTCTTTCGCCAGACAAGCATTGGCATTCGGACCATCGAGGGATTTCCCGGGGCTACCGCCGTGATAACCTCGGTCCCTCCGCCCGACGCCGGGATGCGCAAGATGACTCGCCTCCCGCCCGTCAGTTCCCACGTCGCAATCATCTCTTTTTCGGTCTTGCCCGCCTGGAGATTGCTTGGAACCTCATACCCCGCGCCCTCTCCAAACTGGTCTCGGCTCATCTCCTTCAGTTGAGGCCCGACGACGCTGAACCCTCCGAAATTGTGGTAAACCCAGTCGAAGACGTGCTCCTCTTCGCTTCGCAGAGAATCCGCTATCACGACATATCCCTCGTCGGCAAGGAACACTGTCCTCTGCCAGGCGACGGCCGGATACGCCTCATTGGCTGTGGCGCTGACCCACTTGACGCCTCCAGCACCCCGGAATTCCACGAGCCGCCCGGCCGAAGCCCTTTGCGACTTCCTGTCAACTACGACGACGTTGTGGCTGAGGCTTTGCCTGTACCATGAGCCGTGCACTTTCAACCCGTATCCGGCGCTGCCGAGGTCCGGCGAGAACATCTCTCCCACGCCGGAGAGAATCAAGTTGAGCTTGTCGGGGTGTCCGTGGCCTCCGCCGTGAGGCCCGTAATCCATGGCGACATACGTGCAGTCATCTCCCTGCCACGAGCGAAGGATCGCCAGCCCCGAATGGGCGAGGTTTGCGCCGTCCCTTTCCGGCTCCAGCGCTTTCTCCGGCAGTTCCTCGACCCCGTAAAAGAGAACGTCCCTTCCCGACCGCGCTCTCCCTGAAGCTCCACAGGCTCGCCTGAGCAGGCGGCCGAACGTCTCCTCTTCAGGAAAAAGGAAACAGGCCAGCTCGTACGCGGATGTGGCACCCGTCAAGCGCCCGCCCCTCCCGTCGTTCGGGGAAGGGAGCTCGAATTGTCCGTCGGCACAGAGGATCGGGGCCATGAACATTTTCTTGACCTTCGCCAGCTCGGCGGCGATGTCAATGCCGTTATTCATCGCGGGAATGATTGTGCTCTGAAGCGCGCTGATCGTGTAGAAGTGGTAGCCGAAGGACGTCTCGAACCACAGTCCGTCGTCGTAGATTCCGTCCGCGACCTGCCGCCGAAAACCGGCTTTCGGGTTGACGATGGCAAAATCCACCAGCGACTTGTCCTTCAAAACCAGCCCGATGCACAGCACCGCCGAATTCTGCCAGCAGTGAATGTTGTGAATGACGCTTGTCTGGCTCTTGATGAATTCCGCCGTCGGGCGAAACCACTTCTCCTGAATCGTCTTTCGATCTTCCGCCGAAAGAACGCCTGAGTCGTATATCAGCTCGTAGGCGGCGACGGCTCGGAGGATGTACGTCGCCTCGTCGAGAGTCTGCCACATCAGCCGAGGCGGCTTCTTTCCTTCTACGGTTTTCTCATAATATTCCGCAAACGCGACGAGAATTCCTCCTGCTGCCTTGGCGTACTTCGCGTCTCTGTCAATCGCAGAAACGGTAGCGAGGTCGCGTGCGGCTTCGATGGCTCTCTGAAGGGTGACCGCGCGCCAATAAGCGTCCTGCTTTTCGCCACGGACATAATGCTCCCCCGCCGAGCAGTAGTGCTCGTTGGGCCTGCCGGGGTCATATCTCAGAAACACTCCGTGGTCCGGGCAGAAGTAGTCGTGATACCAGCCGGTTGGCCCGTGAGGGAACTCAATCCGAGAATTGAGCCAGTCGTCAGCCGAGCGTCTGGTCGCCTCGTAGCTGGCTCTCGCCCAGTCATACTTTTGAACTCTCTTTTTGGCCGTCTCGACCTGCCCCTCGGTAAGAAACACAATCGGTCTGGCGGCGAATCCGGGGAGAGCAATCACGGCACAAGCCAAGGAGATGACGGATAGATTGAATTTCCTGTAACGAGGGAACATGTCTTTTCCTTTCTGTGGCGGGGGAAATCCAGAGGCTTCGGGGCGCCGACGATTTGTGCCCACTTTCTCCGTTGCCGGGACCCAGAGCCTGCGCCGACCATCCGAGTCGGGTCAACGTGCCTCTGCGCTGCCGATGCCGGAGTTTCACTGCACGGCATGATAGCCCCAAGGTGTGCCGCGTTCAAGCCCGCCGAGAAAGTTCCTATGCCAAACCGTCGCTGGATTCGCCGCGGGGTGTGAAGTTGGGAGCAATTGGAGGGGGATCAGATTTCTGGGAAAGAATCTGCCGGTGCGGTCACAGCCCCCAAGACCGAGGAGAAGGCCACCCTTCGGGCGCGCCTGGCGCATGCGGTCTCTTTCGAGCCGCCCGCTGACGCTTCCCTACGAAGGTCTGCGGTCCCGGAGGGGATTCCGCACCGGCAGAGTCTCATTTGTCAAAAAGACGGAGGCTTTAATGAAGGCGCCGCGGTCCCGACCGCCAAAGGCACAAGCCGATGACGGAAGTGGTCGGGGTTATCTGCTGCACCATAACAGGGCGGTGCGCACAGTCCGGCTCCATGGAGGTCTGCAAATGCAAATAGCGGGCCGGAGAGGGGCCAGCCCAAGTGTTGCTTACAAAACACGCTGCACGCGAAGACATTACAGAGACACCAACCGGCGGGGGAAGAACATGAGCCCCATGAACATTCACCGAAAAACGTAGTCGTTCAGGGCCATGGATGGCCGGAGTTGGCCGCGACTGTCGGGCATCACGCTGCGAAGTCAGCAGCGATTCTGGCTCTTGCCGACGGCGCCTGCGCACACAGGCGCTCGCGTCTTCCCATAGTGCCTCAGCACCCGGCGGGGCGACTTCCTCGCAAGCAACCGGGCAGTTGAGTTGTGCCGTCCGATCGAGCATGCAATTCCGGCAAGTTGCCGTTCGTTCAAAGGGGTTATGTCGAACCGTGGTTCCGGGCCGAGAAGCTGCTTTTGCCGCTTTCCGGGACGCCTCCCAGCCGATTCTTTGTATAATGTTGACGACCGCTGCGACTGAATCTGCGAGGCGAACAAAGCGCACGCGGAGCGACAACAGCGGAGAAAGAAAAGGTGAAGGTCATTTCTGCTTCGAGAAGGGTTGACCTTGTCGGTGGATACCCCGACCTATTTGCCGCTCTGCTCGACGAGAAGGCGCCGCCGGATTCTGTCCACACGCTGGTCATCTGGACAAAGTCGCCGTGGAATTTGCTTCATCACCCCGTCCTCTCCCGGAAGGTTAAGAACTACGAAAGCCTGTTTTTGCACCTGACCGCTACCGGCATGGGAGGCTCCCTGCTGGAGAGGAATATCCCGGTTCCGGATGAGGTCATGGGGCTTCTTCCCGAGCTCGTTCGACTCGTCGGGGGACCGGAGCGGATTCGGTTTCGGTTTGACCCAATCGTTCACCTTCGCATGCCGGACGGGTCCCTCTATTCCAACCTGGGGATGTTCGACCAGATTGTGCGGCGGGCTGCAGGCTTTGGGGTGAAGGATGTCACGATAAGCTGGATGAGCGAATATCGGAAAGTCCTCGCCCATCTGAAGGCGAAGGGCATAGTTCCCGAAACCCCGTCGGAGGAAGTTAAAAGGAAGGAGCTGGCGGTTCTTCTCGATACGGCGAAGAAGTATGGACTGCGGTTGCACGGATGCTGCGAGCCGATTATGGAGCGTTCACGATGCATTGATGGCTCGTTCCTGAGCGCGCTTCACCCGCGGGGCATCCCATGCTCGACAAGGAAAGCGAAGGGGCAAAGGGAACTATGCGGCTGCACGGAAAGCTACGACATCGGGGCTTACAGGTTGTGTCCTCACGGCTGCCTCTACTGTTACGCCAACCCGAAGATCGAGTAGAAGAGCGTCATGCAGGGTCTGGACGGCTGGAATATGGAGGCGTTCGATGGGGAGGGTTACTCCGGCGAGAAGGCGACGACCCGATTGCGGCCGATGGACTTTGCCTTATAGAGAGCCCTGTCGGCGGCGGAGACAAGCTCCTCCAAGGTATTGCAGTCCGTCCCAAGCATGGAGACGCCGATGCTGACACTCAATAAGCCGTTCGGCTGGGATTCCTCGCCGGGGAAATCGTGCTTCTCGACGGAACTTCGAATTCTTTCGGCGACATAGGCGGCGCTTTCGGCGTTCGTCTCCGGAAAGATAACGGCAATCTCCTCCCCGCCATACCGGAAGGCAAGGTCGGTCTCGCGGACGGACTTGCGAATGGTGGCGCCTATGGTGGCGAGGGCTCTGTCGCCAGAGGGATGTCCCGCGGTGTCGTTGTAGTGCTTGAAGAAGTCAATGTCAATCATCGCCAGAGCCAGGTCTCGCTCGAACCTCCTGGTGCGGGCGATTTCTTGGGCAATGCGGTCGTCAAAGTACCTCCGGTTGTACAGGCCCGTGAGAGAGTCCTCTATGGAAATCTGATGGAGCTTCAGATTTGCCTCTCGGAGCTTGCTGTTGAGGGTCTGCACCTGCTCGTTGTATTCCTTCAGCTCATTCATCTGCTGTTTTGTGATTTCCACCAGGCGAGTAACCACGGAGGGAATGCGGTCAATCTCGTCGGTCGTCTTGAGCTGGAGGGCTTTCCCGATAGGGGCGTTTTCGCGCTGGAAGCGCTCGACGATTTCCACCGCCTGGCCGACTTTGCCCCAGACTTCTTTCATTATCTTTCCGCCCAATAGCGCTATGCCGATTGCCATGACCACGAGCGAACTGACCCAGGCGACGTTGGCGGCCTTCGGGAAAATGAGGCTTGCGTGCAAGATGTACACCATGACCAGAAGCGGGATGACGGTCGTCAAGCCATAGACAATGGCAACCTTGACGCGTGTCCTCCGGCTGAAACTTGATCCGCCGTTGGTGGAGGTGGATGAGAGGGCTGGTTTTTCTCTTTCGGAGGCTCTTCTCGAAAAGCCTTCGAGGGCATTGTTCGAAGGGACGCCGCGGAGTGTCTGGGCTTTTTGCATGTCAGTCACCGCCATTCCCAACAAAAGGGGTTACATCGTGAATTGCTCCCCGAGATAGATTCTTCTTGCCGTCGGGTCGTTGATGAGGAAGTCGGAGGCGCCGGAGCACTGCACCCGTCCCTCATTGATTATGTACGCCCTGTCCACAACGCTTAACGTCTCCCGAACGCTGTGGTCGGTGAATAGGATTCCGATGTTCTTGTTACGAAGGTCCCGGATGATTTGCTGCACGTCAAAAACCGCAATGGGGTCAACGCCAGAAAAAGGCTCATCGAGCATGATGAACGAAGGGGACGTGACCAACGCGCGGGTGATTTCCAGCCTTCTTCGCTCGCCTCCGGAAAGCGTGTAGGCCTTCTGCCTGGCGAGATGGGAGATGCCAAGCTCCTCGAGAAGGCTTTCGAGCCTACTTTTGCGCTGGGCGCGATCCGGCTCGACCGTTTCCAAAATGGCAAGGAGGTTTTGCTCCACGGTCATGTTCTGGAAGACCGACGGCTCCTGCGAGAGGTACCCCACCCCGAGCCTCGCTCTCCTGTGCATGGGGAGGTTCGTGACGTCGTTTCCGCGGAAGAAAATCCGCCCGTCGTCAGGGCGGATTAAGCCGATAATCATGTAAAACGTGGTGGTCTTCCCCGCTCCATTCTTTCCGAGGAGGCCGACGATTTCCCCGCGGTTCACGACAATATCTATTTGGTCAACAACCATCCTTCTACGGAAGGATTTCACCACCTTTTCAGTCCTCAGGAGTTCGCTCTCCGCCGGGGGCAAGCTGCTTTCGGAAGGGGAAGAGTCCGGCATTTGGGAATTTGAACGTTTTGACCTGTCAATCATTATGTGGCACGCTCCGCACCCGTTCCTCGGTATTGGTTTTTTTCCGCACCTCTGGGGGTTGCTGGGGAAATTCCCCCAGAGTCGGCGCTACTTTTGAGGAGCCTTGGGTGATTTCCCCGCTCCCGATTCAGCCTGTGGCTTCTCCGTCTCCATGAACCCCAGGAAGCTCTTCCTATCGGGGTTGAAGTCAATGGTTTCGACCTCTCCTTGCCCTCCTGGGCCGGTGAAGGTGACCTCGTTCTTGTTTCTGTCAAGGATCATCTCAAGAGCCTTCGCCTGGAACTTCTGCTCTTCGTCTCTGTACACAACTTTCTTGCCAGTCTTGGGGTCGCGGTAGAGGTGGATCATGTTGGCCTTCGCATCGTACTCGGCTCTGGCACACACCGCCTGCTTTTTTCCTACTTGGTCTATCTTGACGTTGCCGATGCAGATGACCGTCTTGACTCCCTTCAACTTGGGGTCTTTCTTCTGCTCCTCTTCGCTGTAGTTGTAGGCTTCCATCCTATCGGCACAGATGATCCCACTCTCATCCTTTGCCACGACGTCTCCGGTGAAGATGGCGAGGTTCTTGTCCTTGAGCAATTGAAGCTCGCGAGAGGTGATGACGAGGGGGGTCCGCTTCTTCTTTTTCTCTTCGGTGTCCTTTGTATCGGCGGGTTTCTCGGAAGGGGGATTCTGACCTGAAGGAGATGGGGCCGCTTCTTGCCTTTTTGTGGCTTCTTCCCGGTCTATCTCGGTCGTCACGCCTCCGGAGAAGACGGTGTCGTGGGTCTTCATCTGCATGACCATTTCGGGGGCTTCGATTCTCGCCCAGTCCATCTGCAAAACGACGCCATCCTTGGAGATGACGACTCGCTCCTGCCTGTCGAAAAGCGCGACCCGGGAGGAAACTTCTATGAGATTGCCGCGGTCATCAATCTCCCCCTTGAACCCGAGAATCTTGTCGGTGTTGGCGTCCACCGGGGAGGACTCTTGCCCACGCACCTTCCATTGATATTTGCCTTTTTGGCCGGGCACAGGCTGGCCGAACTCAAAATTCCGCCGGAACACTTCCGGTGCCACGGAAGCCGTGTTTTCGGGCGGCGGGGAGTTCTCGCGAAGAACTTCCTGGCGAGCGGCCGTGAGGTCTGAGTCTTTCACCCAAAACAGCCCCATCAGCATCGCTCCTGCGCCCCAAATCGCCAGCAGGAGAAGGGCTTTTCCAACCGCCCCACCAGCCTCACGATGCCTGTTTTCACTCATCGTTCACTCCTTTCGGAAAGGACCTTCGCGGCGGCTCGGTCCCAAACTCCTCCGGCTTTGAGTACAGAATCTATTACCTCGCGGACGGCGCCACGCCCGCCTGCGTTTTGGGTGACGTATTTCGCAGCCTTCTTGACCTCCTCCACGGCGTCGGCTACGGCATACGAAAGACCGGCTCTCTTGAGCGGGGGAATATCTGTGAGATCATCTCCGACGTAACACACGTCTTTATCGGCGAGGGAGTATTTTTTCAGGAGGGACTCGTACACCGTTAATTTGTTCGCAGCCCCCTGGTGGACTTCCTCCACCCGAAGGTCTTTTGCGCGGTTCGTTACCGCTTGAGAGTACCTGCCGGAGACGAACGCAACCGTTATCCCCGCCGAAATGGCGAGGGTGATTCCCAACCCATCGCGGACGTTGAAAACCTTGTATTCCTCGCCGGAGTCTCCGACGATGAGCCTTCCGTCGCTCAGCACGCCATCCACGTCTAAGATAATTAACTTTGTCATCTTACCCCCCTGATTAAGCTCCTCAGAGAATGGTGTTCGGTCATCGGCGACCAGACGCTCGGCGTCTTCCTCATCAGATTAACCGCGGATGCACGCAGATACACGCGGATATTCACTTTTCCATCCATCTGCGTTCATCTGCGTTCATCTGCGGTTCCTGATCATCCGGTCAATCCTGTCATCCTGTCAAAACTCTTGTTCTCTGCGATCTCCTTGTTCGGTCATCACGCTAGACCGAGGAGGTCCCTTTCGTCAACGATTCCTACGGGTTTGCCCCGCCTATCCACGACGACCAAGGCGCCGATGTCTCTCTCTTTGACGAGTCGAAGGGCTTCGGCGACGAGTGTCTCAGGGCTGACAGTGACGGGGTTTCTGGTCATGAATCCGTCTATTGCTTTGTCGGCAGCTTGCCGGTCTTTCTCAACGGCACGACGAAGGTCTCCGTCCGTGAAAACCCCAGCGAGGACTCCCTTCGCATTCACGATGGAAGCGATCCCGGCGTGAGCGCGGCTGATCTTATGCAGGGCGTCAATCACCCTCGTTCCCGTTCGGACGATCGGAGAATCTTTCCTGTGCCGCATGACGTGCTTTATTTTCAGGACCTTATGCCCTATGGCGCCGGCGGGGTGATAGTAAGCGTAATCCTCGAGGCTCAATCCCTTTCTGTCAAGGAGTGCCATGGCGAGGGCATCCCCCATGGCAAGGGCTGCCGCACAACTGGCGGTCGGCACGAGATTCATTGGACAGGCTTCCCTCTTGACGGAAATGTCGAGGGCAAGGTCGCTATTCTGGGCGAGAGACGACTTTGGATTGCCAGTCAGGGAGAGAATCTTCGCCCCGATTTTCTTGACGGTGTTGAGAAGGGTCACGACCCTAAGCACCTCTTCCGTTTCCCCACTATTCGAGATTGCTATCAGGAGGTCGTCTTGGGCGACCATGCCCAGGTCGCCGTGGAGCGCTTCTTCGGGATGCACGAAGTACGCTGGCGTGCCCGTGCTGGAGAGCGTGGTTGCGAGCTTATGCCCGATGATGCCCGCTTTGCCCATGCCGGTGACGATTATCCGCCCCTGGCAGGCGGACATCATATCCACGGCTTTGTCAAAGCTGTCGGCGAGCTTTTTCCTGAGAGATAGGACGGCTTCCGCCTCGATGGCGAAGACATTCTCCGCGATGCCTCTCGCGCGGGACTTCCCGCGCCTGGCTGACAGACGTTTCGGGGATTGACGAGTCATTCGCGGCACTTGATTTGTTCCTTGATCCTTGCAGTCAGGGGGCTGAACGCGGAGGCGAGGTCCGGCCTTCTTCCTGCCCTACGCTCTTCGTCCCACCGCCGGTCACGCCCCCTACCTGACGGAGCGCCTAACCCCAATAGCCGGAGCATCGCCGTCGCTTCGATGGCGAGGAGATGATAACACCGCCCTCAGAGAGCGTCAAAAACTTTTGTGGTCTCTGCATAAAGCTGGGGATTGCCAGGGCAAAGCCGCCCGGGCCATCCGGAGATTTCGGCGGGTTATTCTCTTTGTTGATTCTGTAGGAGTTTGAGGAGAAGGCTGGCTTTAGCATTCATTTTTTGCATGTTAGGAGTTGGGCAAAGGACTTGGATCAGTCGGACCGGACTCTGTAAAAGCGTCTCCCTTCGGGGGCCGGGTTGTCATCTCGCCATGTTGTGCCCGAAATGGGCCAAGACGTACCGGGGACGGGCTGCCACGTCCCGCTGCCGAGGTCGTCTCTGAATTCAACGGTGTACCGCCCCGACCCAAAAGCCTCCCATGTAAGGACGAGTGAATTGCCCTGAGTCAAGGTCGCCGAGAGGATTCGGGGTGACCGCTTTTCTCCCGAGACCTTGACGCCATCCACAGCCCACCAATAATCGTCGCGAGTGTTGTAGAAGCGCCACCGGAATCTGACTTTTCTTCCGTCGGCGAGATGCGAGAGGTCGAACCACTTCGGTATGGCGGTAAAATCGTCTCCGCCGGTTCGGTCGCGGGTGAAGACGTTCACCCAGTCAGACCAGGATTGGCTCTCCTCGTCGTAAATTGAGAGGTCGAAATCGGTGGTCTGCAAATCACCTTCGGAATCCTGATCGTAAATGTTGATGGCGCTGACGAACTCCGCTGCGACACAGAGGTATCGGGTGCAGTCAATTTCTGGGGAAATGAGTTCCTCGTCGAGCTGGACGCCGCCAGCGAAATCGCCATTGCAAACCATGTAGCCGGAGGAGAACCCGGGGAAGCCGGGGCCCGGTTCCCCCTCGGCGAGCGGGGGACCGCTTGTCGTCCACAGCCGCCATGCCCCTTCCGGCTCGCTGCTCCCGTTGAGAATGGTCCATCCTCCCTGCGCTACGACCTCGTCCGTCGTGGCGTACGCATGGAAATTGTCGGAGAAGATGATTTCTCTCGTCGGGGCTGCCCAGCCAAACCCTATCCCAAAGTAATCGTCATTGCTTCTCCCGGAGGCAGCGCGGATTCTGAGCGTGTGAACGCCCGGCGGGGAAAGAAAGGAGGGACTATCCATTTGATGGGTTCGCCAGTTGGCTTCGCCGCCGGTGTTGAAGGAGAACGTTCCGACGAGGTTTTCATCCCAGAAGAACTCGTAGGTCGCTTCCTCGGAGCTGGCGGCGTGAAGGTCAGCTATTTTGACATATCCCTGCTCTGAAAGGTTGAAGCTGAACCGCCACCAATCGCCTTGCAGGACATCCGCGACAGAATAGCCGCCGTTCAAGGATTGGCGTATGTCCAGAGAGTCGCCGGGGCGATAAGAGTTTTGGACGCTGCCGTCGTGGAAGAAGTAGTCTTTGTTTGCGGTCAGGTCGTTTGTGCTTGATGCGCGAATTGCCGTGCGGCCCTGCCCGCCGGGGAACAAGCCGCCTCCGTAATTGTAATCCTCGAACTCTCGTCGAAGCATTGTGACGGGAGCGGGTCCCACGCTCTGCGACTCCGCTAATTCATTCTCAACCCCCGCGGCGTTTTCGGTAGTCACCTTGTATCGGTAAGCGGCTCCAGTTTCGACGCCGAGGTCATCGAAGAACGTCTGGCTAATCAAACCCGATATGTCCTCGTAGCCCTGCCCGTTGACGCTGCGATAGACGTGGTAGCCGACAATGCCCTCCTGCGTGGACGGGGACCATCGGAGGTGTCCGACGAGGTCCGTCTCCAGACGAACGTTCCTCGGCGGCAGGGGCCTCGGATACAGGGAATCCTCCCCACGGATTCGCTGGTTCGCAACGGAACCATAGGAGACCCGACCGTCGAATTGCAACCTTCCCGAAAGCCCGGCGGGGATAGCGATGGCATAGGACAACCCTCTTTCGTGTACCTGCGACAGGTCGAGATTCCATGTGATTTGCCCGGGGACGGCGGTGCTTCCCCCGCCGGAGTCAGCGAGGAGCGTTTCCGGAGGAATCAGTTCCGTGACGGTCACGGAATTTGGCGCGGGGAACTCGTGAGCTTCGAGGTTGAGATTGACGTTCACTGTCGAATCCTCGACGTAGAAAAGCGGCACAATTTCCCTTGAGCAGGCGACGGGAGCATCGAGACCATAGACCTCCAGTTCGACGATTGAAGTGAAATCAACAATGCCCCCCGGCTCTCCGTAGATTCTCAATCCGAGCGCCCGCACCCTGTCGAAAGTAAGGGTGTAGCGCGAATAATCCGGGCGGCCGTACCGGTTGTCCTCGAAATTGTAAGGAGGAGTTATGGTCACATTCTGGGCTTGCTGCCAGGACTCGCCGTCGGTTGTGTATTCGACGGTCAGGGAGGTCCACCATCCGCCGTCGAGGTAGTTCCGCCCCATGGTGTAAACGACGCTGTCGGGATAGATAGGGTCACTCCAGAGGTAGCCGTACCAGTCCTCCGTCGCCGGGTTGGGGCCGTCGTAGCTATCGTATCCCTTCTCCTCATACACGCCGTTCCGGATGATATTCAGGTCTTTTTGCCCGCTGCCGGTTGGGTTGGTGACTCTGGCAACAGGCGCCGCGTCGGGATACAGGGCGAAGTTCTCTATGGGTGCGGCGGCGGCGACATTGGAGGCGGAGCCGTCCCCGTAAATGTTGACGCCGACGACCTGATAGTAGTACGCGTGGAAGGGCTTGAGGTCCGGGTCCTTGTCAACGTAACTCGTTGCGGTAACGCCGGTCGCGATGACGCCACCACCGCCTCCGAGGGCGGTGCTCCTGAGAATTTTATAGCTGGTGGCTTCGTTATTCGGCTGCCAGGACAGATCAACCTTTCGGTGACCGCCGGTCGCTGAAAGCCCCTGGGTGGGACCCGGCGGCTCCTTGTTGATGATGGTAACCGTAACGGTGTCCGATTTGGGGCCGTGAAATCCCGAAAGGGTCAAACGAAAGGTGAAAACCGTGTTCTTGGAAATATCGCGGACGACGAACGTTGGATTCGGAGTGTCGGCGGCGGTCAGGACGACCTGCGGCTCGTCGCCCAGCCTGAGTTGTTGCCACAGGAATCCCACAGCATTGAGGGAGTTCTCGCCGTGGAGTGTGACGGATGTTCCCTCGTCCGCCTGAAGGTCGGAACCGGCGTCGGCGACCACAATGTCAGGCGCCTGGTCGCCATAGACCTCAAGCTCCGCTATGGAAGTGAAATCCGCCACTCCGCCCGGCTCTCCGTAGATGCGAACGCCGACGCCGCGGCATCTGTCGAACGTCAGGTGCAACCGAGTGTAGCTGACGCGCCCGGTGCGGGTGTCGGCGTAGTTGTAGGACGGGGAGATACTCAAGCCGGTAACCTCGACCCAATTACTTCCATCAATTGTGTTCTGGACGGTGAGCCTGGTCCACCAGCCGCCGTCAGGGAAGTTTTTCCCTTCGTAATAGGTGATGGTGTCGAAATAGCGCGGTTCGTCCCACAGATACCCGTACCAATCCTCCGTCTCCTTGACGCCGCCGTGGTAGCTGTCGTAATTTTCTTCGGTCAATCCGTTTCTGATGGACTCGATGTCCCTCAGCCCCGAGCCTGTCGGATTCAGAATTCTGGCTATCGGCGTTGCTTCCGACTCAAGCGCCAGGTTGCGAGACGCCACGAGGGCGACCGGGTCCGAAGCCGGACCCACCCCGAACTGGTTGGCAGCCACGACCCTATAGAAATAAATAATCCCTTCCTCAAGCCAAACATCGTCGTAGGAGGTCACGGAGATGCTTGGGGCAACCCTGACGTATTCGTTCTCAGGGTCGCCTTCCGCCCGATAGACGACGTATCGGGTCGCGTCGGGGTGCGCTGACCACTCCACAACCGCCATAAGCGATTGGCCTGCCTCTTTCGGCGTGCCGGTTAGATTCTGAGGCGGGGTCGCGGGAGGCGTGGAGATATTGACCACCACCGTGGCCCAGTCGGAGTCGAAGCCGAGCGGGCCTACTGCCATAAGCTCAAACGTCAGGAGGGTCGCCGTATGAACGTCGGGGGCGATGAACGTCGCCACGGCCTCGTTCGGGGACGACAGAGTAACCTCCGGGTCACTCCCGGTTCTGACCTGTGCCCAGAGAAATGAATGGGCGTTCAGCGACTCGCTTCCGTCGAGGGTGACGGCGCTATTCTCGATGACAGTCTGGTTGTGCCCGGCCAGGGCGATGACCTCCGTTTCGGAATAAACCTCGAACTCGATGTCATCGAGGAGGTAGCTTTTGGTCAGGTCGTCTGGCGAAATCAGGAACAACGTGTCTATGGCGCCGCTGCCGACGATTTCAATCCAGACACCGCTCTGGCTCTTCGGGACGAAATCCACGGGGACTAAGAAAGCGGGAACGCTGCGAAGTTCGCCGCGAACCGTCAGCCCAGTCGCCGAAGCCTGAATGAAATCAGGCTCGTTGTCCCGCACGAAGAGCCTGGCCAATCGGACGGTCGGATTGAACTGAATGATCGAGGTCCCCTGGGCGAAGATGAATCGCCCTGTTCCATCGGGAGAATGGTCGGAGAAGGGGGATTGACCTGTGGAGGTGATCCGCGGTGAGGGCTGGCCGTTCGTGCTCCAACTGAGAGAGATTTGGTCGTCCCTCCCGTAATCGGCGGGCAAGGGGGTCTCTGCATACGGGCGGTCACTGAAGGTCAGAACTGTGGAAGCCGCGGACAACGCCGGGCTAACTGACGCTAACACAAGAACAATCAGGGCCGCGCAGAGGATGGCCAGGTAATCCTGAAGGTGGATGCCGTCTTCACGGGGAACACCCGCCCAGCAGGCCCGGAGTGTCTTAGGTTCTGATTTGATGACACGGTGTCGCTGCCGGGGAGAGAAAGACTCGCACGCGACAACCCGTTTTCGCGTCCCTAATGCCCTGCGGCGGCGAGTGTTGCTTCCAGCCATCATCGTCTTCCCCATCACATTAACCGCGGATGGACGCAGATACACTCGGATATTGACTTTTCCATCCATCTGCGTTCATCTGCGGTTCCTGATCATCCGGTCAATCCTGTCATCCTGTCCAGTGTCTTCTTCTCAGGCCAGACGCTCATCGTGCGGTTGTGGGAACTGGTTTCTGTCAGCCGGTATCGGATCGGGGGCTTGAACAAGCAGGCGTATGCTCCGCCTCTCTAACTTGTTCCCGTCAGGCTACATAAAAAGATACACCATTCTTGCCCTTTTGTCCATACCCAATACCCCAGCAAGCGCTGCCCAGAGCCTATGTCGGGGCACACGGACAACGGGGGCAATCAGGTTAAGTGCCCCCCGTTGTCCCTACTGCAAGGGAAGCTGGATCGTGCTTGGCGTCGGCAACTTGTCAAGTGTTTTTCTTCGGAGGGGTGGCTGCGTGCCGTGAGGAATGCACGCACCCACCCCGCAGGCCGGAGCGGCGATGTTGCGCGGTGAAGGCCGCCCAATCACTTCGCCGCTTGCTCCCATTGTTTCCTGAGGAAAACGACTGACTTGGGTATCTCAGCCTCCCGATCACCAACGACGCCGCACTCGAAGCTGCAATAATCCCGGTAGCCGATCCATCTCAGCCCCCTGAATCCGTCCACGAACGAGCGTTCGTCCTGCCCGGGAAGATTTCGCTGTCGGCTGGCAAGATGGACGTGGTGCAGATACTTTCCCGCGGAGATGAAGGCGCCGAGGTCGCTCGTCTCCTCAATTCCCATGTGATAGAAATCGCCCATTATGCAGACCGCCGGATGATTCACGTCCCGGCAGATGGCAGCGGCATCCGCGAGGTGCCGGAGAAACCACGCCTCTCCTCTGTTTAGCGGCTCAAGGAGGATTCGCGTCCCGGCTTTCTGAGCGGCGTCTCCGAGCTCGGGAAGCAAGCCTATAAGAACTCTTCTTCCTTCAACGTGATTGAGCTTTGTCTGACCGTTAAAAGCGGGGACGACGATGAGTCCGGTGGAACCCAACTCGCCCGCCGCGGCAAGGATTTCCTTCATGGACGCGGCGGCTTCGTCCCGCACGCTTTTCTCTTCGGAAATCGGAACGCCCTTGTAACCAGCGCAGATGGCGCTCACCTTGATTCTCGTTCCTTGCAGTGCCTCTTTGATCTCCTTGACTCTTTCCGGGAGTCCGCCGCCCCAGACCTCCAGCCCGTCGAAGCCCCACTTGTCCATTTTCTGGACTTTTTCCCGGAGGCTGTCGCCGGGGATCACGCCATCTTGGCTGGAGAGCTTCAGGACGGCGGACGGGGCTCTGGCCTCGCCACCCGCTTCTTTAGCTATCATTGTCAGTCCCGCTCCGATGAGCGGAGCCTTGAATAGAAAATCACGCCGCTTCATTGTCATTTGTTCCTCTCCTTTCCAGGGTAGACATTTTTCAGGAGCGGCTCGCGCCCGGGACTTCTTGTCGTGCCTTCTCGCTCCCAACGCCGCACGCCGCCGTTTCGACGGTCGCGAGGAATTGCGAAAGAACTTCAATTGTTGCTCGGTTTTTAGGATAGGGGATTTGCCATGAGGAATCAAGAACCCATGCTCGTGGGGTGTGGCTGTACTCCAGTGGGCGCATGGATGAATCCTTTGGTCGAGAAGTCCCGCCAGGGCGGGACTGAAGCCTGCTCAAAGATGGGGAGGGGTGGCTTCATCTTCTACACCACCAACTGAAGTGGCGCCAGCGGCGCCACGGAAGCCCGGCAAAGCTCAAACAATGGCCATCCCGCAACCGTCCCGCTGCCGAGAACCGTGAGATAGTCGCGCGTCAGCCCCAGGCTCGGGGGGGGCCATATCACAGGATCACCCACTGAAATACAGCCGCACCACGCCCATGGAGGAAGAAATATGGGGGAGCAGAGATCAGAGATTTCTCGTGCCGAATTCCGCTCGAGTGGCTGTGCTCGAAGAACGCAACGATCCGATCTCGGCAGAACTTAGTGAGTAATGCCTCAGTCACGGGCGGGGGTGCGGGGCTAGCTGACACACGACAAGAGAAAACAACCGCAGTCGCCCATGAACTTCGTTCACCCGGAGACGATGAAAAGCCCCTCTGGGGCCCGTTTTTTCTCGCCAAGGCGCTAAGACGCCAAGGATTCATGGGTGTCCTGCTTTGGGCCTTGGCGGCTTTGCGAGAGTCCTCCCGGCTCCTAGCCCAACTTCCGCACCTGATTGGTATTTTCACATTTTTTAATGTATAGGATCCTATCCGGAGTGCTCGGGATGAGCAAGACGTGGTTGGGGGGA
>CAZFAP010000024.1:0-37671 GCA_964516325.1 uncultured Verrucomicrobiota bacterium
GAACCAAGGAACAGCCGGCTCGATCAGAAGATATCCTCCTGAGTAACTCTCATAACCTCTTCTATCGTCGTCCGCCCTTCCGCGACGGTGAGCACCCCGTCTCCTCGAAGGGTGCGCATTCCTTGCTTGATGGCGGTTTCCTTAATGGTATTGGAATCCGCCCGCGCGAGAACCAGTTTTCTCACCGCCCCGTCTATGATCAGCAACTCAAAAATGCCTCGTCGCCCCTTGAATCCGGTCCCGAGGCAATTCGGACAACCCCGACTGCGGTAGATAATCCCATTCTGTAACATGTCCCGTGAAAGACCGATTTCCGCCAAAGCGCTCGGCTCCGCTTCATACGGTTCCTTGCATTCCGAGCACACAACCCGAACCAGCCTCTGAGCGAGGATGGCTATGACCGACGACGAAACGAGGTACGGCTCCACTCCCATGTCCACCAGCCGAGTTACGGCGCCGGGGGCGTCGTTGGTGTGCAATGTGCTGAAAACCAAATGACCCGTCAACGAGGCATGCGTCGCGATTTCGGCGGTCTCGTAATCGCGGATTTCCCCAACCATTATGACGTCCGGGTCGTGCCTCAGAATGGACCGCAGTCCATTCGCAAACGTCAGGTCAATTTTGGGCTTTACGTGGATTTGAGCGATCCCGGACAATTGATACTCGACCGGGTCCTCAATCGTGATGATGTTCAAGGTCTCGGAGTTGATCTTGCTGAGGGCGGCGTAAAGCGTCGTCGTCTTCCCGGAGCCGGTGGGTCCCGTCACCAGCAGGATCCCGTGAGAAAGACGGATCAGCTTGGCGATCTTCTCCAACGTGTCCTTGTGCATCCCCAAAACTTCGAGGCTGATCAGGATGCTCGCCCTGTCCAAAAGACGCAGGACGATTCTCTCCCCGTTCACCGTCGGAATCACCGAGACACGGATGTCCACGTCCCTCCCCGCCACTCGTATCGCAATCTTGCCATCCTGGGGGAGTCTCCTCTCGGCGATGTTGAGCTTCGCCATGATCTTGACGCGGGAGACGATCGCCGCATGGTAATGTCGCGGCGGCGTCAGGCGGTTGTAGAGAATCCCGTCCACCCGAAACCGCACTTTCAATTCTTTCTCGGTGGCTTCGATGTGGATGTCGCTCGCGCGCTCCTTCACCGCCTGGAAAATCATCGTGTTAATCAGCTTGATGATGGGCGCCTTCTCCGCGACATCCATGAGGTCCTCGACCTCTTCCTCGGAGATATTGTAAACCTCCCCCCGCTCCCGGTCGTCCTCCTTCATCTCCTCGACGACCTTCTCGGCGGCGCGCTCATCGTGGTGGTAGTAGAGGTTGATCGCGTCTATGATGTTCTTTTCCCGCGTCAACACCATCTCCACGTCTCTGTGGAGCAGAAGGCTTATATCATCGAGCGGCTGGATGTTCAGTGGGTCCGCGACGGCTACCGTAACAATCCCATCGTCCGCATAAAGAGGGATCATTTTGTTCTTCTTGGCAAAGGAGAGAGGCACCTGGGTCAGAAGCGCCTTGTCCACCATCTTCTCGTCAATCCGGTCCAGGTACGGTATCCCGTTCTGGATGCTGAGCGCCTCCAGAAGAGCTGGCTCGCTCACGTACCCCTTCTCCAGCAGGACTTCGCCGATTCTCCGCCCGTCCTGCTTCTGGATTTCGAGGCATTCCCTGAGCTGCTCTTCTCTCAGCCCCTCTTTTTCCATCAGGATTTCGCCGATTAACTTCCTTTTCGCCATGCCTGCTGCTTCCTCTCTATGAAACCCCCGGCGTAACTCCGAGAGCAAATTTCGTTCCCGAACGCCCGAAGCCCGCTCGCGTTACTTCTTCCACTCCAATGCACCCGCCCGTGCCGCTTTCGCAGGTTTGATCTTCGGGGACTTCGCTGGCGGCTGAAAACGCGGCCGCTCCTTTTCCAGGTCCTGGTTCTTTAACGTATCGGTTACCTCCAGCATATCCAGCGTATCGCTCACGATGTGGGGCGTGATGAATATCAGCAGATTCGTATTGACAGTCAACGTCTTCTCGTGGCTGAACAAAAGACCGAGAATCGGAATCTGCCCCAGAATGGGTACGCGGGTCGAAGTCCTGGTCTTGTCGGCTCTTCGCAGCCCGCTGATAATGATCGTCCTCTCGTTGTCCACCCTGACCCGGGTAATCGTCGAGCGGTTCGCAATCACCGGCCTCGATCCGGCCTGGGTGATGTCCTCCACCCCCGCAATGCTCCCCACCACCAGGTCAACATCCATGATAACGCTGTTCGCGCTGTTAATTTGCGGGGTGATCTCCAGGCTTATCCCAACGTCCGTCCTCCGGTATGTCTCCGTAGTCCCCCCAGGCAGAACCGCTTGCTGCTGGGCCGTCGCAAAGCTCGTGATCGTGGATTCCGCAATGGAAATCTCGTCCGTAATGTCCACGGTGGCTGTCTCGTTGTTCAAGGTCAACAGCTTCGGCGAGGAAAGAATGTTGAAGCCCGTGTCTTCCCGCAGCGCCCGCAGGAACGTATCAATGTTCGGGAGGTAATAGATTTTTCCGCCCACGTCAAGCTTGGTGTTCGTGATGCTGCGGATACCCAGAGCCAGACCTGACGATGGAAAGCCCGCGCCCGAAAGTACATCCCCCAGTCCTAAATCGAAGTTCGACCCACCGAAGACCTCGTCCTGCATGGGACCGACTCGCTCCGCGGGACCGATCTCCGCAGACTTGAACTCGACCCCTATATCGAGCTGGCTCTTGGAGCTGATTTCCACCACCCAAACTTCAATCATCACTTGCTTCTGCGGTTGGTCCAGCTCCTTGAGAAGGCTGAGGTACATCTCGAGTTTCCGGGGCGGAGCTTGAATCAAGACCATGTTCGTCGCAGGGTCCGCCAGGAAGAACGCTTCCTCGGTTCCTCCGGCGACGGCGCCTCTCTGCGCGGTCGGGCTCGGGCCCGCTTGCGCCGTCGGTCCCGCGGCAGTGTCACCAACCCTCCTCGTCTGCCTTGTTGCCGTCCGCGTAGTTCCCCTTTGCTGTGCTGCTCTCGTCCGCGGTTGGGCCGTAACGAAAGCTGACAACGTGTCCGCCAGGTCCGTCGCATTTTGATACTGAGCTATGTACGTCCGGATCGGGTACATCTCCTCCGTTGGCTCCACATCCAGCCTCTTTACGAGGTCCAGGATGTATTCGGTGTCCTTCTCCGAAGCGAGAATGATGAGCCGGTTCGTCCGTTCCTCCGGGATAATCTTCGTAGGCGTTGCGGCGCCCACAATGGTCGGAGAAGTCGTAGTGGGGGTTGGGGCCCCGGGCGGACCCCCCATAGGCGTCGGCGGGCGGCCCGCCGCCCTCGTCACTCGACCGCCCGTCTTCTCCGCGAGAAGTTCCGTGAGAAGCGAGGCTGTCTCCACAGCTTCCGCATACTTCAACTCGACCATGGTTACTCTGCTGACCGTCCCCGGCAAGTCAACCTGCTTGACGAGGGAAAGAAGATATTTCAGGCTCGCCTCATCATCTTTCAATAGAAGAAAGTTCCCAGCCGGATAGGCGGTCATCACGCAGCTCGGCGACTTGAAGTTCCTCAAAATGTCCTGCATGTCGTCCACCGAGACATATTTGAGAACCACAACCATCGTCGTGAGTTTGTTCTTCTTTTCCAACTCCTCTTCCTGTCCTTCGACGAGCACCTCCGTCGGAATCGGCCCCACCCCGGCTTTCTTCGTGACATAAATGAGCGGCGGATCCTCCGTAACCGCCATCGTGTATCCCTGCGAATCGAGAATCACCCCCAAAATGTCAAAAGCCATGCTCGCAGGAATCATCTTCGGGCAGTAAATCAAAACCGTCCCTGCTATCGGCGTCTGAATGAGGAAGTTCCTCCCCGTGCTGTCCGCGACCATCTTGATGATGGTCCGGAGCTGCATGTCCTCAAACGTAAATGGAATCAGCTCGTCGCCGCTCACGACACGCGTCGGCATTGTGGTCGTTGGCGTCGGCGCAACTGTGGGTGTTGGTCCCGGGGTTGTACCCGGCCCCGGAGCTGGTGGAGTCGGTTGTTCGGATGGTGTCGGAGGCGCCCCGGGCGTTATCCCTGGGGTGGGCTCCTCTGGCGCGCCGGTGCTCTCAGGCGCCGGCGTCTCCTCTTGTCCCACAACGACCGGGCCAATTCCTATCAGGCTCAAAAGCAAAACGGCTGAAATGACGAGTCTCATTCTCCTCTCCTACTTTTTTAACAGCGTATAGTACAGAGTCAGGTTTGACCGACCCCTCGTGAGTCCAAGCTGAATGCTAAATTCGGAAGCCGAAACCGCACGCAGCTTCTCCATAGCGGAAGCCTCGTCGGTTACCACGGCGCCGTTGATGCTTGTGAGGATGTCTCCCTGCTGCAATCCCATCGCGACCAGAAGATTGTCGCTCGGCAGCGAGGTTATCTTCAGGCCGGTCGCGCGGCTGCCGTCCATGTTCGGCTCTAACGCAAACGTCCCTCGATAAACCTCCGGACTCGCAATCCGCTGCTGAAGCTCCGGCATCTTCACCACGTACGTGTGCCCCGGCTTAACCGCCCGCACGACCTCCGCCCATTGGTCTTTCTGTCCCTGAGCAGCCGCCTCGACCATGTCTCCCATCTTCAATTCCTCTTCCCCGACGCCCGGTCGGTGGTACTTGACCGATGGAGGGTCAAGGCTGATGCTCGTAATCGTCACGCCAAAGTACCCCGGCAGTTCCTCCCCGACCTTCACCATGTACTCCTGAAAGCCAGCCCCCATCCTTTTCGACTTATCGCGTATTATCGCCACAGCCTCGCCGCGTATTTTCGTAGGTCCCACAAGCTCCAGTTTCAGCGCCGGAGGTGGTGCTGGTGGCGTAACCACCTTGACTATGAGGTTGGCGTTAAACAGGTCCCTTTCAGCAATAGCCGCGTACCGGTTCACCTTCTGCATGTCCGAACCGCACTGCGGGCATTTCCCGGGCGCGTTCGATTTCACCTCCCCATGCCTCGGACAGGCGTAGGTTTCCTCCTCACTCGCCGCCATCTTCGGCGACGGCTCTCGATCCTCTGTCGAGGAGGAATAGCTCGGCTTTTCCTCTATGGGGCTCGGCTCCTCCTTGATGAAAGGCATCGCCACCACAATGAGCGTGACAACAAAAACACCCAGAAGAACCAGGTTAAGTACCGTTATGTTTCGTTTGGTTATTAGCTTTTTCATTCTTCCATCCCTCCTCCGGTGAGCAGCGGCGAAGAGGCGTCATCCCCGCTAACTCATCTTTTCGCACGGAGGGCACTCCCCGTGCGCTCGATGAGCATCCTGCCCGAAATAAACTCCCTTATCTGACGAATCTCTTCGTCTCCGAATTTTCGCTGAAAGCCATCAATCGTGCTGTAAAGCTCTTCCAAGTCTTCAAGGAGCGGCTCGTAGGCCTCAACCCCCTTCTCCCTTAACTGCATTGCCTGCGCGACCCAGGTCTTCCAGTCTTGAGACGTAAGGACTTCGGCGGCGTCGGCGCCCACGATTGAGGACATAACCCTTTTGGACTCCGACAGATACCTCCGATACTTCCACGGAAACGTCCCCGAACGTCCCACCCACTCGCGCCCGCCGGGACCTTCCTTGCCGGACTGCGGCCCAGGCAGGGTCAGCGCCAACACAACCGCCGCGACCGCAACCAGCGCCGTCGCCCCCGCCAGAACCGGCCGCCGAACGAACGATGCCGCCAGGTCGGAGATCGCCGTGACAAGCCCTCGCCTCCCGAGCGCGCTCTCGCGAACAGCCTCCCTCACCGATTCGCACCCCGTTGCGGAAGGCGCCAGCATCTCCTGCTCCGAGAGAGCTCCCGTGATCTGCCGCACTTCCACCAATGCTTCCGCACAGCCGGGGCACGTTCTCACATGCTCCTCGACAAGCTCGACTTCCGCAGGGTCCAGCTCGCCCAGGGCATAGTCCATGACCAGCCGTTCGAGTTTTTCACATTCCCTTTTCATAGCACCACCTCAACTACTTTCGGCTATCCTGCCCGTGGCGGAGATTCCAGCGAGACTTATGAAGTACCAAGTGCAGGATTCTGCCAGAACAACACGCGAACCCCCGCCACAAAGGCTACATCGGTTTCCCGAGTTTCAACCTCACCTTTTTCCTCAAAAGCTGCACGGCGTTGTGCATCCGCGACTGCACCGTCCCTATCGGAATTCCAAGCACTTCCGCGACCTCCCGATACCGAAGCCCGTGCATCACATGGAGTTCGACAACCATTCGGAAATTCTCTGGCAACTCCTCGAGCGCCTGAGCGAGCACGCGGCTGAATTCACGCTTCTCCGCCTCCACCCGTGGCCATTCCGAAGAATCCGATAGTACCTGCACGGTCGGCAAAGGCCGCCCTTCGAGGCTCTGATCGGTCCCCGGCGCGTCCAGGGAGACGGTTTCCTTTCGCCTTCGTCTCTTCAGCTCGTCCTTACAGAGGTTTGCGGCGATGGTGTACAGCCACGTTGAAAACTTTGCCTGGTGCCTGAAATGGCGCGCCTTCCGAAAGAGCTTTATGAACGTCTCCTGAAGGATATCCTCTGCGATTTTCGCATCCCTCACGAAACGAACGGCAAACGTATAAATCCTTGCCTTATACCGCTCAAATAGTATTTCAAAAGAGCGCTCATCTCCCCGACGGCACCGGCGAATCAAAGCCTCATCGGATTCCGTCATGGATCGGGCTTTCCCATCTCAAACTCCAATAGGTTTAACGACTCAACTTCCCTTTTGTTCACGGAAAAGGGCACGGAACGGTTCCACCGCCTGGTACGTTCCATTCTGAGCCTTTGGCCGTAACAGGCTCTTTGGACCGACGGCGGAAGCATATCACGAATTGGGGGGACATTGGAGGGCATTCTGGCTGGTCCGTCGGTGGAGAATAGGAGAAAGCATGGAGTACGGACCCGCCGGATGAGGACGAGCGCGCAAGGCTGACCAGGGCCCGAAGATGGGCGGTGAGGCGTACAATAGGCCTTCCCGGCCCCGACCAAACACGCCCGGTGCCGACCGAACGGAACTGGGGGCCGCTGCGACTGCCCCCCCCGGCCGCGCAATTTGCGGGGGTTTGTCGTCACCCACGCCAGGGGCCCCCATTAGGTTGCCCGTCTTTGTCTCCTTGCTGCCTGTCGTGCTCGCTCTCCGTGCGCCGCGACGGTACCCGCGATTGCGACGTTCTCGAAAGACAAAATAATGCTTGCATCTATTTTCTCCGCAGGGGTATTATATTAAAAAAGCATGTGAGGAGGAGAATGTGTCGGCAGTAGCTGCAACTTCGGGGGGTAAGACTATGAATAGACGAGAGTGTGTGCTCGCAGGACTGGCGGTTGCTGAGGGGGCCTGGCATAGTCCAGTACAGGTGCAAAAGCTGTTCTTTCTGTTGGACCGCAACATCCCTGGGCTTATCGGCGGACCCCACTTCGACTTCCGGCCGTATGCATACGGCCCCTTCGACAGCGCGGTCTATCAACAGCTTGAGAGTCTTGCCCGGGACGGACAGGTCGAGGTCAACCGGTCTGGTAGCTGGAGAGAACACAGGCTCTCAGAATCAGGACAGAAGCAGGGCGAGGAGCTGCTTAAGCCTCTGGACCCCACTGCGAGGGATTACATAAACAGGGTCTCGGAGTTCGTTCGAAACCTCTCCTTCAGCCAGCTCGTCGCCGCCATTTACAAAGCCTACCCTGATATGAGATGCAACAGCGTCTTCCAAGAACAACCATGACGGCGATAGTCGGGGTCCGCTGTACTGACGGCGTCGTTATCGGGACTGATAGCTCTGCGACGTTCACTCAGGGTACTTTCCGGACCATTGAGCAGCCTTGCGAGAAGATCAACATAGTCGGGGGGAAGATCATAGTCACTTGCACTGGCACCGTGGGTCTCGCCCAGCGGTTTTGCGCCATCATTGAGCAGTTCTGGAACGAGAAAAAGTTCCGGGGTTCTCCAATTGGCATCGGCAAGCAACTCAGCCGGGCGATGATACAAGACATGCAGGAAACGTTCTTGGTACCCAAGGGCTTCGGGGCAGTGGTTGCTTTTCCAATCCAAAAAGATCCCTATCTGTGCGAGTTTGCAGAACCCGACTTCCAACCTGAGTTAAAGACGGCAGGCCTTTGGTATTGCTCTATGGGCAGCGTCCAGTACATCACAGACTCCTTTCTGGCCCTGATGAGGAAGATCTTCTGGCGCGCTGGCCAGCCACGCCTCCATGATGGGATTTTTGCTGTTGCCTGGACACTGCAACATGCAATCGAGGTTAATCCCGGGGGTGTTAACGGCCCCCCGCGTATTGCCGTGCTCGAGCCCGATGGGGCGGGGGGACTGTCGGCCCGCAAGCTTGAGGATGAAGAGCTGGGGGAGCACAAACAGAACGTCGCCGGCGCGGAGGAATACCTGAGGGCATATCGGCAATTGAGCGCTCCAGAGGCGAAGATTCCCGACGTACCCCGCCCCGCCAGTCCCGGATGATAGCATACCGGAGTCCGGTTTACAAGCCCCCCGGCGGCCAAAAAGGCAAGAAATCCCCGATCTCGAATCACGGGTGGTGCTGCCTGTACCCGGTTTCCCGTCCCCCTCGTCGAAGCGCTACGTTGGCTCACGGGCCGGCTGGACATCATTCAACTGTCGTACGTGTGCCTGGCGACATCGTGTCGCATCGCGGAGGGAGATGCGCTGCAGTACTATCACCGGGTGGTGACGCTGCAGCTTTTGGGACCCCGCTTTCAACTCCTCCTCGATTTCGAATTGCATCGTCGGAGGGAGGACGAAGTCTTCCGCCGAAGGCGGGACTGACGCGGCAGGTGTCCGCGCAGCGCCCCGATGCCCCCGTTTTCGCCAATCATCCCGTCCCAAAGCGTCCATTCCCGCCCCCTTCCCTGATCCACTGACCCTCTCACACCCCCACCCCCCCCCACCATCTTGCGGAATCGCTGGGGCTGCCGAAAACAGATTGAAAGGCTCCAGTCGTTATGTTATATGATTCCCTAATTATCGGGAGAAAGGTTCGTCTTCTTTGCGGTGCGTCAGGATCGCCGGGGGCACACGACGCTTCGAGGTTTCCCGTTGGGCTAACCACTGGCAGAATTTCCCAGGCTTTTCCCAGCCGGCGACGGGCTTTAGGCCCTATCCTGAAACATTCCCGCCGAATAGCGAGACATGTCATTCTTTTTAAAAAAGCGGCGTGGGTCGCCACCAGAAGCCCTGAGGCGGATCAACCCGCCGAAGGTCGTTGCGGTGAGCTTCCTTGCAGTGATCCTTTTGGGGTCGCTTCTCCTGGAGCTACCTTTCGCCACCTCCGCCCAATACAAGGAACAATCGGGCCGAAAGACGCTGCCGTACATAGACGCCCTGTTCACCGCCACGTCCGCCACGTGCGTGACGGGCCTCGTCGTCAAGGACACAGGGAAGGATTTCTCGCTGTTTGGTCAGATAGTGATTCTGTTTCTGATCCAGGTCGGCGGACTGGGGATCATGACGTTGTCCACGTTTTTCCTTCTCCTTTTCGGGCGCAGGGTGTCCCTGCGAGACTTCATCACGGTCCGCGCATCCTTCGGCGAAAGGGGCGTCAGAAGCACAACGGAGCTGATCAAGTACGTCCTGCTGCTGACCTTCAGCGTCGAGCTTGCCGGGGCGGCGGTACTCTTCTGGAGGTTCCATTCCGGCGAAGGGCTGGGGCTGGAGAAGGCGGCCTACTACGGGATTTTTCACTCGGTAGCCGCGTTCTGCAACGCCGGGTTTTCGCTCTACAGCGCCAACCTGGCAGGGAAGGAATGGCCGGTGGTCCTGACGATTGCGATTCTGCTGATCCTTGGCGGACTTGGCTTTGTGGTTTTGTATAATATCTTGAACCTCCGCTTTTGGAAAAAGGACATGGTTGCCCGCGGGCGACTCTCTCTTCAGTCGAAGGTGGTTCTTGCTTCAACGGCCGCGCTGATCGCCCTCGGCTTTTTCCTGTTCCTGGCTCTGGAATGGAATCAGGCGATGAGAGGTCAGCCCGTGGGGGAACGCCTTGTGAACAGTTTCTTTTGCGCGGTTACGCCCCGCACGGCGGGTTTCAACACGATTGACTACGGCGATATGTCCAGTCCGGGTCTTCTCTTGACCATTTTCCTGATGTTCATTGGGGCCTCCCCCGGCTCAACCGGCGGTGGCATTAAGACGTGCACTTTTGTGGTGCTTCTCGTGACCGCCTATGCTATTATCCGGGGGCAAAGGAATGTAGTTCTCTTCCGGCGAACCATACCCCACCGGGTCGTGGACGAAGCCATTGCGGTGGCGCTGGTATCGTTCCTCTTCGTTTTTGCGGTCGTGATGGTTCTGACCATTTCCGAGACGGCTCTGGAGGAATGGCCGTACGGGGGAAGTCGTTCTGTAGTGAGGTCGGCCTTTGAGGTCGTTTCCGCTTTTGGTACGGTGGGGTTAAGCACGGGAATTACGCCCTATCTTTCCGTCGTCGGGAAGGGAATACTGGTTCTGACGATGTTTGCAGGTCGAGTTGGCCCGTTGACCCTGGCTCTTGTCGTTGGGGGCCGCGAACCGGCGCCTCCCGTCGAATATCCAGAAGAAGCCACGATGATCGGCTGACGGACCGGAGATTCCGGAAGGTTCGCCGACAAATCACCGTGTGGGCACAGAAGTTAGCAAAGCCCTTATCGGGGGTATCAGAACATGGCCGGAGCAGTTCCAAATCGTTTTGTTGTCATTGGCGCCGGGAGGTTTGGCTCCAATGTGGCGATGACCCTGAGCAAAAACGGCTGCGAAGTCACAGTCGTTGACAGCGATAAGGAGAGAATCCAGCAGATCAGCGACTATGTTTCCAATGCCGTTCAGCTTGATGCCACGGACGAAAAAGCGCTGAAGTCCATAGGAATCGAAGCCGTGGATGTGGCGATTGTGAGCATCGGGGAGAGGATGGAGGACAGCATCCTGGTTACCATGACCCTCAAGGAAATGGGGGTCAAGACGGTCGTCGCCAAGGCGGCGACAGAATCTCACGGGAAAATCCTTGCGAGAGTGGGAGCGGACAAGGTGATTTTTCCGGAGCGGGACATGGCTATCCGTCTGGCAAACGCCCTGTTACATCCGAGCTTGTTGGAGCACGTCGAGGTTCTGCCCGGCTACAGCATCGCCGAGGTGGACGTGCCCAAGGTTCTCTGGGGGAGGAGCATCGCCGATTCCGCGGTAAGGGTCAAGCACGGCGTTCAGATCATCGCCATCAAAAGGAGGCGCCCCAGCCTGAACAAGGAGGGCGAATCCGTACTGGAGGAGGAGGTTGACCTGATTCCCGAGGCGGAAACCGTGATCAACAAGGGCGACATCATTATGGTCATCGGAAAGGAGGACAACGTCAGGCGGTTCCGGAGCCTGAAATAGGGAATTGGCACGCGAGGTGCTTTTGTCGGAGCGATGAGATCGTGCCCGCTCGAAGATGACGTTGCCCGGCGGTTTTTGCGCATCGCCTTGATTTCCAATGAATTATGACAAATAAGGCAAGCCGTAAGAAAATCCAGAAGCTTCTTGACAAGCTGGCCGAGAACCCAAAAGATGTGGAGACCCGGCTGGCTTTGGGGAAACTCTACTTCCTCAACTCGCAGTTTGACGAAGCTGTGGCGTCCTATCGGACGCTCCTGGACCACGACCCCAAGAACGTTTCTGCTTACTATAACCTTGCCGTGGCTTTTGTTGCTCAGAACAAGACGGGGGAGGCGAAGGAATCGCTCCAGAAGGTCCTTCAGCTTGACCCGGACAATAAAGCCGCCCAGGAGGAGCTGTCGAAGCTTGTTACGTTTCCATGAATGGGGGGGTCGAACCGTAAGGAGGAATGCAAAATGTCGAAGAAAGTGTACTACCTCATACTGCTGGTCGCGTTCGTGGGGGTCATCGGACTGGTCGGCGCCCAGGTGACCGGAACAAAACCAGCAACCGGCGCCGTTGTCAGTGAAAAAGAGACGCCAAAGGAAGTTATCCTGGAGCAGAGGATCATCGAACTGGCAAGGAATCAGGATAAGATCCTCTCGGAGCTTGCGGAGATCAAAAAGACCCAGGCGCAGATTTTGCAGATGACAGAAAAAATCTTCACGCGCATGGCGAGGAGAAAGTAGTGGTGCGCGCCTCGCCGGATGTGGAAGTCCCAAGCCTGTGGAAAGAGAACAAGCCGAAAAATTGTGCCGACTGAAGGAGGTCATCGAGAATTACGGGTCTCTGCTGGTGGCGTTCTCGGGCGGGGGGGATAGCACGCTGCTGCTGAGGGTCGCCCACGAGGTTCTCGGCGAGCGGGCAATGGCGGTTACCGCCAGGTCGGAGACTTATCCTTCCAGAGAGTACGCCGAGGCCGAGAAAATCGCGAAGGACTTTGGTGTCAGGCATCTGACGATTGATACGAGCGAACTGTCCATCGAAGGTTTCTCGAGCAACCCGCCCGATAGGTGCTATTTCTGCAAGGCGGAACTGTTTGAAAAGCTTCTGGAGGTTGCCCGAGAGCACGGCATCCCCTACGTGGCGGATGGCGCGAACCTGGACGATGCCGATGACCATCGTCCCGGGATGCAGGCGGCGGCGGAACTCGGGATTGTCAGTCCGCTAAAGGAGGCGGGGCTGAGGAAAAGCGACATCCGGGAGATATCGAAGGCGTTGGGACTGAGCACCTGGAACAAGCCGTCGTTTGCCTGCCTGGCTTCGCGTTTTCCTTATGGGGAAGAGATTACCCCCGAAAAGCTCAGCATGGTGGACGCCGCGGAGACCTTTCTCAGGAGCCTCGGATTCCGCCAGGTCAGGGTCAGGCATCACGAGTCCTTGGCGAGGATCGAAGTTTCCCCGGAAGAGATTGATAAGTTCTTTGACAGGTCCCTTCGCGAAAGGGTCTGTTCAGAGCTGAAGGAAATCGGCTACGTTTACGTTTCGCTGGACTTGACCGGCTACCGTACGGGAAGCCTCAACGAGGTCTTGCCGCGTCCGGCGAGGTCAAGGGAGGGAAAGCCGGCGGTTTAGTAGAGGGAGAATCCAAGAAGCATGACAAAGAAGATTTTCAGCGCTGTCGGAGAAAAGGAAGTAACCAGGGCGATCGTTACCGAATATGCAAAGCTCTTCACGGATTATGTGGAGAGCGACGTCGTCATCGTGGGCGGCGGTCCGAGCGGGTTGATCGCCGGAAGGGATTTGGCTGCCGCGGGAGTCAAAGTTCTCGTCGTCGAGCGGAACAACTATCTCGGCGGGGGCTTCTGGATCGGCGGCTTCCTTTTGAACAAGATCACGGTTCGGGCGCCGGCGCAGTCCGTTCTCGATGAACTGGGAGTGCCTTATACGGAGACCACACCAGGGCTCTTCGTGGCGGATGGGCCGCATGCGTGCGCGAAGCTGATCGGCGCAGCCTGCGACGCGGGCGTGAAAATCCTGAACATGACCGCCTTCGACGACGTGGTGCTGAGGGAAAACAACCGGGTTGCGGGGGTGGTCATCAACTGGACGCCGGTTTCGGCGCTCCCGCGGGAGATAACGTGTGTTGACCCCGTGGCTCTGGAATCCAAGATGGTTGTGGACGCCACCGGGCATGATGCTTTCGTCGCAAGGTGCCTGGAGCGCCGCGGGCTTCTGAAATGCTCCACCTACGGCGCCATGTGGGTCGAGCGCTCCGAAGACCTCGTCGTCGAGCACACCGGAGAGGCTCACCCCGGACTGATCGTGACCGGCATGGCCGTCAGCACCGTCTATGGGTTGCCCCGAATGGGACCGACCTTCGGCGGAATGCTCCTCAGCGGCAAGCGTGCCGCCGAAATCGTCCTCGGAATATTGCGGAAGAAGTGAGCTTGGCCGCACGTTAACGGACCGAACGGCGGCGTTCCAGAAATCGTCTCTCCCGGCAGGGAGTTGCCTCGTCGAGTGGGTGTTTGAAACCGATCCTTTCCTTGGTCATGACCAGGTCATCTCCTCCATCCTTTCCTTCGGCAGCCTTTCTTTACGATGATCGGTTGCCGGCGAACGTGTCGGGGGGCGAGGTAGCGACTCGTCTGAGGGGCCACTTTCCGCGAGTCCAGGTTTCTGTCAGGCAAGAGTTCATCCCCCATCACACCGCCTCTCTCGATCTGGACGAGAGGGAACGCATCATGGCTGGCCTCGCCGAAAAGCTCGCGGGAATTCGCGTCCGCGATCCCGAAAGGGAATGCTCTTTCTCTAAGCCAGCCTATGGCGAGATTCAATATGAGAGAAGGAGGATTAGCGATAGGCGCATCCAAGCGAGCGGCATTCTATATGACGGGTTTGAGCTTGCCCGGCTTCTCGGGACGCTGATTCCCAGAGAAGAGCGATCTCCCGATCACGTCCACATCGTCTTGACCAATCAGCTCTTCGGCGCCTGGGGCCAGGACCTCCGATACCATTATCGCGTCAGCGTCTATTCCGTGCCTTCCCTCATATCAACGACCGCAATCGTTGAGGCGCCAGCGAAACCGAGAGAATATTATCTGGAAAAGCAGGCGCTCGCGGCGTCTGGCCTCAGGAACGGCTCTCTGGAAGCCCTGAAGCAGAAGTACGCCGGTCAATTCGTAGATTATGACGACCCGAGGATGACGGAGGTTCTTGTGGGTTACGCCCTTCAAGCCGTTGCCTACGCCGCGACCGGAAATCCTTTCTGTCCCGATCGGGATTGCCGCTTCTTCGACGCGCACTACCAGACCGACCTCATACGAGCGCAACTCGAAGGGGACAAATTCTGCGACTACCACAAGAGTCTGCTTGAGAGACAGACGCGGAGCCCGACCGGATAGCGTGGTATGCGGAGCGGCGAGCGAAAAGAGGTCATCCTGGTGACCTCGTAATCCTGTTCAGAATCCATCCTCGAATCTGTCAATCACAGCGATTGGGCTGCTCCGAAGCGAGACAGTTTTTCCTTGTTCGGCGGGCGGCGCCCGTCGAGGAAATCACACGCGAGAAAGTATCTCATGTCGAACATGAGACGGCTGCGGAGTTGGGGATTGCGCAGCGCTGCCGGCAAAGAAGTCAGCGGGTGTGCCAGAAGGTGTCTCAATGTCCCTATGAACTGATCGGGATCGAAGAAGCATTCCCAGTGGCACTTCGTGCAAGTGCGCTTTTCCTTTCGGAGTCGAGCGAAGTCGAGGTCCTTGAACTCGCCGAGGGACTGGCTGAGGTAACCGCAGGGGTAGGCGAGACCATCCTGGGCACTGACAAAGAAATAGTCGTGCCCGCCGCTGCATGGCACGTTGAACTCCCCTCTCCTCAGGAAGTACAGAGCTGTGGACGGTGAGCTAATCCTCAAGCGAGGGCGAAAGCGGCTCGAGACCTCGTCGAGAACTTTGAAAACCAGCGAGAGCTCTTCCGCGGAATAGTTGGTGAATGTTGCCGACGCGGCGCCGTACATCCCGGTCTGCTCGCCCATGGGATAGCAAACGCCGACGATCGTGAACCCAAGCTCCTCGCACAGCCGGAAGTATTTCACAAACCCGTTCCTGTATCTTTCCTCGAACTGCTCCGGGCGGAACGTGCTCGGCTCGCCGTGTCCTTCCTTCTCCCAGTCGGGGCACGGTCCGTCAATCATCCTGTTTATTCCGAGGTTCATCGCGGGGAATACGTTTCTTTCGGCGAATATCGGAATGGACAATGAGATTGCGTTGATGACCCCTTTGAGATTTCGGTTCGCCTCGTGGGTCTCCACGTCGGCGGAGTCAACGCTGATCCAGAGATTGCGAAGGGGAGTGGAGGCGATGTCGTCCGCGATTCGGGATACCGTGTCAGAGAACGCCTGGCTCTTTCCGTGTCTCTTGTACGGCCTCTGGAGGAAGCCAGCGTTTGTCCCCGTCCGAATGAACTTAATCCCCGCCCGCCCGGCACGGCGAATGTACTCCAACAATCTTCGGTAAAGAAGGAACGGCTCCCCTCCCGTAAAGGAAATCGCCTGAAAGCGATTCTTCCCCGCGGCGTCAATAATCTCAAAGACCTTTTCGTCTGGCAGCGTTCTCTTGGGCGCATCTCGTCGGCCATAAGCGCACTGCTGGCACTCCGCCTCGCAGGCGGTCGTAACCTGAACGATAACTTGCCCCGGCAATCCGCCTTTGACAAACTGTTTCGCCAGGCGCGCCAGGTCCTGCCCGACGGGCACAGTAGCCTGCACGACCGGCGAACGGATGACGCGGTGCACATAGCGGAAAAGTCTCTGCCGATTCATTGTCCTGCCATCCGAGAAGGATAGTTTGTGATCCCTCCGCTTTCGAGGGAGTAACCGCCGAGAGCGCGGAGGCCGCAGAGAAGATGGTTTTGCCTCTCTGCGTTCTCGGCGTGCTCTGCGGCGGCGTCCCTGTCCCAGGGACACCGGGACTGCCGACGATCTTCGCCACCCATGACCGAAGCCTTACAGCCGACTTCGATTTATGGCTTGCGGGGCATGCGGTTCTGAGTTACAAATGGCAAACCTGCGAGAGCGTGTAAATTCACGTCGAGAAAAAGAGTCGCAACGAAATACCTGAACAATGCATGTCTGACATCCGAACGAATCTCAAGCTCGTCTTCCGTGCCTTGCGGCATAGAAATTACCGTCTTTTCTTTGTCGGTCAAAGCATCTCTTTGATTGGCACCTGGATGCAGGGGGTTGCTACGGGCTGGCTGGTGTACCGTCTCACGAATTCCACGCTCTCGCTGGGCATCGTTGGGTTCGCCGTCCAAATTCCCATCTTTCTCTTTGCCCCCATAGCCGGAGTAGTCGCCGACAGGTGCAATCGGCATCGCCTTGTAATTGTCACTCAGACGCTTGCCATGCTGGAGGCGGTGGTCTTGGCGCTTCTTGTTCTGACGAGCGCCGTCGAAATCTGGCAGATCATATTGTTAACCGTATTCCTCGGTCTTGTAAACGCCTTTGACATGCCGGTCCGCCAGTCGTTCGTGGTCGAGATGATTGAGGACAGGGAAGATTTGGGAAACGCCATCGCCCTCAATTCCTCCATGGTGAATGGGACGCGGTTGATCGGACCGTCCATCGCCGGGATACTCATAGCCGTCGCTGGCGAGGGAGTCTGCTTCCTGGTCAACGCCATAAGCTACATTGCGGTCATCGCCGCTCTATTCGCCATGAAGGTGCCGCCGCAGAGGCGAGAGCCGAGCACAGCTCGCATTTTTCACGAGTTGAAGGAGGGGTTTTCGTACGCCTTCAGCTTCCCGATTATGAGGTCGGTCATACTTCTCGTGGGCTTGGTGAGCCTCGTCGGAGTTCCCTATAACGTCCTGATGCCTGTCTTTGCGAAGAACATTCTTCACGGTGGCCCTCGGACTCTCGGCTTTCTGACAGCCTCAACCGGCGCCGGCGCCCTGGCGGGCGCGGTTTATCTTGCCTCGCGAAAAAGCGTGCTCGGAGTCGGCAGAAACATCCCGCTGGCCGGAGCTATCTTCGGGGTGGGGCTTGTTGCTTTTTCGTTGTCCAGTGTTCTATGGTTCTCTTTCCTGTGTTTGTTGGTCGTGGGTTTCGGGGTGATGCTGCAAATATCATCAAGCAACACAGCTCTTCAAGCCAGTGTGGATGACGCGAAGCGGGGTAGGGTCATGTCCTTTTTCACGATGGCGTTTGTTGGCACGGCGCCATTCGGCAGTCTGCTGATAGGGTGGGCAAGCGGTAAGATCGGCGCCCCGAAGACTGTATTGATAGGCGGAGTATTCTGTATCTTGGGGTCGCTGCTGTTCGGGAGGAGACTCCTGAGCTCAAGAGACGAGGTCCGCGCGAGACCGACGCCGGCGCCGATTCGTTCGGACGTTCCGCTGAGAGACCCTGGACCGGCGACGCCCGCAAGTCCTTGACCGGCGCCGGAGGCCCGGTTTGCGCTGGCCGGTTACTTGAGCAAGGACTGCGTTTTGAATGTTCCGCGGTCGCCTTTGAGCTGGAGGGCGGAAAGCAGGGTCTCTGTCGCGACAACGGGAGGGGGCAGCAATGCCGGACAAGGAGAAAAGAAGTTTTCTCGATCTCCATCCGCACACAAGTTTCTCGATGGAAATCAGCGGGCAGCTCACTCCGTATGGCGGCATTCTGATCTACGCCCATCCTCCGCTATCCCCGCTGGAGGTGGCGGTGACCGTCGCGCGAAGGCTCTTCGCTCTCGCAGACCAGCGGGGCGGCGGAAACGTTTTCCTTCCCATTGGGGACCTTCTCACGCCGCGGGGAGCGTTCGAGCTTTTGGATCAGACTCATTCCGAACGCGCGCCGGAGGAGATTCGCGCTCTGGCATCCTGCATCATTCCTTCCTTTGAGCATCCGGCGTCCTACGACGATCCGTTCCTGAAGAGAAAAAGGAGGGTCCATCTCTACATCGTCGGCGTGACCCCCGAAACCGTCGCACGAATCATGGACTGCGGCGGAGAGCTTCGGGACGTTGTCCGAACCTGCGATGAGAGCGGCGTCTTCTTTTTCCTCGCTCATCCGCTCGTTTCAATCAACAGGATTCCTTTCACGAGGCGCCAGTTCGACCATCTGCTGCACTTGATCGCGGACGAGAGAGAAGACAAAAAGCTCCCCATCGGCATCGAAGTTCGCAGCGGGAAGACGACGACGCGGCTGGCGAAGGTAACCGAGCGGGTGCTTGACCGGATCGAACAGGAGCTTCGGCTTTCTTTCGTTCGGGTCGGCGGCAGCGACGCCTATGACTCTTCCGTCGGGACAACCTACACGACCGCTCCGCTTTCTGAGAGCGTCGAAGAGCTGATTGAGAATCTTCGCAAGGGCAACGACATTCGCCCGGAAGGGAAACATGGCACTCGGGCCGAGTTCGAGAAGAGGGTTCGCGGACTTGCCGAAACAAAACTCCCGTCGGAACTCCGGCGAGGGCTTGACAAGCTCTGCGTCTCCCGCCTTCCCCGATTTCTCCAGAGCCTCGTTGATTATGCCAGCCACTTTGCGATGACCTTCCCGGTGTTTTGCAGGTTCGCCCTCGAAGATGAGCAGATCAGCATCATGCGAGAGGAATACGGTCTGCCATCGGAGGAAGAGGAGCAAGCTTCCCCGGCAGCTCACCATGACGAGGATTCGGGTGTCTCGCAGGTTGACAAGCCCTTGCGCTGTCCCGCCGCGCACGTCGGGCGGAGCGAGGCTGAAATTCATCTCCCCGGAATTCTTTTCATGGCGGAAACGCCCCTCGAAAGCGAGGAGGTTGTCCGGCGAGAGAAACGAAGGCACTTCAGCGGCGTCAAAAGCCTCCTCGACGAGCTGAAGAGATACGCCATCGAAAGCGAGACTCCGATCACCATAGGACAGCCCTCCCACGAGCAGTTATCCGGTCCTTACGAGGTAGCGAGGCAGGGCAATCTGACCCTTCTGAAGTTTCGACCGTCTGTGGAGCTCTACTTTGGCGATTGTCCTACGGACTTGCCCGTCGAGCTGACGATTGACCTCGGGCTTGCGTTGAGCAGAGCGGAGCTATTTGAGCGGTCAAAGTTGCGCATGCTCTTGCAGAGAACGCGCCGCAAAGTCCAGCCGTTCTCCCCCGCCCACAAGGTATTGAGAGAGCTTCTCCAAAGTGGAGCAGTCGGGCCGTTCAAGGCTGTGGTATCCATAGATTGCGGTCCCTACGCCAAATTGGCTTTCGCCGAAGGACGAGGAAACCTCGACGTGCCGACGTTCGGCATATACACCACAAATCTCGCCGACTCGACTCTCAGTAGAGTGGAAACGCTCTACAAGAAGCTCGCCAGAGATATCACCCGGCAACCGCTGGCGGAGCCTCTTTCCCCCTATGCCGACGATGTCCTGAGACACCTCCTTCTTCCCGTAGCCTCGTTCGTGTCGGGCATGCAGACGGAGTTTCTCAGCGCAGTTGACCTGTTGTTCGCGCCGCCGGGCAACGTTGCCGATTTAGGAAAGAAAGGAGTAACCGGCGAGATCAGAGACCTTGGAAGAGGTCTGAACAAAACGTTTTTCAAGGCGGGTGACAAGGGACCGGCAGACCGGATCAGGATGGTCTGCGCGGGGAGGTTCTTCGCGGAAAATCGGCCCGGAGACCTCGTTGCGATTATCCAGAACCTCCCGCCGGACACAAGAACGTGCGTTTTCCTCGACGTCGTCGGCTACGGCGATGAGCTTCCGACGATAGAGCCAATTCTGAAATCCCTTTTGGGCCCGAATGTGACATTTCACGGCGCGCTTCCCCAGCAGAAGGTCGGCGACGCCATGGGGACGAGCGACGTTTCCATCATTACAGGCGACTATCACACGTACGGCCAGGTCTATCGCGAGGGGATGGCTTGCGGCGCCATCCAGATGGCGAAGGACTGCTTTGCCGCAAGAGCGGTTATCACGGATTACAGGTCGGCTCCGGAGAAAGCGACAGGGCTTCTCTACAGGGACGCCGGAGAAGCTGCGAGAGAGGTCGTGAACTTCTTGACCGATGTCGAGCTGAGAAGGAGGCTGCAATCAAATTGCCTGAGGAATGCCCAGGAGTTCCCGTCGTGGTTGGAGGTCTTCGAGACGCAGCTTTTCATGCCGATTGACGAGGTCGTTCGCCGCTATCGCAAGAGGAATACCCTTCCGGGGATCGTAAAGCTTGCTTTCCGGCGGAGCAAATGATGGCAGCGACTTCTCGTCGTGGCCACCGAACCGCGGGCATTACACCTTTCCCCGGCCACAGGAGAAACTAAACCCCGGGGATCGGGTTAACCTCATCGGGTCGTCTCTGCGAACTCTGCGGTCTCTGCGGTGCGAAACTACTTTCCCTCCGCCAGCGCTTCCTGAGCGAGCTTTCGGCATCGCTCGATCTCGGCATTCCCCGACGGGCGTTCGCTTGCGGCGGTCTTCCAGGCGACACGCGCCTCCTCCAACTTCCGAAGACGCGACAATGCCACGCCGAGCCAATAATAGAGGTCTGCCTCCCGCGCGCCGTCTCTGCGACCGATGCCCAGGTTCTCGGGATACTCCAGGGAGCGGCGAAACTCTGCAGCCGCCTCCGCAAATTGCCCCGCGTCGAGATGCCGCTTTCCGAGCGTCAGGTGAGCGGCTCGAAACTCGTCGTGCAGCCCCTGTGCTCCTTCCCAGGCGGTAACGCGGGTCTTATCGAGAAGCGCCGCAGCCTTTTCGGGTTCGTTGAGCTGGTTGTGCAGCCGCGCAGTCATCTCCACGACGTCTGCTCGGTGCATGTTAGCAGGGAGAACGCTCAGGAGAACGTCGCGTGCTTTGGCGAGAAGACCCGGTTTTTCGGCGGGGCTTCGAGATGCCTGGCCTTCGAGGACGCGGCCAAGGTCTCGTCCCACGATCCCGTCCTGAGGCGCCTTCGATAAGGCATCCCGGAGATAGCTCTCACCCCGGACGAGGTCGCCGTCGAGCTTCCACGCCACCATTCCGAGAGACCGCAACGGCACAGGATTCGACCGGTCGAGCGATGCGGATTCTTCCCAAAGCTTGCGAGCTTCCGCGTACTGCCGCAGGTGGAAGCGAAGGTCTCCGAGGAGAAGCCTCGCTATGGCGTCATTGGGCCGCGACTGTACCGCGTGCTCGAGAACGAGAAGCTCTTCCAGCCGCGACGGGAAAACACCCTCCACCGGCCTTGGTTCGGACGATAGAGCAGCCAATCCCTCTCTGGCTCGGAGGTAACTCGCCCCGTACCACAGCATCGGCGAACGGCCAAGGTCCTCTTGTTCGAGAAGGTCGAGAGCTTCCCTTCGCATTCCCAGTTTCGCCAGCTCGAAAGCGAGCTCGAGCGTGCATTCCGGATCGCGATTCAGAAGTTGCTTCAACACTTTTTTTGCCGTCGGCTTACCAAGCTGTGCCAGAACGTACCACGCCGTCGCGTCGAGAGGGTTTTCCTTGAGTGTGCCGGACGCGATGGCTCCCGCCTGCTTTTGCCGTCCCAGACGCAGCAGGGCAATGGCAAGCCGACCCCGGCTCACGGGATCATTGGACCATGGGCTGTCACCGCTCAGAGCCTCGACTGCTTCCTCAAGCCCATTCTTGCGAATGAGTATTTTCGCGACGAGGGCTCGCGCGGGGGCAGCGGTCGCAGGATCGAGGGCGGCTCGCCATGCACTGTCCAGCGCATCTTCCTCCTTCGCCTGGCGCAGCAGGGCAACTGCAAGGGCGAAATGGCTATGTCCATCGTACGGATTCTCCTCAGTTGCACGCCTTGCCAACTTCTCCGCCTCCGCAGGCGCTGCGTCTGTGAGCTTGTAGTGAGCGAGACCGAGCAGCGCCTCAACGCATCCCGTGTCCCGGCTCAAAACCTTTTCGAACGCGCCGATTGCTTCGCTTCTCTGCCCAAGCAGAAGGAGCTTCCAGCCCTCGCTGGCAATGCCTTCCGGGGAAGGCTCTGTCGCGCGGTCTTTTGGCGGCTCCCTTTCCGGCAACTGGAGTGGAACGCTGAATGACGCAAGTTTCTCCTTTCCGTGATGTATCTCGACGAGAACCGGAGGCTCACCGACAGCAATCGTTCGAGATAGTGGGTCTCGAGGACTAATATGCGCTTCCCATGAACAAAGGTCTTTGTCGGAGCGGCTGACCTTGATCTTCGCGCCTTTCCAGCTCCCGGTTCCAATGATTCCGATGTCGAGCTGACCGTTCTTGACATGCGCGCGGGCGCAAATGTCCCGGTTGGCGTATGTGAAAGGCCCTCCCAGCCCGTGAACCGGATACCACCATTCCTTCCAGCTTATCGCTTCATGGGGGTCGAGGCGTCCGGTTTCCGCCTGCGTGTGCAGAGGCCCGGTTTGAACCTCGTTATAGGGGCCGTCGTCGTCCGTGAGCATGCGCTGATGGGCGATGCCGTCTCCTCCCCAGCCCCACGTCCAGGCTTTCTTCCCCGGCAACTGGCGGTGGTCCGCGAAAGCCACGCAGCCCCTGTCCTCATCCTCGTCGTAAGAGCCAAAGAAATCCTGATCGCATTCGTAGGCAAAGATGGAACTCATCTGGCGGTAGTTTTTCCCCGAACTTAGGTCCACCCCGTCGTTCACGGGCCACTTGTAGAAAGTCGTGCCCGCATGGTCCGTTCCCAGCGTCATGGGATAGACGAAACGGAAGCCCGGCGTGTTTGGCTGGGCGGTGCAATTCCAATAATAGTAAGGACAAACAGTCTCGTTTTTGTTGTAGAGGGTAACTCGCTGCTCGATGAACCGACGACCCGGGCGAAGTGTAATGATTACCGTCCACGCAAGCCGGTACATCCGGTCCGTATCGCCCACAGCCACCGAACGCGAGCCGTCCTTTTCCTGCGACAGAATGAGAACGTCCGCCGGAGAAATCGCGCTGACGGTGTGCCCCTGCGGTCCCGTGTTGAATTCGACGCCTCCCGAAATCCATGCCCCTCGCATGGCGATAAGCCCCGGCTTGACGACGTGGTTCACGTAGAAAATCGGCTCCCCGGTTACTTTATCAACCGCCTCCCATATTCGACCGCCCAGTTCCGGGATGAATGTCAGCTTCACGAGGTCGCTTTCCAGGACGACCGTTTTGTACGTGCGAGGCGCGCGATCCGGGCGAAGATCGTCCTGCATGGTATAAGGGTAAATGTTGCGGCCGTCTGTCTCGGGAAAATAGGGATGGCGAACATCCGGCTGCCACGGATAGGTTGGAAGCGTTGCCTGACTCTCGAATGCTTTAACAACTTCGCAGAACGAATGCGCGGGCACGAGGGTGAAGGCTGCACAGAGAATGATAACGGCGAATGCACTTTTCATAAGCCGATTCCTCATTGAGACCTTGTTCCAGAATCCGACGCGTTTGAAGGGAGATCGGGCTTGCGCGCAGGCGCGATTCCAAAATGAATATCAGGGCGAAGCCACCAATCGCTCACATACACGCCGTCGGGGCCAAAATACCCGACGATGACCGGCGCCCCGTCTGGACCGACATCGTTGCTCGAAATCACATCGTTTTCAAATAGTCGCTCCCCACGCGCTTTGAACACGAGCAACGTCATGTACACATAGACGACCGCTCGTTCTCGGTATTCGTTCTCCTTGAGCAATCGTTCGTGCTGCCAGTACGGCTTCTCCCTGCTTTCCTCACGGAGCGAGCGGGCGATCAGATACCAGCGGAGCTGCGGCGTCTCATCGTCTGCATAGGCTTGTCGGGGTTCCGAAGGCCTTGGATAGGACTTGAAGCAAGGTTGCCCCCCGGCAGGAAACCTCTCCCGCAAGCGTCTGATCGTTAACGGATGTCCCGTATCATCCCTCCGAACACCCAGAAAGAGAATGTGAGAATTGCTGCATTCGCGGAGCGTCTTTTCCGAGAAACGTATTTCTCGCACTTCTTTTAGCTGTTGTTCGGTGAGCCTCGTGCCGAAATGCCTGGCTACTTCGTCGGGCCCAAGGAAATTGTTGTGCATTATGTTTCTTGCAACGGATTCGGTGACTTGGCATTCTACGTGACGAGCCAGTTCTGCTGCGCACACAATGATGGCCACGCACAACGTCAGCCGCGACAGTTCGCTCTGCACATTGAGTCCCACTCTTTTGCTCGAAGCGCCCGACAAATCGCCGCTACTTTCGCGCAGACTTTTTCGTCTTGCGTCCGGTCTCACGAGCCCTGGGCTCGCTTGCCAGTACGAACTTTCCTCGCTCCTTCGTCTCAATTCGATCGGTCGTGTAGCAAACGTGCCTCACCAGCGCCACGGGATTCTTGCTTGAGCTTCGATAGCCTGCTGCGATGACTGCTTCTGCAATTTCTGCGGCGGTCTTTGGTTCCGCACTCTGGCTCAGCACGTCAACCACGCAGCTCTGCAAGCTCTTTTGGCCGGTTCGCCTCCGACGGCGTACTTCTCTCCGTGCCGTCGCCTTGCCAGCCAATGAACGAATCTGCTCATCAACTTTCGCGACCTGACCAACAAGCCGGTCCCTCCTTTGCTGTAACGCCTCCAAACGCTGTCTTTTCCCTTCCAGAAGCCGCTCCAAGTCCGCAATTGTTTTTGTTTCTACAGGCATGGCTATTTCTCCTTTCGCGGTGCATGTCAAGTACAGCGATTCCCAATCGAATGTACAGTTACAATATCCGTTGCCATACAGCCCGTCAATTCTTTTCTTGTTGAACCGCGCCTTCTGCGAAGAACTGATTCTATTTCGCCCTTGCCTGCGCTTCACGTCCCGTTAACGTAGGCGCCTTTTCTCTTCAATCGGAGAGGAAACGGGAAGAACACTCCAAAAACCGCTTGACTTCTCCGCGTCCGCGCATACATTGGTGACCGGCCTTGGTATTCAAGGCGTTCTCTCGAGACAAAAGAAAAGCTGCAACTGTCACCCATCCCAGCCGCTTGTTTTCGTGAAAGGCGGTTTGAGCAATGCGTATCCGTTTCTTTGAAGCAGCGGCCGTCGCCATGTTGTCTCTTGCGTTGTTGCCTTGTCAGCTCTCTGCAGCCAAAATTGCAGTCCATTTCGATAAGCCGCTCCAAGTTTGGGACGGGTTCGGAGTCAATTATGTAGAGACGAGCCAGACGAGGGATTACAGCAAGTGGCCGCAGGATTATGGCGGCTTCAGCACCCTCACGGAGAAGCAGAGACAAGAAATCCTCGAGGCAATCTTTGGGCAAGACGGTTTGAAGCCCGGCATCGTCAAAATGTTCATAGACCCATTTCATGAGGGCGTGGAGAAGAGTGGAAATGATAATAATGACCCAATGAAGATTGAGCTATCGAAATTCACCCACGAGCGAACCACGAAATGGATGCGATATTTCGTGAGGCAGGGCTTGAAGCGAACCCGTGCCGCCGAACGCGACCTGACTATCTTTTGCACTCTGTATGGGCCTCCCGCATGGACGACGAAACAGAAAATCGTTCGCGGACGAGACCTCGATCCTTCAGAGAAGTATGAATGTGCTGAATATATTGTGGCATTTGCCAAGTTTATGCGAGAGGAAGAGGGTTTCCCTGTAAACTATGTTGGTCTGCATAATGAAGGTGAACACTCCGACCGATGGCCCGAGGATGGTACCGACAACGAGAACTATTCAAGGCACGATTACAATATGTATTGGCCACCGGAACAGGTCGTGGATTTCCTGACCTTTATGAGAAAGACGCTGGACGCGAACGGGCTTCAAGATGTCGGCTTGACGCCGGGTGAAACTACATATTGGTATCGCTTCCGACCAATTGCAGACGCAATTGTCGCCAATGACAGAGCGCTCAAGAATCTTTCGCTAATAACAAGCCACGGTTTCATCGGGAGCAGCGATCCAAAATCGCGATGGTACAATCCGGACCCCTACGATAATGTTCCGATCGCGACGCTGAGAGCAAAACGACCAGAATTGCATGCGTGGACGACCTCCGCCACGTGGGGGAAAATGGACATCAGCTTTATAGATACAATCCGCGGTCACATCTACGACACGAAGGTCAACGGATATATACCGTGGGCAGCAGTCCAACGCCACAGTCAATGGGTCGGCGGCGATCCCAACCCCGGCACGGCATTTTTCGTGGACGACAAGGGCAACTACGAGATCAGACCCGGATACTATCTCTACAAGCAGGTTACAAGAGCGGGGCAGCCCGGAATGGCAGTCGCTTCCGTCTCCTCGGATGGCAAGGATATTGGCGTCATCGCATTCGCCTCCTGCAAAACTAACAACTGCGACGCCTTCGTCGTTTTCAACAGGTCGGAGCGCGCAATACCGTTGGAAATCACTATAACGGGATGCGATCCAAAGGGATTTTCTGTCTTCCGGACATCAACTACCGAAAAGTACGCGAAGCTGCCTGATACGTCCGTTGACCAGGGAAGAATCACGTACGACTGTCCCCCTTCCTCCGTGACGACCTTCTTCGCTCAATGAAATGAAGAAACAAACAAGACGAGACTTTCTCAAGGCATGCGGGGGAGCGCTCGCGTTTCCGGTTTTCACCCGTATGTCGGGACTCGGGGAGAAGAGCGCGCGAGACGCAGCGCGCAGGCGACCGAACATCCTCCTTTTCCTATCTGACCAGCATCGCTTTGACTGGTTGGGGACAAATCGTAACCTCCCTGTGCGGACGCCAAATCTGGACGACATTGCGAAGAGCGGCGTCTTATTCACGCGGGCTTTTTGTCCGTCTCCTCTGTGCGCGCCGTCGAGGGCTTGTCTTGCATCCGGCAAAGACTATGACCGCTGCGGCGTCAGGAACAACGGCGACGACTATCCCCTCGAGCAGCGGACGTTCTATTCGCTTCTCCGTGAGTCCGGATACCACGTCGCAGGCGTGGGCAAATTCGACCTCCATAAGAGTACTCTGGACTGGGGCCTGGAGGGTTCACGCCTGGTCAAGGACTGGGGCTTCTCGGAGGGAATTGACAACGAGGGGAAGTGGGACGCGATAAGAAGCGGCGCCGAAAAACCAGGAGGCCCCTATATGGCGTACCTTCACCGGAATGGATTAGCCGAGAGTCACGTCGCCGATTTCCAAAAGCGGAGAAGTTACGCGGCGACATTCCCGACGCCCCTTCCCGAAGAAGCGTACTGCGACAACTGGCTCGCCAACAATGGACTGCAAATGCTGCGGCGATTTCCCAAGGACAAGCCCTGGTTTCTGGTCGTGAATTTCGTCGGGCCTCATAACCCGATGGACGTCACCGAGAGGATGTTCAAACGTTGGCAAGGCGTTGACTTTCCTCCGCCGAACCGCTGCAAACAGTTCGACGCGCCGACTCACGTTCAAATCCGAAGGAACTACTCCGCCATGGTCGAGAACATTGACCGTTGGGTGGGCATATACCTCGACGAGCTTCGCAAACGGGGCGAACTCGACAACACCCTCATCCTCTATAGCAGCGATCACGGCGAAATGCTTGGCGACCATAGTCTCTGGGCAAAGAACGTCCCCCATCAGCCCTCGGTCGGAATCCCCCTAATCGCCTGCGGCCACTCCATCGCGAAAGGTCGGATTAGCGCCGCCCCTGTCAGCCTGATGGACCTTGCCGCCACGTTCCTCGACTATGCCAGCGTTGACCAGCCGAAAGACATGGACAGCATTTCCTTGAGGGCGGTGCTCGACGGGAGGAAGGAGTTCCACCGTGAGTACGTGCTTTCCGGCCTCAACGACTGGCGGCTGGTCTTCGACGGGCGATTCAAGCTCATTTCGACCCAGGCGAAGGGCTTCGTTCTTTACGACCTGCTCAACGACCCGTTGGAAAATGAGAATCTTGCGGAGCGGGCACCGGATCATGTCAGGCGTCTCGTGGAACTGCTCCCGAAGAGGTAACGCACGAATCGCAAAAGGATATTGACGCGCATGGGGAAGATTGCTACATAATGAGACAGCCTGGCGCTTGCCAGGGTCACCGCAAGGTGCGTCCTACATCCTGCAGTACCGACAGCCGCACGCAAGAGCACGCGGCGGAGTAAGGGAAGAAACGTGTTTCTAAGGAGGAGGTTACTATGACAGCATGGGCGAAGTTCCCCGATGGCGTTGACGTCGGCGAATCCATCTTCAGGATTCTGGCGAAAGCGGCGCCATCGGGCACTCTGGATGTCTTCGCTTCGGACCAGCACAACTCGTATCTGAAGCTGACGGGGTCCTTTTTCAAGCACATCGGCGTGGGCAAGAAGTCGAGCGATGAGGACGTCAGCGACGTTTGCCGCAGGTTTGCCAGGGCCCTTCAGGGAAATGCGACGGCGGCTCTCTTCAACCACCTGGCTTTCAGGAGCCCCGGCTTCCGTCAGTTGCTGGGCGAAGACGTCCTTTTGATCGGACGCCTCGAAGACACCAACACGATTGCGATGGACGGAGGCAAAGGACAGCTCGCTCAACTCGCCATTCAGCCGGAGGAATGCGTCGAAGAAGTGGACGCTTTCAAGACCCTCGTGAAGCTCAATCCCGACCACGAGGAGAGCTGGAAGAGAAATCTGGAGTGGATCCAGGATGTTTTCGAGAGATGCAGCACGGTTGGCAAGCCCTTGTTCAACGAGACCTTGATCTTCGAGTTGCCGGGAGAGAAGAAGTCCGACATGGCTCGGAGACTTCCGGAGGCTCTCGTGAAAATAGCCGAGGATTTCAGTCCCTATGGGCATTTCTATAAGACCCAGGTACCCGTCTTGTGGACTTCCGGAAATGGCGATGTGATTCGCGTGAGCAATCCCGACGAGATTCGGAAAACGGCTGCTGCAATGGATGAAGTCGTGAACCGACCGATGCTCCTCCTGAGCGCCGCGGTGGATTTCGAGCAGTTCGCCGCTCAGTACGGCATCGTCGCGGACATTTTTGCGGGGCCGATGTGCGGGAGGGCCTATTTCAAAGAGGCGTTCACCGACCCGGCCACGAAGGACTGGGACACTCTCGAGGCGTCCTTCAAGCGCATTGCCCTTCCCCGAATCGCCCAGATCAAGGGGTTGGCGACGATCGTCAGCAAGCCGTGGTGGCACAAGTTCACCTGGGTTGCGGACGATGCGAAAAAGGTTATCAACCTCGGCGCCAAGCCGAAGGCTCGCGGCGTCAAAGCCGATTACGGCTATTGAGCTCTGTGATTCCTCCTTGATGACGATGGCCGGAGCACCGTCGTGATGCCCCGGCCTTCTTTTGTGCCCGCGTCCATGACGTGCGGCGGAGAGGAGAACAGAACTCGATAGCGGATCGCCGGAACAAATCGCTCGACCGCTTGACAGGCGAGGTGGTAGGCTTTGCCCCCGAAAGGTAGGGTGGGTTGAGAAGCCCTTCAGCGCGATGAAAGCGGAAAAACGTCAGCGACGGTTTGGGTAGGAGGGAAAAACGATTATGAAAAAGTACAGGGTGGGATTTGCGGGTTTGGTTCATGACCACGTCTGGGGACAGATGGAGCACTGGAAGTCCATGCCGAACATCGAGCTTGTCGCCGCGGGCGACCCAAATGCTGCTCTTCTGGAGAAGGCGCGGGAGGGAGGCGTTCGCAGGACGTACGGTTCCTGGGAAGAGATGCTGGGGAAAGAAGAGCTGAGCATTGTAGAAGTGGCGACGGACAACGCGTCCGCTGTCAGGGTTGTGGAAACAGCAGCGCCCAAAGGAATTCACATCAAGGTCGAAAAGCCGATCTCGGCTCGCCTCGATCAAGCCAATCGCATGGTCAAAGCCGCGGAGAAAGCTGGCGTGCAACTCATGATCCACTGGCCAACGGCATTCGTCCCCGCCAATGACCTGATGTTTCAGATGATTAAGAGGGGCGATATCGGCCAGCCGTACTATTTCCGGCTTCGCTGCGCACACGCCGGCCCGAAGGAAATCGGTTGCAGCCAGTACTTCTGGGAATGGCTTTATGATGAGAAGCGGAACGGCGCCGGCGCCCTCGTGGACTATTGCTGCTATTCCGCCGATATGTGCAGTTATCTTTTCGGGTTGCCCCGAACCGTCGTGGGAATAAGGGCTGTCCTGGCAAAGGATTACCCCGTCCCCGACGACAACGCCATCATTCTCATGAAGTACGACAACCTCTTTGGGGTGGCCGAGGCGTGCTGGACAGAGGTCTCCACACCCCTCCAGCCCAATCCCATTTGTCTGGGAACGGAGGGAAACGTGGGAGTGGTCAACGATGAAGTCGTCCTCCAGAAGCGGACCGGAGAAGCCGAGACGATCACCCCGCTGCCATTGCCCGAGGGGCGGCGGAACGGGCCAGAGTACCTCATCTCGTGCCTGGAGGGCGGCAGAGACGTTGAAGGGCAGTGCAGCGCCAGAGTCAGCCGCGACGCCCAGGAGATTCTCGAAGCGGGATTGCTGTCGGCGGACCAGGGCAACGCTGTGAATATCCCGGTTCAGAAGCGAACTTGAGACGAAAGCGGAGACCGCTATGGACAAACTGCGTTACGCCATAATTGGCTGCGGCGGTATCGCCCACGCCTTTCATCTCCCTGAAATGACGCGGATTTCGGGGACGGAATTTGTAGTAGCGTGTGACTTGAGGGAGAATCGAGCCCGGCTGACCGCAGAGAAATTCGGCGCGAAAGAATGGACTACGGATTACACAAAGGTCCTTGAAAGGGACGACGTTGAGGCAGTAATCGTTGCCACTTACCATCCGACCCACGCCTCCATTGCCTGCGAGGTGCTCGGAGCCGATAAACACGTCCTGGTTCAAAAGCCGCTGGCAACTCGACTCGAGGACGCCGACCGCCTCGTGGAAACCGCGCTGCGCTCAAAGAAGAAGACCTACTGCCTTCCTTTTCTTTGGACGCCCGAGTTTGAAACCGCGGTGGAGATGATCGCAGCCGGGGACATAGGGAAAATCGTCCAGCTTCGCTCACGTGTGGCGCACGGTGGGCCGGAAGGATACTATCTCGACACCCAAAGGATTTTCGGCGAGGAGCCGGAAACGTGCGTTTTCTTCCTTAAAAGCGTCTCCCAACAGGGAGCGTTATTCGACATGGGGGTTTACAGCGTTTCCGCCTTGACCGGCCTCGCAGGATCGGCTGTTCGAGCTGCTGGGGTCGTCAAGACCCTCAACAAGAAGTCTGAGGTGGATGACACCGCTTCCGTTCTTCTGGACATGGAATCCGGGGCCATCGCCGTCGCCGAAACGACCTGGTGTCAGGCTTCGCCGTGCGAGGGAATTGAGATGTACGGAACGGAGGGGACGATTCTCCTGAACCCCTGGGCCCACACGCTGAGGTTCTACCGGAAGAGACCCAGAGAGGGATGGTTCGAGCCGAAGCTTCCCCGGACCCCCGAAGCTGCCGCTCACCAGCATTTCGTCGAGTGCATCCTCAAAGACCAGCCTCCAAAACCCTCCCCCGAGCACGCCCGCCACGTCGTCGAGATCATGCTTGCAGCCAGCGAGTCATGGAAGGAGGGTAAATGGATTCCGCTTCAGACGACGATGCCGCACTCCGCGCCTTCTCGCGCGACTGCCGATTAGCGGAGAGGATCTCGCCCAAAAATTATTGTTGCAAAGGTCAAATCACATAGCTATATAGGTGCCGTTCTTTTCTGGGGCCGCCTCTTCTCGCGAGGTGGCTTTCAACGAAAAGAGCTGAGCTCGGGGAAGAGCAATACAACAGAAGGACCCATATTTGGAGGATGCGATGGCTATTGTAAGAGTCTGGATCGAAGAAGGGTGCACGGAGTGCGGTTTGTGCGAGGAAATCTGCCCGGAGGTCTTCCAACTCGGAGACGAAGGGGCGGAGGTTATTGAGGCAGCCGACTTCGCCGCCAATGAGGAGGGCATCCGGCAGTCCGCCGAGGAGTGCCCGGTCGAGATCATCGCTTTCGAGGAAGAATAGCTGTCGGGGGGGGTGCGCCGGTGGCGGCGCCCCCCAGCCGCCCCCCCACGGCGTTGGGCCCGCTCAATTATGGATGAAATCGTAGCGCAGGCGTCTCGCCTGCATTCTTTCCCTTGATGAAGATGCAGGCGAGACGCCTGCGCTACCGGCGCCCGAGTACTGCGGGTCAAAAGGTGAGTTGCATGCTTGGGGGGCTACAAGTTGGCCCCCCACGCTATCTTCCTACTTTCTGGAGAAAGGGACTCAAGGGAGAAGATGCAGGCGGGAACGCCTGCGCTACAAAGAGAGTCAAGGGACAAGAGGCTAACGATGGGAATGAACATCGCTCAGAAGATTCTCAAGGGACACCTGGTCGAAGGTCGCCTGGTTGCGGGGCAAGAAATCGCTATCCGCATTGACCAGACCCTCACCCAGGATGCTACGGGCACCATGGCTTACCTCCAGTTCGAGACGATGGGGATTCCCCGGGTCAAGACCAGGCTGTCTGTCAGCTACGTTGACCATAACACTCTCCAAACCGGCTTCGAGAACGCCGACGACCATCGCTACCTCCAAACCGTCGCCGCCAAATACGGCATCTACTTCTCCCGTCCGGGCAACGGCATCTGCCATCAGGTGCATCTGGAGAGATTTGGCGTTCCGGGGGAGACGCTCCTGGGGTCGGACAGCCACACCCCCACCGCGGGCGGCTTGGGGATGCTGGCCATCGGCGCCGGAGGCTTGGACGTGGCCGTCGCCATGGGCGGAGGGGCGTTTCATCTGGTCATGCCCGAAATCCTCAACGTGCATCTGACGGGGCGGCTCTCGCCGTGGGTATCCGCAAAAGACGTGATCATGGAACTGCTGAGGATTCTGACTGTGAGTGGCGGTGTCGGGAAAATCGTTGAGTACAGCGGAGATGGCGTCGAGACGCTTTCCGTTCCGGAGCGGGCGACGATAACCAATATGGGCGCCGAGCTTGGCGCCACCAGTTCGATCTTTCCCAGCGACGCTGTCACCCGGTCGTTCTTGCGATGGGAGAAAAGGGAGGGCTGCTGGCAGAGAATTGTCGCTTCAAAGACCGCCAAGTATGACGGGCGGATTGACATCAATCTCAGCGAGCTGGAACCGCTGGTCGCTCAGCCTCACAGTCCCGATGCGGTCTGCAAGGTCCGCGACATCGAGGGGCTTGAAGTCAGCCAGGTCGCCATCGGCAGTTGCACCAATTCCTCCCTCCAGGACCTGGAAACCGTCGCTGCTATCCTAAAGGGGAGAAGAGTCCATCCCAACGTCAGCCTCGTCATTTCACCCGGCTCAAGGCAGGTCCTCGAAATGATTGCCAGAAGCGGCGCCCTCGCGGAAATGGTTTCCAGCGGCGCCCGGGTCCTTGAGTCGGCGTGTGGGCCGTGCATTGGCATGGGCCAGGCGCCCCCGACCGACGGCGTTTCCATCCGCACATTTAACCGGAATTTCAAGGGGAGAAGTGGCACTCCCAGCGGCCAGATTTATCTTACCAGTCCACAGGTGGCGGCTGTCGCCGCTATCCAGGGGAAACTAGTTGATCCCCGCCGTTTGGGTGATTTGCCGATGAGCAAGCTGCCGCGGCGCGCCATCGTTGACGATAGCATGATCATCGCTCCTCCGGAGGATGGAAGCAAAATCGAGGTCATCCGCGGTCCGAACATCAAACCGTGCCCTGTCAACACAGAGCTTCCCGAGGCGATCAAGGGTGAAGTCCTCTTGAAGGTCGGAGACAACATCACCACCGACCATATCATGCCTGCCGGCGCCAAGATTCTCCCTCTCCGTTCGAATATCCCCGCGATCTCAGAGTACGTTTTTTCGGCCATCGATCCGGGCTTTGCCGGGCGTGCCAAAAGCAAAGGGGGCGGAGTCGTCATCGGGTCCGTTAACTATGGGCAGGGTTCGAGCCGCGAGCATGCTGCCCTGGCGCCAATGTACCTCGGAATCAAGGCCGTCATCGCCAGGTCTTTTGCCAGAATTCACAAAGCGAACCTCGTGAATTTCGGGATTGTTCCGCTCAGCTTCGCGGACCCGGTAGATTACGACCAAATCCAGCAGGAAGACGTCCTGGAGCTGCCCGAGATACGCGAGTCTCTCCTCCGCAGAAAGGAATCGGTCACCGTCAAGAACCTCACGAAGAACAGGACTTTCTCCGCGGTTCTCTCGCTGACGCCCCTGGAAATGGACATCATTCTCGCAGGCGGCTTGCTCAACTACACTCGCTCTCGTTGAGATTGACTTTTTCGGGGTGGGACGATTGGGGGCGGACCCGGCTGCACCGGACACGGGTGGGGAACAAATGCAGGGGGCGTCCGGCTACCGGACGTGAAGCCTGCGGCGCCTCAGATTCCGAAAGTTTGATGTCCCTCGCAGACATTGAATAGCCATGCGAAACTGGAAAAGCAATCCCCTCGTTGGTCTTCTACTGCTCGCTGTTGCCGCTGGTGCAGGATGGATCACCTATCGGAACGTGAGAGGCCCCAAGCGGGATATCACATACTCTTACGTTCTGATATGCACAAAGTGCGGGGAAATATTCGAGGGCTCTTACCCTGAGACGCAAAAGCCCCCTTTCCCTTGCCGGTACTGCGGCAGCCAGGCTTACCCTGCAATCAAGTGCCGCGTCTGCGGGCGGATATTCCCGTCCCTTCACAGCCCTTCTCATCAAGTCCCGTACATTTGTGCGAGCCCGGAATGCGGTAAAAAAGCCGGATTCCCATTGAAGCCCTGGGAAATCCCCCCCGAAAAGCAGCCAAAGTCCAAGTAACGCCGTCCCATTCCCTTTTCGCTCACCCGCGACTGTGCCCTTCAGCGATACCGCCGGACGATTCTCGCCACCGCTTGAACCGTTCGCTGGATGTCCTCGGCGGTGGTGTCCCGTCCGAGCGAAAACCTTATGGAGCTTTGGGCTTCCTCATCGGTAAGCCCCATCGCCGTCAGGACGTGAGACGGTTCCGGCTCGCCTTCCGAGCATGCGGAACCGGTTGACACGCAAATCGCTTCTTTGTCAAGGAAGGCCGCGATCTCTTCCCCGCTGATGTCCCCGAAACAGAGATTCAGGGTGTTGGGGAGCCTTTTGGAGGGATGACCGTTGATTTTCACCCAGGGGATTCTCTCTTTCAGATCCTCGTAGAGGACGTCCCTCAGCTTTCGCAGACGGCGAGAGGTCTCAGCAAGCTCGTCGAGGGCAATTCCCGCCGCCACACCCATGCCGACGATTCCCGGGACGTTCTCCGTCCCTGACCTGAGTCCGGCTTCCTGTCCCCCGCCATGCAGCAGCGGGTCAATTCGGACGCCCGGTCGCATGTAAAGAGCTCCGACTCCCTTCAAGCCGTAGAGCTTGTGGGCGGACAGAGACAGCAGGTCCACGCCGTCCGCTTTCACGTCAATCGGGACTTTCCCAGCCGCCTGAACGGCGTCGGTGTGGAATAGCATGTTGTTGTCTCTGGCTATCTCCGCGATCTCGCGGATGGGTTGGATGACACCTGTCTCATTGTTTGCCCAGGCGATCGAAATCAAAATAGTCTCTGGTCGTATGGCGGCGTGAAGTGTCTCCAGGTCAACAAGACCGTCTGGGTTGACGGGGAGGTAGGTGACCCTGATGCCGCGGCTTTCAAGGCTCTGGCAGGCTCTCAGGACGGAGGAGTGCTCGGTTTTGAGGGTTATGATATGGTCGCCGCGGGTTGCCTGGCTGGCGGCTATGCCCGCCAAAGCCGTGTTGTTCGATTCGGTCCCTCCGCTTGTGAAGAAAATCTCCGACCTCTCGGCCCCGATGAGCCGAGCGACGGATTCCCTCGCCTGTTCCACGCGCTCCTTCGCTCTCCTCCCCATCGAATGAAGGCTGGACGGATTGCCCGGTTCCTCGGATAAGAGACCCGCGACGGCCCGGACGACATCCGGGTGCGGCTTTGTTGTGGCATTGTTGTCGAGGTATATGGAGCATGTCGTCGCGGGCGGCGCGAACTGGTCCGGAGGGGACACCATGCTTATATGGTGTCCCCATCCCGCCTCCCATGTTTCGCCTCGTCGAGAGTAGATGGCCTCCACCGGGATATTCGCCCTGTCCAGAGCCTCGCCCGCCAATGGCAGATTTCCGCGAGCTACTCCGACGGCTATGCTGCATCCCCTTGTGATTTCTTTCGGCAGCGGCAGGACGTTGAAAGGCACTCCGGCGGCGCGCAGAACCTTCTCCGCCTTCATGGAAAGGTTCACAGTCTGGAATACAAGGAGGGAATCCACGGTTTCTGGCATCGTCTGTAGGGGACACCATGCTTATATGGTGTCCCCATCCAACCTTATGCTTCCTCGAGCATTCGTTTCATGTTCTGGAGGCATATCCGGCTCGCCAGTTCGGCGTTCTCGGAATAAGCCTGTCCTCCTGGTCTGTCCACGAGGTCCTTGGCCAACTGCTGACTCGGCCGCCAGTGGGTTTCCAGCGAAAGGTAACCGTCGTATCCGTCCCGCTTCAGCCTCGAAAAGAGCTGCTTTAGCCCGGCGTCCCCCTCGCCGATGGGCACGTGCTCGCCAATCCGGTCATCCGCGACCTTGATGGCGTCTTTGACATGAACCAGACGAATGAGTTCCTTCACCGCTTCGTACCCGTCCGGATAGGGCGGCTCACAAGTCCGATCAAAAAGGCAATTGCAGGGGTCCCAGGTGACCCTCACGTTGGGCGAGCCGAGGTCTTCAATAAATCGGCGGAGCTTCATGCCGGAGGCAATGTAAGTGCTCGACTCGTTTTCTATCAGGAGATAAATTCCTTCGCCTTCGATGATGCCGATCGGCTCTCGGAATTTTCCAATGATGGTATCCCTCGCCTGCTCAAACGTCGGCGACGGTTTGCGCCAGAAGGTGAACCCCCTCACGTTGTTCGTCCCGAGCGCCTTCGCAAGACGGATGCACCGCCTGAGAACGCCCAGATGCTGCTGGTACTCCTTCTCTGATTCCAGGTTGCATTTGAAGAACGGCGAAGCGATGCTGTAGCATTCGAGACCCGCGTCATCGAGGGCGGAACGTATCTTTGCTATGTCCGCGCCGTCGAGCTTGTCCGGGGGTTTGTTCCAGACAGACCTTATCTCCAGCCCGTTGAGGTCAAATTCTTTCGCCACCGCGATTGCCTTTGCCAAATCCTGCGAAACTTCATCCGAAAAAGCGCCGAGTTTCATCATCTTCTCCTCCGCACCCCGGTGTCCAAGGCTCGTGGTCTAAGTGCTCTGATTCGTAAATTCGGTGACGTATTTTTTGACAGGATTTACAGGATGAACCGGATTCGTCAGGTCGTTGGTCCTGACTATCCTGTACATCCTGTCACCCTGTCAAGAAAAGCGTCCTCCGGCATGGGGGCATACGTTACAAAATTCACGAACTCGTGTGCTTAGTCTGAAAGGGGCGATGCCCCTGTGGGCTTCGGAGGACGTTTGGAATACTCCGCCGCCCAGGCTTCAAGAAGCCCAAGCATCATTCTATTGTCATAAGGGCGTCGTGTAAAGAGGTTGCCTGAAGTGGGTGTGGCTGTATTTCAGGGGTTTCCCGTTCCGCGCACGACCGGTACAAGCCCA
>CAZFAP010000025.1:0-37477 GCA_964516325.1 uncultured Verrucomicrobiota bacterium
CCGACGATCTTGCCCTGCTCCAGGTCGGCGGGCATGAAGATGAAGCATTTCAACCCGCCCTGAACTGATTGTGCCGCGAGGCTATTTCCGAGATTCCCAGTCGTTGCGCAGGCCACGGTGTCAAAACCGAACTCCTTGGCCTTGGAAAGCGCGACGGAGACGACTCTGTCCTTGAACGACAGCGTCGGGTAATTGACCGCATCGTTCTTTACGTACACCTCGGTGTGCCCCAACGTGCGTTCCAAATTCCTTGCACGGACGAGCGGCGTGAACCCCACCTCAAAACCCACCGTCGGATCGCCCTCAATCGGCAGGAATTCTCGATACCGCCACATGTTCTCCGGGCGTTTTTCTATCGTTTCACGGCTGACCGCCTTGCGGATTGCGTCGTAGTCGTAGTCAACCTCCAGCTTCCCGAAGCAGTGCTCGCAAATGTGAAGCGGCTCCTTCGGATAAGTCCTGCCGCAGTCCGTTTCTCTGCACTTCAAACCCTTAACGTAACTCAAGCGAAACCTCCTATGTGGGAGCCCTTGGGGGCATGCCGTGGCGCCCTTATTGTCTCCTGGACGTTGAAGCGGCTCGGATGCCCCTATTAGTCTGGCATCAATCGCATTCTTCGACGTGGGGGCCATGTCATCCACCGCGAATCCCCGGCGATTCTTCCGTTACATCATAGTCAATCTGATGCGTCCGACCCGGAGGCGGTCAGCGATGACCTCCGGCGCCTCGCCTCCAGCCTTCAGGGGAGATTCTCTGTCGGCGCCCTGCCGGTGGCGGTCCATCCATACCGCTCATAGCAAGCCCGCCCTACAGGAGACGCTAAGAAATTCATGAATTCTATGGCGGTTTCAGGCTGCGCCGCGAATGTCGTCAGTCCGACGCAGGTGCCCCTCATGATTTGCTCCTCTTTTGGCATTTCGATAATCGTTATTCGTTCGGGCGCCAGATGGTCAAAAGCTGTCCATCCGAAGGCCGCGTCAACCTTGCCTTCCGCCACCGCTTCAACAATAGCTACGCAGCCGTTAGCGTAATAAGAGATGTTGCGGCGAATGCCCTCCAGAAGGTCCAATCGTGCACAAACGTCTTCCCACACTCCCTTGAGACAATCTATGACGGACACTCCCACCCGTATGCCCGGCTGGGTCATGTCTTCCAGAGACCGGATGTCGCGGGGATTTCCCGCAGGCACAAGAATCGCTGACCCACGGTACGCGATCGTCCGACGCTGGCCTCTTTGAACGATCCCTCTCACCTCCCCGTCATCCAGAAGGTACTCTGCCCCAGCTATAGCCAGATCGTGCGTACGGGTTTCGGCAACCTCCAGCAGAAAATCATCCCCGCCCATCGTACCGGTTGCCTCTTCCGCTACAGGATTCGCGCAGTGGCGGCTACACACGCTGATTTCCACCTGCACGCCCCTCTGCTTTTCGAAAAGCTGAGCCGCTTCCTTTAGAGGGGACGCGCAGGCCCGGGCAGAGAAAACACGCACACATTCGACACGCTTTTCTGTCACCTTATCTCCTTCCGTCAACTTTTAGAGCGACTTCACGGTCTCTGAGTGTCTGACTCCGAGCGGACGCGTTTGTCTTCCCCGGGGTCAACATCATCTTAGCCGCAACTATAGCCATGAACACCGCGAAAGCCTTCCTGAGCGCCTCGCCTGAGAGACGACTCGCCAATTCAGTCCCCAAGAGAGTCCCTGCTACAGCGCCCGCAGCGAGCCATCCCATCTTCGCAACGTCCACATCAATTCTCAGGTTTGTCCAGTATCGCAGCGCACCCACCAGGGCCATGGGGACCATCACTGCCAGACACGTCCCTTGGGCAGATTTCTGCGGGAAACGAAAAAGCAGAACCAGCGCCGGAATGATCAGAGTCCCACTGAGAATCCCGGCACAGAGACCCAGGGCGACCAACGCCCACCACCCGCTCATCAATTCTTCGGGCATAAAGCTGCGTCCTTTCTACTGTCCAAAATTGGCTTTGAGCGGGCGCGTGTGAATCCCGCACTCTCCGCCGCATTTGCTCGTTCCCACCCACCGTCCGGCGCGTTCGTCGGGACTTGTCGTGATCCGCGTGCACGGAAGGCATCCGAGCGACCGATAGCCTCTGGCGTAGAGCGGATTCACCGGCACTTGATGAATCGCCAGGTACTGCCAGACCTCTCGCTCGTGCCATATCAGAATCGGATTGAGCTTGATCAGCCCCTTATCGCGCTCCTCGATTTCCTGGAAATCCGTTCGTGTCCGCCCTTCCGTGCAGCGAAGCCCCGTCACCCAGCAAGCCACGTTCATTTCCTCAATTGCGCGGCGGGTTGGCTCCACCTTCAGAATCTCGCAGCAGAGCTCCGGGTCGGTTTCGTAAAGCCTGTCAGGAATCGGTTCCTCGCTCCTGTAGACCCGTAGCTCCGGATAATGGGCAACCATCCGGTGCATGAACTCGACCGTTTCCCTGGGCTTGAATCGGGTCGTAACAATGAATCCTCGAATCTCCGGGCTGACCCGTTTCGCCAGATGCCAGACCGCGACGGAGTCCTTCCCAAGGCTGTTGGCGACCACCAAACGTTCGCCGTATTCCCCATAAGCCTCTCGTATCAACCCCAGCGAGCGGTCAACTTTCTGGGCGAAGTTCAGTCCATCCACGAGGCTCTTAATATCTTCCTGCGGAACGCATAACGGCATGGATTCGACCTCCTTTCCCGCCTAAATCTGGTATTCAGGTTGTTCCGTGATGTACCTTTGGTCGTCCAGGAACTTCCTGATCGTGTCGTAGTCGTCGCGCGTGAGGTCCGCTCTCACAGGAAACTGAGATAAAGGATGCTTCAATTTCCCCCATGAAATCCTCTCCCAAAGACGCTCGTGCCAGTAGTAAAGAACCATCCGGATGCTGTGGAACAACAGCGTGATGCCGGTCGTCGCCTTCCAGTCGGAAGTAACCAAATAGGAGACGGCGCCTAACACGGCAACACCGATCACACGCCAGGTGAAGGACTTAGCCCAAGAACGTCTTCTGGTATCCATTTCGCGCCGACTTTCTCATCATCTCGACTGATTTAGTCGAGTAATCAGCCACAAAAAAAAGACAACTCACAGAACGCCTACCACCTCAAATCGAATAGCACGGTGCACCAGTTCCCGCCTTTCGCCGCTCTTCATCCACGAGGTCTTGAAACGTGGTGTTATCATAAACCTCCAGAATCGCTTTGCGAACCTTCTCCCACATCGGGAGAAAAACACAGTCAGGGTATAAGGGGCAATTCTCCTTTACAGCATCCGTCACGCAGCCCACGGGACCAACCGGACCTTCAACGAACCGAATAACCTCTCCCACCGTCAGATCTTCCGGAGGGCGGGCGATCATGTATCCCCCTTCGTTCCCTCTCTGTGACGCCACAAGACTGGCTTGCTTGAGCTGGCTGAGAATCACCTCCAGAAATCGAGGGGGAATTGCCTGCGCCCTGGCGATCTCGGCAATCTTTACCGGTCCCTCCCCGCTTCGCCGCGAAAGCTCGAAAACGGCGCGGAGCGCGTACTGACATTTTCGTGATACGGACATAGTTTGCTCCATTGTTGACTAAATCGGTCGGGATAGTAAACCACCCCATGCCCCTTGTCAAGTGTTTTTTTGTCTTTTTCGCCGCTCAGTTCCAGGGGGACGACCCCACAAGAGTCCGACCTACCGGGGCGGGGCAGCGCCCGCTTGTTTCTTATCTGCGTCCATCTGCGTTCATCTGCCGTGAAAATCGGCGCCACGCAGCCAAGACCAGGACCTGGCCCCGCCCTTGGCGGGGTCGCAAAGCCGCCAACCACGCAAACTTTGCAGTGCCTCTCCTGTCCCCTTGGACTGCTGTGGCTTGCCACAGCCTTGCAGTTCGGCGAAAGGAGCTCATGATAGACTGCGGCAGGGTGCCCCCGAGTCTCTGCCGTTGCATGGGGGGCGAAAGGGTGTGGCTCCGTGTCAATGGCAGAATTGGTCTTCGCTTTGTCGCGGCGTGGGATGCGGCTCGGCTTATTGCGCCCTTTCAGGGCTTTTCGCTCGCCCGGTGTCCCACGAGTTTGGGGGTTGGTCTGGGCTAATGAACGCCGCCCCGTGCGGGCCTTGCCAACCTCTCAGTGCCCCCGCCCCGAAAGGGCAACATACAAAAGCCCTGGGCAACGCCCAGGAGATGCCACCGCAATCCAACCACTCAAGCTCTGAAGGAGCCCAATAATCCGATGCCATCGAAAAAGAGCCGCACCCGGGCGAAAATAGCACTTGACTGCGAAGGCGGGGAATGCAAAAATAATATGCGATTTGATGGTTGTATCTTTCGAGATTGGATGCCTGTGAGAGTGGAGACTTGGCGAAAGCCGGATTTCGAGCCGACGGAAACAGTGTTCCCGTTCATCAACGGAGACTTGTTCCCACCTCTTCTTTCTGGCCTCGAGAAGATCATGCCATTGGAACCCCCTGGTTCGTTGTTTGTTCCCCGACCCGGAATACTTCGTGAAACGGCTGTCCCTACGACGTAACCAGCGAGGAAGCAATCACATTCAGGAGAGTTATCTCTTCAGCCCTCAAGGAATGAGTCCAAAGGTCCGGAGAGGGTGAAGAGGTCGTTCTGGCGAAGCGCCAGATACAACGTGTGTCTATTCCGAGATGCATGACGGACTTGTTCCCGTGCGGTTCGCGGATAGACGAAGAGTGGTTTCAATCAAAGGAGAGAAGCAATGAGACTGTATGTGGGAAACCTGTCCTACGACACATCTGAAGAAGACCTACGGAAATCCTTTTCAGAATTCGGCACGATCGAGTCCGTCAACGTCATCACCGACAAGTACACTGGCAAATCAAAAGGCTTTGCGTTTGTCGAAATGAGCTCCAAAGAGGAAGCGCAAGCCGCGATCAAATCTCTCGACGGCAAGCAGATCGGCCAGCGCACTATCAAGGTGAATGAAGCCAACCCCAGGCCCGAACGCCGCAGCGAGGACAGGGGCGGACGAGGAGGGTACGGGGGCCGAAGGGACAACCGATAACACGCTATCCCGCGTGAGCTCCGCTGTCGAACGGAATTCCGCATGAACGCAACCCGAGCGCGGACTGTTCCGCGCTCGGGCTTGTCTTTCTGATGCGCATCCAGCCTCTGACGCAATTCTTTGCGCGATTGGGCTCCTTCGCTCGGCATGACCGCAGCCCACCGAAAAAAGTGCGTCCGGCGGGTGAAGCGATTGTGCTATCCTTCCTTTAGCTGCGAGGCACGGTTCATGTCCATTATCCGGATGCTTTTCAAAGAAATCATTCATGGAAAGTTGAACTTTCTTCTCGGTCTGTTATCGGTGAGTGTTGCTGTCGCGCTGTTCGTGGCGGTCCTTACCGTGAGCGACGCTTCTCAACGAGAGACCACGCGACTGATGCGGGACATGGGTTTCAACATCTTGATCGTGCCGAAGAATACTGACATGGCCGACTTCTGGAGCGAGGATTTTGCCAAGGGGGAGATGCCGGAGGAGTACATGCACAGGCTTGCAGGCGCCCGAACGGTCCTCGTTCGCCACATCGTGGCGACCCTCCAGAAAAAGGCCACGTGGCGCAACCGCAAGGTGTTGTTGACCGGAGTCCTTTCGGAGGCGCGCGGGAAGGGCAAGCCGATGGGTTACAGCATCCCGCGAGGAAAAGTCTTCGTCGGCTACGAGCTGGCGCGAAGCGAGAACCTCAAAGAGGGCGACTCCATAAATATCCTCGGCAAAGAGTTTGCAGTCGAGCGGTGCTTGCAGGAGTCGGGAAGCAAGGACGACATTCGCATTTACGCTCATCTGCACGACGTTCAGGAAGTCCTGGGGAAGCCCGGGAGGATCAACGCCATCGAGGCGCTCGGCTGCCGCTGCGAGGGCGCACGCCTCCCCACAATCCGAAAAAGCATCGCTCGCGTCCTGCCCGAAACAAATGTGACCGAATTTCGCTCCATCGCCGTTGCCCGCGCCGAGACGAGGGACATGATAGAAAGGTACGCGGCATTTCTCGTCCCGGGGGTCTTTCTCGTATGCGCGGTGTGGGTAGGGTTTCTGTCTTGGAACAATGTCCGCGAGCGGAGAATGGAGATCGGCATTCTGCGCGCCCTGGGGTTTGGATCGGGGAGAATCGGCGCCCTTTTCCTGGGCAGGGCGGTGACAATTGGATTGCTCGGCGGCGCCATTGGCTTCGCCCTGGGGACGGGATTGGGGCTGCGCTTCGGGCCGGAGATATTCCGGTTGACCGCGCAGAAGATTACGCCGATGTTGGGTCTGCTGTGGTGGTCGGTCCTTGGCTCCGCCGGGGTATGCGCCCTTGCGGGTTACCTGCCGACGATAATCGCGGTCACCCAGGACCCTGCGGTCGTTCTTCGAGAAGAATAGGCGATGATCGAACTCGAGACTGTCAGCAAGGTTTACCGAGGGCGAGATGGAGAAGTCCGCGCACTCGACGAGGTCAATCTGTCCGTGGAACGGGGCGAGTTCGTGGTGGTTCGGGGACCGAGCGGAAGCGGCAAGTCAACCTTGCTATTGACCATCGGGGGGCTGTCGAGGCCGTCGAAAGGGAGAGTTCTCGTCGAGCGGAAGGACTTGTATGCGATTTCGGGTCGGGAGCGTGCGGCCTTTCGGGCTAAGAGCATCGGCTTTGTTTTTCAGATGTTTCACCTCCTTCCCTACCTCAGCGTCCTCGAAAATGTCCTCGTGGCGACAATTCCGGGCGGCAGGCAGGGAGGACGCACAGAAGCAATCGAAATCCTTGAGCGGCTGCAAATGCGCGACCGCTTGCACCATCGCCCGCCTGAGCTCAGCACGGGGGAAAGGCAGCGGGTCGCCGTTGCGAGAGCATTTCTCAACCGACCAAGCATCGTCCTCGCCGACGAGCCGACCGGCAACCTTGACCCCGAGAATGCCGCCATAATCCTCGGCTATCTATCCGACTTTCACAAGGCCGGGGGAACGGTTGTCCTGGTGACGCACGAGAAGTTGGCGGACCCTCTCGCCCAGAAGGTCGTTCTTCTTTCTGCCGGCCGCATTACCTCCCCAGAGGAAAATCGTTGAAAGCCCTCGTCGGCATTTCATAGTATCCCAGTCAGAGAGAACCGCCCAACGGGGCATTCCGTGCCCCGGACATGAGGGTAGGCCGATCTCTCGTTCCCTTCGACGGGGCACGCGGTGAGCCGTCGGTGTTTTTGACGCTCCCGGCCCCCAGCCCTGACGATTCTCGGACATCACGGAATGGCTATCGGAGTTCGCAAATCTTTTCCGGTACCAGTGGCTAAGCGGGCACTGCTTCTGTGCTCCTTGATCGCTGTGATTCTCTCAACGGCGACGGGGAACGCTTGCGACGTTCCCGTTCATCGCTACATCCTGCAAAGGTGGGAAAGGGAGGACTACCAGGCATACTATTTCTACCGCAGCGAAGAGAACAGGGCGGACCGCGAGGTCAACCAATTTCTCGAAGATGCCGCGAGCAGCTTTGGAAGCCACGTCAATCTCGCCTTCCGAGTCGCGGACGTGGAAAAGCCCGCCGCGAACCCGTTCTTCGCGGAAGACCAAAAAGTCTGGGACGAGCACAGGATAGAAAAGCTCCCGTCTCATCTGGTCCTAAGCCCCCGCGGGATGCCGCTCTTTCTCGGGCGACTGGACCTCGCTTCGGCGAGGGCGATGATTCAATCACCCCTCCGAACCGGCATCGCTCGCGAGCTTTCTGGGGGAAAGGGCGGATTGCTTCTCTTGCTGACGGGAGACAACAAGGCGAAGAACAGCAGCGCGGAGAAGGATATTCGTTGGGTGCTCGAAAGAGCGAAAAAGCAGCATGGGCTTGACGTGGGATTTCTTCACGTCTCCCGAAGCGACCCGGCGGAGGAATGGCTTGTCCGGTTCCTTATGGGTGCGGTTGATAGCCAAATCGCGCCAGACCAGTGCGCCATCTTCGGCATCTGCGGACGCGGAAGGGTCCTCACGGCTCATGTCGGGCAGGAGACCACGCGGAGGAACATCGTCGAGTCCGTCCGGATTATGAACGGCGATTGTTCCTGCGACTTGAGGGCGGAAAGCCCGGGCATGGACTTGCTTATGGATTGGGACTGGGAAGCCGCCATCGCGAATCTGCCGCCGGTGACGGAGCCGCCGCTGCGGTCCGCCCTCCTGGGCTTCGACGATTCGGAAGAAGCTCCGTCGGGAACCTTGTCAAACCCGGGCGAAAGCCAGGAAAGGAGCGCGCCTGCGTCGCATTTGCGGACCCGGACGCTGACGTTGTGCCTGGCAGCATTCGGGCTCGCGTCTGTGGTCATGATAGCTCTGAGCTTACTTGTCATGAAAAGAAGAAAGGAAGTCTGAATGAGCTGGCGTCTCGCTTGGATGGTTATCGTGGCTGTTGCTCTCGTGACGGGATGCAGGCAAAAGGAAAAGTCAGAGAATGGTGGGGAGATTCTCGTCCTGTGCGGCGGGTCGTTCCGCCCACCGATGGAAAAGCTTGCCGACGCGTTTGAGAAGACGAGCGGCGTGAAGGTGAATCTTTCATTCGGGCAGAGTGAGGACCTGCTGCCGCAGGTGAAAATCGGGAAGACAGGCGACGTGTTTGTGACGCACGACCCTTACCTTGATTACACAAAAGACGCCCGCGTGCTTCTCAGGGCGGAACAGGTCGGTTTTGTCTCGCCGGTATTGGTGGCTCGCAAGGGAAATCCCGCGGGCGTGAAATCCATCGAGGACCTTGCCAAGCCGGGCGTGAAGGTTGCCCTGCCGAACCCGGAGTTCTCGACGTGCGGGGAAATGCTCGCCGCGCTGTTGGAGAAGAAAGGGATCAAGGAACAGGTCTTCAAAAATGCCGGTAACGCGGTGTTTCGGAGTCATTCCGAAATTGGCAACGCCCTGAAGCTCGAGACCCGAGACGCTGGCGTCATGTGGAATGGCGCCGCCCATAACTTTCTCGACTCGATACAGATTATCCCGACGCCGTACGAGTATGATACGGTCGTTCAGGTTTGGGTGATGGGATTGAAGTACAGCAAGAAGGCGCAACTGGTTGAGAGGTTCCTCGATTTTTGCCGCAAAGAGGGAAACGCCATTTTCAGCGAGTTCGGCTACGTCAAATGACACAAACCATCCTCCGGAAAGCTGCACAACTCATGGGGAGCGAGAAAACAGCCGCCCTCGTCTGTGCCCTGACGCTGGGCATATTGTTGTTCGCAGGTTGCAGTCCCAACAAGAAGGAGGGCGAGACTGCTTTGTCGCCCAAGCCGAGACTTCTGCTCTACTGCGGGGCGGGGATTCGCCCGCCGGTAGCCGAGATCGCGAGCGCTTTCGAGAAAAAGCGTAATCTTGTCGTCGAAACGGACTATGCGGGCTCGGAGGTTTTGCTCGCGAGCATTAAGCTAACCCGGCGGGGCGACCTGTACATGCCAGGCGACGTCCGCTACGTAGAGCAGGCACAGAAAGAGGGCTTGATAGCGTCCTCGCGCACCGCCTGCTATTTCGTACCGGTCATTCTCGTCCGAAAGGGCAATCCGAACAAGGTATTGGGCATGACAGACCTGACGCGCAAGGGACTGCGCGTCGGACTTGGCGATCCCCAAGCCTGCGCCATAGGCAAAGTCACCGTTGACATCCTGAAGCTGAACGGAATCAAGTTAGCGCACGTTGAGCCGAACGTCGTGTTTCGCTCGCTGACAGTCAATGAGCTTGGCTTGCAGATCAAGACGGGCAAGATTGACGCAACCATCGTCTGGGACGCCATTGCCGCGCAGTATCCTGAAGAAGGGGAGATTGTCTCAATTCCGAAAGACAGCAACGTCATCTCAACCGTGCCCATTGCGGTTCTTCGGTCGTCAAAGCGACCTCGGGAGGCGGCGGCGTTCCAGCAGTTCGTCGTTTCGGAGGAAGCGCGTGCCATTTTCGCCAAGCATCACTACACCACGGAGCCGCCGCGCTAACCGCGGCCGAGAAACTCACGCATGCTTGACCAACCGGTAAGCGGACCTCGAAGTCGGTTATTCTCGGCGGCAGTGTTTGCCTTCCTTGCTTTGTTCCTGCTTCTCGTGGTAGCCCTTCTCGTGGCGGACATAACGTACGTCCATGCCGACGCCGTGAAAGAAGTGCTCCGCTCGCGGGAGATTCGCGCCGCGGTGGTTCTGAGTCTATGGACTTCGACCCTGACCACGCTGATCGTCGTCGTCTTTGCCGTCCCGACGGGCTATGCGCTGAGCCGTTACCGTTTTCCCGGTCGAATTCTCGCGGATACAATGGTTGACCTGCCGATTGTTTTCCCGCCATTGGTGGTGGGTCTGAGCCTTCTCGTGTTTTTCCGGACGAGCGTCGGGCTGTGGCTTGAGTCGGTGGGATTGGATTTCATTTATCAGCGCCGGGGGATCGTCCTGGCTCAGTTTTTCGTCTCGGTTTCTTTCGGCATTCGGGCAATCAAAACGACCTTCGACGAGGTGGACAAACGCCAGGAGGAGGTCGCACTGACCCTCGGATGCACTCGCGGGCAAGCTTTCTGGCGAGTGGCTGTGAAAAACGCGCGCGGGGGAATCGTCGCGGGAGCAATTCTGACCTGGGCACGGGCAATCGGGCTGTTTGGTCCCCTGATGGTCTTCGTGGGGGCGGTGCGGATGAAAACGGAGGTTCTCCCGACGACTGTCTATCTCGAGACCTCCATCGGGCGGATCGAGGTGGCTCTGGCGGTTGCACTTCTGCTCATAGTCCTCGCGGCGGTCGCTCTCGTTCTGATCCGGCTCCTGGGACGACGCAGGTTGTGGTGAGACGATGATTCGAATAGATGGGCTCCACTTGACCGTCGGAACATTTTCCATCCAGGACGTTGCGCTCCATGTCCAGCCCGGCGAGTACTTCGTTCTGCTCGGCAAGCCGGGAAGCGGCAAGACGCTTCTCGTGGAGTGCATCGCTGGCTTGAAGCGCCTCTCCCGCGGCACGATCCAGATTGATGGTCGCCGCGTCGAGAAGAGAGAACCCCGCAACCGTGGTATCGGCTACGTCCCGCAGGACTACGCCCTTTTCTCTGCTCGAACCGTCCGCGGGAACATTGAATTCCCTCTTCGTGTCCGACGCTGGCGCCGCCTGCAAAGAGAAAGGCGGGTCAAAGAGCTTGCCCGGATGCTTGGCATCGAATACCTGCTGGAACGTTCCACGGCCGGGCTTTCCGGCGGTGAGCGGCAGCGGGTGGCGCTGGCGAGAGCCCTTGCAGTCGAGCCCAAAATTCTGCTCCTCGATGAGCCGGTGAGCGCTCTCGACGATGAGACACGCGACGGAATCCTTGCGGAGCTGAAGAGAATTCAGCGCCGGACGGGCACGACGACCATCCATGTCTGCCACGACCTCGAAGAGATGCGCGCTGTGGCCGACCGCGTCGGAATCATGCAGGATGGAAAGCTCATTCAGGTGGGCACGCCCGAGGAAGTCAGCCGCTCTCCCGCAACCCCAGAAATCGCGAGGCTCTTCCGTTTGGGCACAGTCCTCTCCGGCATTGCCGGCCAGGATGAGCCCGGTTCGCGCATCGAGCTGCCAGATTTTGCCGTGCAAACCAATCAGTCCGTCGAGGGGGAAGTGCAACTCCTCCTCCGCGCGAAGGAGGTTCGCCTTCGCCCTTCGTCATGCCACGAGCGGAACGTCATTGCCCGTGTTGAATCCGTCCTGTGGGGGAACTCAAGCGTGCGCATTGATCTCAGAGTGCGGGGAACGCTTTTCCGAGCAGAAGTATCTTGTGTCGAAGCAAAATCCCTTTCGCTTGAGGAAGGTACTGAGGTCTCGGTCGTTTTCCCGGGCGAGGCGATTTACGTGTTCCCGAGAGTTGGCGAGCGCTCGAAGCACTGAGCATTCATCGGCAGAAGCGTCGGACAAGGGGAAACTCAGTCGGGGGTCTTGATCTCTCCCAGCGGGAAATAAGGAATCATCTTTTCTTCGATCCACTCCAGCGAATCGAGAGGAGACAGCCTCCAATAGGTGGGACACGGCGAGAGAACCTCCACGAGAGAAAAGCCGATATTGTTTATCTGGCACTCAAAGGCTTTCCTGATGCTGCGCTTCGCCGTAACCATATTCTTGGGATTGTTGAGGGCCGTGCGGGCGAGATATTTGGCGCCGGGAAATGGGGCGATCATCTCGGGGACCTTCAACGGGGCGCCGCATCCCTCGAGAGTCCTGCCCCTGGGCGTTGTCGCGGTGATTTGCCCCTCGAGCGTCGTGGGCGCCATCTGTCCGCCGGTCATTCCATAGACGGCATTGTTCACGAAAACGATGGTGATGTTCTCGCCGCGGTTTGCCGCATGAATGAATTCCGCGGTGCCGATAGCCGCCAGGTCGCCATCCCCCTGGTACGTGAAAATGATTAAGTCGGGACGCGCCCTCTTCATCCCCGTCGCGACAGCCGGCGTGCGGCCGTGTGCTGCTTCACTCACATCAAAATTCCAGTAATCGTAGCCGAGCACGGCACATCCCACCGGCGAGACTCCGACGACGCGTTCCCTGATGCCGAGTTCATCAACCACTTCCGCAATCATCCGATGAACGATGCCATGCCCGCAGCCGGCGCAGAAATGGGTCAGCACCTCTTTGAGGGACGACGGCCGCCCAAACACTTTCTTCTCGGGCGGGCTTTCCGATGGAGTTCTCGACGGGCGACTCTTCGGTTTAGCCATTCCTAAATCTCTTCCAGAAATTCCTTGGTCTCCTCCACGACTTCCTCGACGGTCATGACGCAGCCCCCGACCCTGCCGAAGAATTTCACCGGCTTTCGCCCTCCGACCGCCAACTTCACATCCTCGACCATCTGTCCCATGCTCATTTCAACCGCCAGGAACAGCCGTGCTCTGTCAGCAGCGCTGGCGAGCGCCTCGTAGGGGAACGGCCACGCCGTGATGGGGCGGAACAGACCCGCCTTCTCGCCCATTTCCCTCAGCTCCCGCACGGCAGCTCTGCAAATTCTTGCGACGCTCCCGTACGCCACCAGGACGACCTCCGCATCACTCATCTTGAATTCCTCGAACCGCAACTCCTCCCGCTCAATTCTGCGAAACTTCTCCTGCAGCTTGAGGTTGAGTTCTTCCAAAAGCTCCACGTCGAGGTACAGGGACTTGATGAAATTCGGGGGGCGATTCCTGGCGCCGGTCAGCGCCCAATCTTTCGGAGGAAGGTCTCCGTCAATCGGTTCGGGCAGAACCACCGGCTCCATCATCTGCCCGAGGATGCCGTCGGAGAGAATAAGAACCGGGTTCCTGTATTTGTCGGCGAGGTCGAATGACTGAAATGTGACGTCTGCAAGCTCCTGCACGGTGGACGGAGCAAGAACAATTGTCCGGTAGTCCCCGTGCCCTCCGCCGCGAGTCGCCTGGAAATAGTCGGCTTGTGAGGGGCCAATGCTCCCGAGACCGGGACCGCCCCGGACGACATTCGCTATCACGGCGGGGAGTTCGCACGCGCAAAGATACGAAATCCCCTCCTGTTTCAAGCTGATGCCGGGGCTCGACGATGAAGTCATCGCCCGGGCGCCAACCGCAGCCGCCCCGAAGACCATGTTCACGGCGGCGATCTCGCTCTCCGCCTGGATGAACGTTCCCCCCACCTCGGGCATCCGCGCGGACATGTAGGCGGCAACTTCGTTCTGCGGAGTAATCGGGTAGCCGAAATAGTACCGGCATCCGGCCCGCACCGCCGCTTCGCTCATGGCGTGATTGCCGCACATCAGGACCTTTTCGCTCATCTGTACACCTCAATCGCCACGTCGGGGCAGACCACTCCGCAAATAGCGCACCCGGTGCACTTCTGCCCGTCTTCCACGCAGGCGTAATGGACGCCGTGGACATTCAGGTCGCTCGACATGACCAGTACCTGCTTGGGGCAAAAGCTCACGCAGAACCCGCAGCCCTTGCAGAAACCTTTTTTTATGACAACCTTCGCCATAAGCGCTCACCTGCAACCGCACGACTTGCGGTTAGTTGCCTGAGAAACAGACCAGCGGCTTAGACGGCGCTGACGCACCCGAACAACTCTCGTCGAATTTCGTCCGCACCACTGACGCTAACAACGACCTCCCCTCGAAGAGTTCCTTCGTCCTCCCCAGCCCAGCTTCGACCGCAGAATTTCAAAATAGCTTGTCTCCTTGGTGCTGATCAGTTTGACGTTCCGGTCGGATTTCGAGACGCTGAGGACGTCGCCGCACAGAAGCTCGAATGCCGTTTGACCGTCCATGGTGACGATTGCGCCTTCCGGGATTTCGAGGGGGCATATTTTCGCAGTCTTTTGAGGGGGAATTAGGATTGGCCGGTTCGACAGCGCGTGGGGGCAGATGGGCGTAATCACAATAGCATCGAGAGAAGGGTCCACGATGGGGCCGTTCGCCGAGAGGGAATACGCGGTGGAACCCGTCGGTGTCGCCACAATGAGACCGTCGGCTTCGTAGGTGCTCAGGTACTCGTCGTCAATGGACGCCTCCAGAATTCCCAACCGCGAGACCCCGACCATGCTGATCACCACGTCGTTCAAGGCTCTCTCCGTGCGGACCGTCTCGCCATCCCTGAGAAGGCAAGCCTTGAGCGTCATCCTCTCGTCTATGCGATAATCTCCGTCAAGAATCTTCTCCAGACAGCGAACGAAATCTCCCGCGGAGAACTCGGCGAGAAAGCCGAGTCCGCCAAGATTCACTCCGGCGATTGGCACATCGCGCTCGCCGATAAGCCTCACGGCTTTTAGGAACGTCCCATCGCCGCCGAGGGAGACAACCATGTCCGAATCGCTCAGCCGGCGTCTTCGCTTCGGGGCTTCTCGACCGAAAAGGACGTGCGCCGCCTCCTTCGGCTCCAGCGCCACTTCCACGCCTCGCTCCATCAGCAATTCCACAATGGAACGAGCCGTCGGAAGCCATTCCGGTTTTGTCGTATTGGCAACGACGCCTATTTTTTTCATGAGGCAAAAGAAGAAGCGCGCTTTCCGGTGAGAAGCGCCGCTTTGACCTTCTCCGCGATGCCCTGGGAGGTCAGTCCGAGTTTCTCAAGAAGAACCTCCCGAGAGCCATGCTTGACAAACATATCGGGTATGCCCATTCGCACCAGCCGTACGGGGTGAACGGACTCCTGCTCCAGGAACTCTGCCACCCTACTTCCAAAGCCGCCCGCGAGGGCGTTCTCTTCGACCGTTACGAGACAACCGATCTTCTCAGCGGTCTGCCGGACAAGTTCCTCGTCAATGGGCTTGGCAAATCTCGCATTCACGACCATGGCGGAAATTCCTTCTTCTTCAAGCCTTTCCGCAGCGGCGAGAGTGTGCTCCACCATGCTGCCAAGAGCAAAGATTGCCGCGTCCGTTCCCTCTCTCTCGACATTCGCTTTTCCGACCTGAATCTCCTCAATCGGGCCGGCGGCTTCTGTGGGAATCCCGGCGTCCTTCGGGTAGCGAATCGCAAAAGGCTGCTTTTCATGTACGGCGAGGTGGAGCATGTCCCTGAGCTCTTTGCGGTCCTTCGGAGCGGCAACAACGATCCCCGGCATCATCCCTAAGTAAGATAGATCGAAAAGCCCATGGTGGGTCGGGCCATCTTCTCCCGAAAGCCCTGCCCGCACGACCGCAAACACCACCGGAAGCGATTGGAGGCAGACGTCGTGGACTATCTGGTCGAAGGCTCGCTGCAAGAAAGTGGAATAAATCGCGACGATTGGCCTATAGCCCGACGCCGCCAAGCCCGCCGCGAGCGTCACGGCATGCTCCTCCGCAATGCCGACATCAATGAGCCTCTTCGGAAACCTCTCTCGGAACTTCTCCAGACCCGTTCCTTTCGCCATGGCGGCGGTAATGCAGACGACCGTCGGGTCCTTTTCCGCGAGTTCTATTACAGTCTCTCCGAACGTCTGCGAGAAGGGCCGCTCATGCGGATCGGGCTTCCTTTCGCCAGTCGCCATGTCGAAGGGGACGGCGCTGTGGAATTCTTCGGGTTTTTCTTCGGCAAACCTGTACCCTTTCCCCTTTCGCGTGATGACGTGAAGGAGCACGGGGCCGGGGTTGTCCTTAATCCGCCCGAGCATGTGCAGCAGAGACCGGAGATTGTGCCCGTCAACGGGACCGAAATACCGGAATCCCATCTCCTCGAAAAGGGCGCCGGGCACAATTAACCTCTTGATGCTTTCCAGAATCCTCTTTCGGGTTCGGATCATTTTCGGACCGACGTTTGGAATCTTCTCCAGAATGTAATCTGTCTCCGCGAGGATTTTGTTGTAAATCGGCGTCGTGATGAGCCGGTTGAGGTATGCGGACAAGGCGCCAACGGTGCGGGAGATGGACATCTCATTATCGTTGAGGATCACAACGAGTTTCTTGACGTGGGCGCCGGCGTGGTTTAGCGCCTCGAACGAGGGACCGGCGCACAACGATGCGTCCCCCACAATCGCCACAATATTCTCGTCGCTCCCCCTCAGGTCCCTCGCCAGAGCCATCCCCACCGCCGCCGAGATGGACGTGCCGCTATGACCCGTCCCGAAAGCATCGTAGTCACTCTCCTCCCGAACCGGGAAGCCGGATATGCCCTCAAACTGGCGGAGCGTCGCGAAGGAATCTCTCCGCCCCGTGATGAGCTTGTGCGCGTAAGCCTGATGCCCGACGTCCCAGATGATTTTGTCATTCGGGGCATTGAAAACGTAGTGGACCGCAATCGCAAGCTCCACGCACCCCAGGTTCGAGGAGAGGTGCCCCCCATTTCGAGAGACCACGCGGATAATCTTCTCCCTCATCTCCTGGGCCAACTTCTCCAACTGGTCCGGATGGAGGTTCTTCAAATCGCGCGGCGAATCTATCATATTCAAATAACCGGCCATTTTCCCCTCTCCTGATGTTGAGTGCCCGAGACTGTCTGAGAGAGCTCATTCGCAAGCGAATCGGTTTCGCTCGCAAACATCCGGCACACACCCTCAAAACAAAGGCTCTTCCTTCTCGTCGCCCTCTTCCTGGGGCTCTTCCTCTTCTTCGAGACTCAAATCTTCTTCCTCCTCGCCTGTGAGAGAAGCCTCCTCCGACGAGAAGGGTCTTGTCTCGAAATTGCCATCCTCCTTTTTGACGAGAACCTCTATTTTTTTCTCCGCCTCCTCCAGTTTCCTGGAGCAGAACTGAGCCAGTCGCATCCCTTCCTGGAACTTCTTGAGCATCGCATCAAGCGAAAGTTCCCCCGCCTCCATCTCCGAGACGATTTCTTCCAATCTCTTCAGAGCCGCTTCAAAGCTCTTTTCCTTCTTATCCCCTTGCTCTTTCATCGTCTCTCCTCCTGAGCATCGGATTTTTCCGGACGAACCTCCGTGACCCGTGAAATGAGCGAGCCATCTCTGACGACGGTTCTCACGTCGTCGCCCGTCCTTGCCTGCGCCACGCGCGATACCACTCTGCCGTCGCTCACGTTCACGGTTATGCTGTAGCCCCTCGTCAGGACCTTCTTCGGGTTCAGCGACTCGAGACGACAGCTCAAGCCCTGCACTTTCTGCGTGGAGAGTTGCAGGCGGTGGCGGGAAAGAAGAGTCATCTTCGCGAGGAATTCGTCCACCTGCTGCTGATACTGCTTAATCAAATTGGCCGGCTCCCGGAAGACATAGCTCTGCCTCGCAAGCTCAAATCGGCTGCGGTACTTGCTCAAGATTGCCAGTGCAAAATGGCGGAGGACTTCCCGCAGCGACCCTATCCGCTCGACCATCTCTTCCTTTCGACCGACGACCATCTCCGCAGCCGCGGAAGGGGTCGGCGCCCTCACATCCGCGACGAAATCGCTGATCGTCCAGTCTATCTCGTGCCCGACAGCCGAGATAATGGGAATCTCCGATGTATAAATCGCGCGAGCGACGATTTCCTCGTTGAACGCCCACAGGTCCTCAAGGCTCCCGCCGCCTCTGCCCAGAATAATGACGTCCACGTTCTCCAAACGGTTAAAGTCCGCAAGAGCTGCGACAATCTCTCCCGCAGCTTCTTCGCCCTGAACTCGCACGGGAATCAAGAGGATGTGGAGATTCGAGAACCTCCTATCGAGGACGTTGAGAATGTCTCGAAAGGCTGCTCCGGTGGGGGAGGTTACAACCCCTATCCGCTGGGGAAGAAATGGAAGCGGCTTTTTGTGCTCCGGCCGGAATAGCCCCTCCTCGTACAGCTTCCTTTTCAGCTTCTCAAACGCGACTTGCAGGGCGCCAATCCCTTTCTCCTCGACTTTCGACACGATAATCTGGTACTCGCCCCGCTTCTCGTAAACGCCGATGCTCCCGGAGACGACCACCTTCATTCCGTCCTTCAACTTGACCGAAAGGCCGAGCAGTTGCGACCGGAAAAGGACGGCCAAAATCTGGCAGAACTCGTCCTTCAGGGTGAAGTAAGCGTGCCCGGACGGCGAAAGGCGGAAATTCGATATTTCGCCTTCGACCCAGACGACCGGGAATTTCGTCTCGAGGAGGACTTTTATGTCGCGGGTCAGTTCCGAGACCGAATAGACCTTCGGTCCCTGTGCCTGCACCGGGACACGACGCGTACTCATTGCTCCTGATTTTCCTCCATCACACCCTGCCGGCCCTCGTACTTGACCTGTACCCTCTCGATGCGGCGCGCCTTGCCGCTCTTCTCGTCTATTTCCAGCACAACACCGGTCAGCCGAATATCTTCTTTGGCTACGCTGAAGTAATGCGGCATTCTCGTGATGAAACTCTTCACGACCGGCTCAATATCCCTTCCCAGGACCGAGCGGAAGGGACCCGTCATGCCGCAATCCGTGATGTAAGCCGTCCCCCCCTCCAGGACGGTCTCGTCGGCTGTTTGAACGTGCGTGTGCGTCCCCATGACTGCGGACACCTTCCCGTCGAAGTAGTAACCAAATGCGAGCTTCTCAGAGGTTGCCTCGGCATGAACCTCGAGAACGACAATATCAGTCTCTTTTTTTACTCTTTCCAACTCCCTCTCCGCCGCCCGAAAGGGGCAGTCGAGCGGGAGGCGCACCATCAACATCCGACCGAGCACGTCAATCACCCCGACCTTGCCGAATCCCTTGACTTCGACAACGGTGCTCCCGCGGCCGGGCGTTTCCGGGGGGAAATTCGCCGGTCTCAACAATCGGTGGTCCTCGTCAATCACTTTCAAAATATCCTTCTGCTTCCAGACGTGGTCACCCATCGTGATGACGTCCACACCGGCGCAGTGGAGCTGCCAGACGATGTCCGCCGTTATGCCGGAGCCGCCCGCCGCGTTCTCCCCGTTGGCGATGAAAAAGTCAATGGAGTAGCGCTCCTTGATTGCGGGGTAAAGCTCCTCAATGGCCGTTCTGCCCGGTCTTCCTACAACATCTCCCGCGAAAAGAATGTTCATGTCGCCTTTCCGTAGCGGTTCTTACCGCCAGGATTCCCGGTTGCGGTCACCGAACACAGGGGTCTCTCTCGCAGCATGCCCTCCTCTGATACCAGGGCTGCTCCAAGTCCCCAGAAAGCTGTCAACTTATCGGGCGAACTCCACAGCCCGCGTCTCTCGGATCACCGTCACCTTGACTTGTCCGGGGTAGTCGAGTTCCGACTCGATCTTCTTAGCGAGGTCCCTCGAGATCAGCACCACCTGGTCATCGCTCACCTTATCCGGCTGGACCATCACGCGAACCTCCCGCCCAGCCTGGATCGCGTACGCCTTCTCAATGCCCGGATACGACTTGGCGATCTCTTCGAGCTTTTCGAGCCTCTTTATGTAGATCTCGAGCGTTTCCGAGCGTGCCCCGGGTCTTGCCGCCGAAAGAGAATCCGCCGCCTGCGCCAAAACGGAAATGGTGTCTCTGGCTTCCTCCTCCATGTGGTGAGCGGCAATCGCGTTAATCACGACCGGATGCTCCCGATACTTCTTGGCAAACTCCGATCCGATCTGAGCGTGAGCGCCTTCGACTTCGTGGGTGGCTGCCTTACCGATGTCGTGGAGAAGACCAGCTCTTTTCGCCAGGCGAGCATCCACTCCGAGCTCTCCCGCCATGATTCCCATGAGGCGAGCCACCTCCAGCGAATGCTGTAGGACGTTCTGTCCATAGCTCGTCCGATATTTGAGTCTCCCCAGAAGCTTTATCAGTTCGGGGTGGAGATTGTGAACCCCAATGTCAAAAGCCGCCTGCTCCCCCGCCTCTCGAATGGCCGTGTCCATCTCCTTGGTCACCTTCTCGACAATCTCCTCGATTCGGGCGGGGTGAATTCTGCCGTCGAGCATCAGCCTTTCGAGAGAAATCTTGGCGACCTCCTTTCGCACGGGGTCAAAGCCAGACAGAACGACTGCCTCTGGAGTGTCGTCTATGATGACGTCAATGCCCGTAGCCGCTTCCAGACATCGAATGTTCCTCCCTTCCCTACCGATGATCCGCCCTTTCATCTCATCGTTGGGCAGGGCAACCGTCGTCACCGTGGTCTCCCCGATATGGTCCGAAGCACACCTCTGAATCGCAAGCGCGATTATGTTCTTTGCCTCTTTATCGGCTTTCTCCTTCGCCTCCGCCTCGATCCGCCGAACGAGACCGGCGGCCGCGGACTGCACCTCGTCCTTGATCCTCGCCAAAAGGATTTCCCTCGCCTCCTGGCGGCTCAACCCCGAAAGCCTCTGGAGCTGCTTATTGGACTCCTCCTGAAGCTGCTTGAGCTCCTCGTCCCTTTTCGCCAGCTCCACCTCTTTATCTCGGAGAGCCCTGCCCCTGCCAGCGACGCCTTCCTCCTTCTTTTCAAGCACTTCCACTTTTCGGTCGAGAATTTCCTCCCTTTGCTGAATCCGTTTCTCCAGCTTCCTTATCTCGCGGCGGCTTTCTCGCGTCTCTCTCTCAAACTCGGCTCGAGCCTTCAACTCCTCGTCCTTAATCTCGAGAATCCGTCGCTTTTTTTCCTCCTCCGCCTCCCGGACTGCTTCCGAAACGATTCTTTTTGCTTCCTCCTCCGCGTTACGCAGCCTTTTTCTGGCGCCAAAGCGCCCGCCAAAGTAGCCGAGAAACATTCCCGCTGCCAGGACCAAGCCACCCACGACGTAATTGTTCCCGAACACGCGGGGAAGGCGGCTGGTCCAAGAAGACAGCACGATCGTGCTGATTGCGACCATAACGCTCCTCCTCTATCTTATCACCGACGGTCCGTAACCAGCGTTTCGTCCTCTGTAACGATCATGTCCAGGCTGGTATCCCCGTCGGTGGGGTATATTTTGTCCAGTATTTGAAAGGCGAAGCCGACACCGATCTTTCGTGTCTTCTCGCCGAGCTTACGAAGAAAGCGGTCGTAATAGCCCAGTCCTCTTCCGACCCTATTTCCTTCTCGGTCAAACGCGATGCCCGGAACCACACAAAGGTCTATCTGCGAAAGGTCAACCAACCCACCTGAATCTTCCCGCGGCTGGAGGATTCCGAAGGCCCCCACCTCGAGGTCCCCGGAGAGATTTCTAACCTCGAACGGGTGTATTTCCTTCCGGCGTGTGTCGCACCGCGGAAAGGCGACCCTCTTTCCGTCTTTGAGAGCCTGTCGCACGAGGTTGTGAGTGTGCACTTCGTTGTGGCACGACCAGTACAGCATGATGCACCGCGAACGCGCATATTCGGGCAGGTGAGTCAACCGTCCCACGATTCGCCTGCTCCGGGTCCGCACCTCCCGACTGGTCAACTCTTTCCTCTGTTTTCCGATTCTGTCTCGAATTTCAGGCTTCGTTTCCAGCTCTGGATTCTCCTTGCTATCTCGGTCTCGTATCCCTGGTCCGACGGTTCATAATACACGGCGTCGCGGGGAAGGTACGACTGCTCCACGATGTGCCCCGGGTAATCGTGCGGATACTTATAACCGTCGCCGTGCCCCAATCTCTGCGCGCCGGGGTAACTCGCGTCCCGCAGGTGCTCCGGCACGGCTTCCGTCCTTTCCCGCTCCACGTCCGCCATCGCCTTCGAGATTGCCTTGTAGGTCGAATTGCTCTTCGGCGCCGTCGCCACGTAAATCGCCGCCTGGGCAAGAGGCAACTGCGCCTCCGGCATTCCCACAAACTCCGCCGCCTGAAGCGCCGCGTTGGCCAGGATCAGAGCTTGAGGGTCTGCGTTGCCGACGTCTTCCGCGGCGCAAATGACGATCCTGCGAGCGATGAACCGCGGGTCCTCTCCCGCATAGAGCATTTTTGCCAGCCAATAAAGCGCGGCGTCCGCGTCCGAGCCACGCATGCTTTTTATGAATGCGGATATGGTGTCGTAGTGAGCGTCTCCATCGGTGTCATAGACCACCGCCTTTTTCTGAATGGACTCCTCCGCGACTTGGAGTCCTATTTCCGTAACGCCGTCCTCTCCGGGGGCGGTGCTCACAACCGCCAGCTCAAGGGCGTTCAGGGCTTTTCTGGCGTCTCCGTCAGAGACGGCAACGATATGGTCGAGAGCCTCTTTTGCGACGCTGACCTTGTAACCGCCCAGTCCCCTCTTTGCGTCTCTCAAAGCCCGCGTGAGGATTTTCGCAACATCGTCGTTGGAAAGGGGGCGGAACTCGAAAATCTGCGAGCGGGACACCAGCGCTGCGTTGATGTAGAAAAACGGGTTATAAGTCGTCGTCCCAATGAGGGACAGGATGCCTCTCTCCACGTAAGGAAGCAGCACATCCTGCTGAGCTTTATTGAAGCGGTGCACCTCGTCCACGAAGAGAATCGTCCGCTTGCCCCTCGCACGCAGCCGTTGGCGAGCCGCTTCGCCACCGGACCGGATGTCCCGAACCCCGGAAGTGACCGCCGAGAGCTGGACAAAGGCGCTTTCGGTGAACGAGGCGATGATTTTGGCGAGGCTTGTTTTGCCGGCGCCGGGGGGGCCGTAGAAGATTAGGGAGCCGATTTTCCCCGATTCGATAGCCCTCCGGAGGAGCTTGCCGGGTCCGAGGATATGCTGCTGTCCGACAAACTCCTCAAAGGACGCGGGCCTCATTCTGACTGCCAGAGGAGCTTTTGCGGCAAGGTCCTCTTCGGTTTCCGGGTCTTGAAGGTCGAATAGGTCCAAGGAGCCACCTTCCTGTGACCCTTGAGGACAAAAGAAACCCTACCTTGATGCCGTACCAACAAAATCTTTGAAAGCTTGTTTCGTCAAAGTGGGTGCCCTCAAGGTTGCTGTATGCTTTCCGAGTGTACTTGCAAAAGCGACCCTATCGAGGCTCCCGATTCGGCGGTGTTGGCTCAAAGATTTTGCGTTGTGCTACGGGCATGGTAGGGTAAGTCTTTCAGATCATCCGTCTGGACTTTCCTTGACCTCCGAACGGACTTTGCGCCCGGCAAGTCTGTCTTCGATCATTTTGGCAATGCTTGAAATCGTCTTCTGGATGGTCCGGATCAACTGCTCCTTTTCGTTTCTCGCCCTCATCAGATCGTCGGCAATATCGAGACACGCCTGGACTGCGATCTTCCCCGAAGCAAGCGCCTCACCATTCGCCGCAATCGCATTCATTTTTCTATCCACATAGTCGGCCAGCTTCAGCACATATTCACGGTTTTGATCGCTCGCTACCGGGTATTGCTTGCCAAAAATCTGAACGCTTATAACCCCCTTATCGTACATGCCCATACGAACTTCGGTTCTCCTCAGAATCACTCCGCAAGAGGAAGGGGGGAACTTCTCAGGCTCCCTTCCTCTCTCTTATTTCACAAGCCAACTCCTCCATCAGGGCCAACTTCATCGCCGAATGGGCCGCTTCTACCTCCTCATCTGTTAACGTGCCGTGCTTAGAACGATATTTTAGGGAAAAAGCCATGCTCTTTTTGCCGGCTGCGATCTGCTCACCGCGATAAACGTCAAAGACCTCGATGCCTTCGAGAATTTCCGGCTTCTTTCTCGCCAGCGCCCGGAGCACCTCCTCGTAACTCACACCCTCCTCAACGATTAGAGATATGTCCCTCGAGGACCCCGGAAATACTGGCAGCTTCTCGAACGTCACGGAGAAATCCATCAGCTCCAGAAGCGCCTCCGCGTCCAGCTCGCACACGCCGACCGTCGGCCTCAAATCCAGCGTCCGATACGCGCCTGGACTAAGTTCGCCGACGCAGCCGATTTCTCTATCTCTGCTCAACACCCATGCGCCTTTGCCCGGATGGAAAAGAGGCTTCTGGGCAGGTCGCCAGTTCACCTGTGCGATTCCCAGCCGCGAGAGGTACGCCTCCACAGCACCTTTCATGTCGTAGAAGTCAACTTCCCCTGCCGGGGAATCCCACGACCTTTCCTGCGACCCTCCCGTCATGCCCAGGCAGAGGGTTTGTCTCTGAATCGCCTCCCCCTTTTCGCCCCGGCGGTAAATTCGACCAATCTCGAAGAACCAGATTCTCTCTCGATTCTGGCTCTGGTTTCTCGCCAGGGCTTCAAAAAGCCCATGCAGGAGACTCGGACGGAGGACATTTCTCTCCGCGCTGACCGGATTGAGCACTCGGAGCACTTCCACCGGAGAATCAAAGAACAAATCAACGATCTGGCGACAATGCCGCTCGCTAACGAGATCGGACGTGATTATTTCAAATAGCCCAAATCCTGTCAACACGTTTTTGGTCAAGCATTCAAAGGTTTGCCGCGGGTCTTGCCTCACAGTGCCCACTTTCGGGCGCGGCGCTGGCATGGGAATCCGGTCGTATCCGAAAATGCGAGCCGCCTCCTCGACGAAATCAATCTCCGTGGCGAGGTCTCGCCGGAAAGATGGTGGCAAGACAAACACCTCATCTCCTTCCTTTTTCACGACCCGAATCCCCAGACGAGAATAAATGTTTTCGATCTCGGCAGCTGCCAGGGAAGTTCCAAGGACGAGATTGACGCGGCCATTGCGAACGCGGACCTCTCCGCACACCGGAACGCCCCCCGCGACCTCGATGACCCCTTTCTTGACTTCGCCCCCTGCGACCCGACGCATCAGTTCGGCAGCACGGGTGGCAGCAAGGGCCTGACCTTGCGGGTCCACTCCTCGCTCGAAACGGTAGGAGGCCTCCGTCGAAAGCCCCAGTTCTCTGGACGTTCGGCGGACGGACGAGGGTGTGAAATAGGCGCTTTCGATGAGCACGGAGGTTGTCCGCTCGTCAACTTCGGTGTTCGCCCCGCCCATGACGCCGGCGATGGCTACGGGGCGTTTCGCGTCGGCGATGACGAGCACCTGGGGATTGAGTTTCCGTTCCTCGCCGTCGAGGGAGACGATGGTCTCGCCCTTAGCGGCGGTCCTCACAATGATTCGGCGTTCTATCAGCTTTTCAAGGTCGAAGGCATGGAGCGGCTGCCCCATCTCGAGCAAAACGTAGTTCGTAATGTCAACGATGTTGTTGATCGGGCGGACGCCGCAAAGCTCAATCCTCTGCTTCAGCCACGCAGGAGAAGGACCTACCTTGACGCCGGTTACGACTCTTGCGCAGTATCTCGGGCATAGGTCGAGGTTTCTCGTCTCCACGGACGCATGATTCGACGCCGGCTCAGCGCTCTCGGCAGCCTCGCATGGAATGGGCTTGACCTTCAGGTCGAGAATCGCCGCAACTTCCCTCGCGATGCCTGCGATGGAAAGGCAGTCCGGTCGGTTCGGCATCACGTCAATATCGAGAATCGTGTCGTCGAGACCGAGAGCCGACGCAAAGCTCTGCCCAACCTCCAGCTCATCCGGAAGAATCATAATTCCCGCGGCGTCCTCTCCTAACCCCAGCTCCACTTCCGAGCAAATCATCCCTTGCGAGTCCACACCGCGAATGCGAGCTTTCCGCAACGTCACCCCATTGGCGAGGACGGCCCCCACAAGCCCGAGGGCGACGTTCGCCCCGGCTCTTACGTTGGGGGCGCCGCAGATAATCTGAAACTCTCCCCGCCCGGAGTCCACTCGGCAAAGGGTCAATTTGTCGGCATTCGGGTGGCGCTCGACAGAAAGGACCTTCCCGACGACGATATTCTTAAACTTCTCGCCCGGGCGCTCGATCTTCTCGACTTCGATCCCCGCCATGGTGAGCTTTTCGGCGACCTGTTCCGGGGACAAGCCGGTTTGCACCATTTCATTGAGCCAGTTGAATGAGACTCTCATTCTTTTTTTGTTTAGACTGGATTTACACGATGCACAGGATTACAGATTAACCGCGGATGAACGCAGATACACGCAGATAAACACCTTGCAACCCATCTGCGTTCATCTGCGGTTTCTGATCATCCTGTCCATCCTGTTATCCTGTCTCGATTATCCCGCACTTCGGGGTCAAGGGATCGCTCAAAACTGTTCGAGAAATCTCAGGTCGTTCTCGAAAAACAATCGAATATCGTCAATTCCGTATTTCTGCATGATCAGCCGCTCGATGCCCAGACCCCAGGCAAAGCCGGTGTATTTCTCGGCATCGTATCCGACGGCTCGGAACACATTCGGATGGACCATCCCCGCGCCTAAAAGCTCCAGCCAGCCGCTGTGCTTGCAGACGCTGCATCCCTTCCCCGAACAGAGAAAGCACGAGACGTCCACCTCCGCGCTCGGCTCCGTGAAGGGGAAATAGCTCGGGCGGAACCTCAGCTTGACTTCCCGCCCAAAGTAGCTCGTCAGGAAGGCGTACAGAGTGGACTTCAGGTCTCCGAAACTCACCCCCTCGTCCACGTACAGCCCCTCGATCTGGTGGAACTGGATGTAGCTGCGGGCGTTGATAGCTTCGTTTCGGAAGCATTTCCCCGGCATGCAGACCCGCACCGGCGGCTTGTATTTTTCCATGACGTGAATCTGCGTCGGGGAAGTATGAGTCCGCAGCAAAAGCTCGTCGGTAACGTAGAAGGTGTCGTGCATGTCCCTGGCGGGATGGTCGTCGGGAAAATTCAAGGCGACGAAGTTGTAATAGTCCGTCTCCAGTTCCGGACCGTACTCGACGCGGAAACCGTGGTAGGCGAGAATGCCGATAATCTCGTCGAGCGTTTGACTGATGACGTGTTTTCTCCCCTGGAGCGGCTTCCTGCCGGGCAACGTGATGTCAATGCTCTCGGAGCGGAGGCGAGCTTCCGCTTCTGTCTGCTCGATCTGGGACGCTTTCCCGGCGATGAGGGAGGTGATTTCGCTTTTGCCTTCATTCAGGAGCCGCCCAACCTCCCGCCTGTCCCCCTCCGGTAAAGTGGGAAGCTGGCTCATGAGGGACGAGATGATGCCCTTCCGCCCGAGGTACTTGATCCGAAGGGATTCGACCTCGTCGGAGCGGCGGCATCGGGCGACTTCCTCGGTCGCCTCGATTCGGGCTTGTTCGATCTGCTCACGAATACGCACAGTCAGCATGTGTTCTGGGTAACAGGGCGAAGGGACTAAGCATTGCAGAGAGGATTACAGGATGGACCGGATCATCCGGTGAATCCTGTTATCCCGTCTGAGTCTGCGCCCCTTTGGCGAGTTCGGCGAGGGCGGCAAAGCCGTCGGAGTCCCTCACGGCGATGTCCGCGAGAATCTTTCTATCGAGCAGCACGTCGGCCTTCTTCAACCCTTGGATGAACCGGCTATACGATAGCCCATTGAGCTTCGCCGCGGCGCCAATCCGCACGATCCATAGGCTCCGAAAATCTCTTTTTCGGGTCCTTCTATCGCGATAGGCATAGACCAGCGCCCGCGTGACGGTCTCGTGGGCTCTTCGGAAAATCCTGCTCCTCTGCCCGTAGAATCCTTTCGCTCGCTTGAGTATCTTCTTATGTCGTTTCTTGTTGGTAACCGAACTCTTGATCCTGACCATCCTGATATTCTCCGTTCTTCACAGATGCTGCTGCCGCAGGAGAACAAGACGCCATTACCGGTAGGGCAATAGTCTGCCGATCCTACCGGCGTCCGACTTGTCCACAAGAGCGACGTGACGGAGCTGTCTCTTTCTCTTAGCGGTCTTGCTTGTCGCGAGATGTCGCGCAAAGGATTGCCTTCTTTTGATTTTCCCTTTTCGGGTGAAGGCGAACCTCTTGGCAGCACTCTTATTCGTTTTTATTTTGGGCATGGATTTCTACTCCAATTGCTTACATGGTCCTGGGGCAAAAACAAAAAGACCTACTCTTCATTTGTTTGTATTCCTCGCGCCGTGAGCGAGCGGCTGGCATTGCGGCTCCAATGCCAAACCGTCCACTCCCTGCGACGCCCGAGAAATTCCACTCACCGGCGGCTTCTCGGCAAAACCGAACTGGACTTTGTGCCGCGTCGTCAGCCCTTGGCCGGACCCACGACAATCGTCATGAAGCGTCCGATCATCTTAGGCTGGGCTTCGATCTTGGCGACATCGGCGACGCTGGCTGCCAGCTTATCGAGGACTTGCTTGCCGAATTCGCTGTGGGTGATCTCCCTCCCTCGGAACGCCACGCTCACTTTGACCTTGAAGCGGTGCTGGAGGAATTCCCGCACCTGCCTCTCTTTCACCTGAAGGTCATGCTCCTCGATGTTCGGGTGGAGCCGAATCTCTTTGATTCTCGTGGCGTGCTGGTGCTTCTTCGCCAGCTTTTCCTTCTTGGTCAGCTCGTACCGGTACTTGCCGTAATCCATGACCCGGCATACCGGAGGGTCTGCGCTTGGAGCTACCTCAACCAAGTCGAGATTGTTCGTCCGCGCCAGAGCCAGCGCCTCTTCCAGAGGAATGATACCCACTTGCTTGCCGGTGCTGTCAATGGTTCGCACTTTCGGCGCGCGAATTTCCGAGTTAACACGAACCCTTCGAAGAATCAGCCATCACCTCCTTTCGCTTTTTAACCCCGCCCGAAGGCGGGCTCGTTCCGTCCGAGTTTTCCTTAGACAGGATTTACAGGATGAACAGGATTTGATCTTGCAGCACAACCCGCTCAATCCTGTCGTCCCATCCCTGCATGCTTAACCGCAGAGGACGCTGAGAACGCAGAGAGTCAGACGCGTCTTCTTTGCGACCTCTGCGCTCTCTGCGGTTCCTCATCATCCCGTCAATCCTGGTATCCTGTCCAATCTCTTCTGACGGGATGCACAGCATGAACCCCGCCGCTGGCGGGCTTATCCTGTCAAAAAATCAGCTTCTCGCTTTTGACGCGATCTCGTCAAGGACCTTTCGGATGAAGTCATCCGCGGACATGGTCCCTTGAGTGCCCGCCCTGAATTTTCTCACAGAAACGGTGTTACCGCCAACTTCTTTGTCCCCGATGACAAGCGTATAGGGGATTTTTTGGAGCTGCGACTCCCGTATTTTCGCCCCCATGGTATCGTTGCTCTCGTTGAGCTCCACGCGAATTTCCTTCGCTTCCATCTCGGACTTGAGGTTGCGGGCGTGAGGCGCCTGAGCGTCGGTGACGGTCAAGATCCGCACCTGCACCGGCGCCAGCCACAGCGGGAAGTAGCCCTCATAATGCTCGATCAACCCGCCGATGAACCGTTCCATCGCCCCGAGCACGACGCGGTGGACCATGACCGGGCGGTGATGCTGTCCGTCGGCGCCGACGTAGGTCAGGTCAAATCGCTCGGGGAAGTTGAAGTCCACCTGGATGGTCGGTCCCTGCCACTCCCGTCCCAAAGCATCATAGACTTTTATGTCAATCTTCGGTCCGTAGAAGACTCCGCCGCCGGCGTCCACATCGTACTTTCCGCCGAACTCCTGCAAAGCGTCCTTCAACCTTCCTTCCGCCATTTCCCAGATTTGGTCGCTGCCGACCGATTTCCCTGGGCGGGTGGAGAGATAGACCGCGTAGTCGTAGTGGAACGTCTTCATCATGGAGTCGGCAAAGTGCATCACGCCGAGGACTTCGTCCTTCAATTGCTCCGGGGTGCAGAAGATGTGGGAATCGTCCTGGGTGAAACCGCGGACGCGGAGCATCCCGTGAAGGGTCCCTCCCCTCTCGTACCGGTACACAGTGCCCAGCTCCGCCAGGCGAACCGGCAACTCCCGATAGCTTCGGGTGTGGCTCGCGTAGATGAGGATGTGCCCGGGGCAATTCATCGGCTTGATGTAGTAGTCAATTCCGTCCACGTCCATCGGGGAGTACATGTTGTCGCGGTAGAACTCCAAATGCCCGCTAATCCGCAAGAGGTCGGAGCGGAAGATGTGCGGGGTATAGACGAGCTCGTAGCCGCGTTTGCGGTGTTCCTTTCGCCAGAAGTCCTCGATGATCTCGCGGATCAAAGCCCCCTTCGGATGCCAGTAGATTAAGCCGCTTCCCGCCTGATCGTGGGTGCTGTAGAGGTCAAGGTCTTTCCCCAACTTCCTGTGGTCGCGCTTCTTGGCTTCCTCGAGCTTTTTCAGATAGTCCCGCAGCATCTTCTTATCGGGGAAAACCGTCCCGTAGATGCGCTGGAGCATTTTGTTCCGCTCGTTGCCCCGCCAATAGGACCCGGCGATGCTCAGAAGCTTAAATGCCTCGATCTGCCCGGTTCTTTCCATGTGCGGACCCCGACACAGGTCCACAAAATCCCCTTCCCGGTAGATGGAGATGATGTCGTCTTCCAGCTCCTGGAGAAGCTCGACCTTGTACGGCTCGTTGAGATGCCGGAAGTACTCAACTGCCGCCTTGCGGGACATCTCCTCCCGGAGAAACGGAAGATTCTGCCCAACGATCTCCTCCATCCGCTCCTCGATTTTGGCAAGGACATCCGGCGTGAGAGGCTGCGGCAGGTCGAAATCGTAGTAAAAGCCGTCGTCTATGGGAGGACCGATCCCCAGCTTCGCCTCGGGGAAGAGGCTTTTCACGGCATGAGCCATGATATGCGAAGCGCTGTGGCGATACTTATCCCTATCCTGTTTCTTGCTGAAATCTATCGTGACCAATCGCCCCTTTCGTTAGAAGTCTTGAGCACGCAAACCGAACGCTCAGACAGGATAAACAGGATTTCGCGGACAATCCTGTTCATCCTGGTATCCTGTCAAATCTCCTCGGCAAGATTATGGTGGGCGATACTGGACTTGAACCAGTGACCTTTAGCGTGTCGAGCTAACGCTCTAACCAACTGAGCTAATCGCCCACCGGAAACACATCTTTACCTGTGCAACTGCCCGTTTTCCAGTTGTAACTTTATCCCCCCACGCCCCAAGTGTCAACGAAAAAGAATCGGGAGCGGGACGGGCTCAACTTCGAGAGGAACTAACCGCTGAGAGCGCAGAAGACGCAGAGGACTCCTGTTTGTGGCATCCCGCCTTTGGCGGGACCCGTGAATCGTTGTCACAGACAGGCTTCCCATGCCACGCTTTTCCCACGGGCGGTGCTATCTCTTCGAGCTCGGCGTGCCTCTGGAGTGCTGAGGCGAAGCTTCAGCTTTCGTCCCCGGGAGCGGAGCTCCCGTGCTCGACAATCCGGTTGATCTCCTCCAAATCCTCTTCGCTGTCTCTACCCCCCAAATCGGTGCCGCGCGGCCAAGACCAGGAGCCCGGAGGTCTCTCGCAAAGCCGCCGAGCACGGAAAGTCAGGAGCGGTGGGCATGGTCGCTTTGGGGTGCTGTGGAACCTATCTGCGTCCATCTACGGGCATCTGCGGTTCCATCTTTCTCGCTACCGGGCTCCTGGCCCGTGCGGATCCGCCGCCGAAAACGGAGGACGGGCCGCGCCGTGCGACTTTTCATGGTCTCCGCGTGAACGAAGTTCATGAGCGACTGCGGCGAGTCCCCCGCGTAACTGAGGGATTACCCCACTCCCAGAGTTGCGGGCGCCCAAAGGAGGTGGTAGTATTCAAACCAGGGAAGCGCATGGTTTCCGCTCAGTTCGCCAAAATAGTTGACCTACTGGCCAAAAGGAGAATCATCATGGGGCAAGACAAATATGCGAGTCTTTCTCGTCGTCAGTTTGTGAAAGGGGCTGCCGCAGCAACAACTTTTCTCGTCGTGAAGCCGAAGTCGCTTTTCGGCACGTCAGCGAATTCGGCGCCGCAAATCGGACTGATGGCGTGCGGCGGGCGCGGTAGATTTGTCGGGCGATTCTTCCCCGAGCAGACCAACGCCAAAATTGTCGCCGCCGCCGACCCATTCCCCGACAGGCTCGAACTCGTCAAACGAATGTTCAAGCTCGATGACTCCCGACTCTTCAAAGGTCTCGACGGATACAAGGAATTACTGAAGCTCGATATTGACGCCGCCGTCATAACCAGTCCTCCGTACTTTCACCCGGAGCAGGTCGCGGCAACCGTCGCCGCCAATAAGCACGTCTATCTCGCAAAGCCAGTGGCCGTTGACGTCCCCGGCTGCCAGAGCATTCTCGACAGCAGCAGAAAAGCCGACGGCAAACTGAGCTTCCTCGTGGATTTCCAGACGCGGTCGGATCCGTTTTTCATCGAAGCCGCGAAGCGTGTCCACGAAGGCGCCATAGGCGTTCCCGTCTGCGGGCAAATCTTCTACCAGACCAGCCGTCTCGGCCGCCAGGACAAGCCCGGCATGTCAGCCGGGGAAGCCCGACTCCGCAACTGGGTCTTCGACAAGATTCTTTCCGGCGACATCATCGTGGAGCAGAATATCCATGTGCTCGACGTCTCCAACTGGTATCTCAACTCCCATCCGATCAAAGCCTACGGGACGGGCGGGCGAAAAGCACGCGCCGACGTCGGCGATTGCTGGGACCATTTCATCGTCATCTTCTGGTATCCGAACGACGTGCGGATTGACTTCAGCTCCAGCCAGTTCCTCGAGGGATTCCACGACATGTGCATGCGGGTTTACGGCGCCATCGGAACCGTGGACTCCCATTACGGCGGTCCCGTGAAAATCACCGGACAGAAGCCCTGGGACGGCGGCGACACCGCGAACATTTACGCTGACGGCGCCATCACCAACGTCAAGAATTTCGTCAAAAGCATGGAGACCGGCAAATATCTCAACAACGCTGCCGACTCCGTGCGGAGCAATCTGACGAGCATTCTCGGTCGCATGGCTGCATATTCCGAAGAGTTGATCACCTGGGAAGAGATGCTCCAGACTAACGAGAAGCTGGACACGGAAGTCCGCCTGTAGCCAACTCAACTTTGCGGCCTCTGCGCCCTTTGCGGTGAGTCCTGCTCCGTCGAGAGGGCAAGGCACGCAGGGGAGGATGATCGTGCCATCCACTTTCTATCCCTTTGACCCAAAAAAGCCGAAGGAAATTGTCCGTCGCTATAAGGGGAATCCCATCCTGACGGGTGCGGATTTTCCGGGCGACATCACGTGGGTTTTCAACGGCGGCGTCGTGAAGGACAAGGGGCGGTACATCATGGTCTGCCGGGTGGAAGATTCGGCTCTTTACGCCTACATGTGGGTTGCGGATAGCGACGATGGTTTTCACTTCAGGCCGCGTCCTGCGCCGGTGAGAGTACCGCACGAAAACCCCGAGTACCAGGAATATTCGCATCGAACCTATTTCGACCCACGAATCACCAAGCTCGACGGAGTTTTCTACGTCGTCCACGCCGCGCACAGCAAGCATACCTGTCGGCTGGGGCTTTTCCGGACGACAAATTTCAACGATTTCGAATAGATGGGATGCATTTCACAGCCGGATAATCGGAACGGACTTCTCTTCCCTGAAAAGGTTAGAGGGCAATACGCGCGGCTTGACCGGCCGAACATCGGAGGCGGCGGCGAGGGCGACATCTGGATTTCCCATTCGCCCGACCTGATTCATTGGGGAAGGAGCAAATGCGTCATTCGCAGAGAGGATTTCCGTTGGGCGTGGAAGAAAATCGGCCCGGGGGCAGTTCCCATCCGCACGAATGACGGCTGGCTAACCATCTTCCACGGCGTCCGCACGCAGTGCGCCCAGCACTATGTCTATCAGCTCGGCGTCTTCCTCCTTGACCTCGACGACCCGTCCAAAGTCGTCGCAAAAGCAGAACGAGCCATCCTGATTCCGCAGATGGATTACGAACTGAACGGCCAGACGCCCAGCGTCATCTTCACGAACGCCGCCATCCTCGAAGATGATGGCTCCGTCAAGATTTACTATGGCGCGGCAGACTCCGTGCAGTGCGTCGGCCTTTTGACCCTCGACGAGCTTCTTGACGCCTGCTACAACAAATGAAGCTCTCTTGCTGCGCTCGGGAGCCGGAAGCCGTCCGCTACGCCGTCGTGACCCTGTCCGGAGCGAAAAGCGCTGCTTGCGGGTGGCATCGGAGCACGGCGCGGGCCAATTTGCTTTTGTTGAACACGGCTTTTCCGATCACAAACCGGGTGCGGCTGTATTTCAGTTGGTGATCCTGTGACATGGTCCCCGAGCCTGCGGGCTGAGGCGCGACTATCTCACGGTTCTCGGCAGCGGGACAGTTGCGGCAAGGCCGTCGCTTGAGCTTTGCCGGGCTTCCGTGTCGCCGCTGGCGCCACTTCAGCTGGTGGTCAACGAAGGGCCGCAACCTGCCTCAGCTCCGTCTTCGGCGGGGGCTTCTCGACCAAAGGATTCATCCATCCGCCCGCTAAAATACAGCCACACCCCACAAACCCTTTGTTCAGGTCGCCATTTGCATGTTATGATATGAACAGAAAGCTCGAGACTGGACCGCAGGGGACGGCAGCGCCTCATAGCACTGAGGCGTCAACAGCCACCGCGGTAGATTAGGCGTCTGGATTGCCGTCGTCGCCTGCAAGAAGTTCCGTCTTGGTGCGCCCATAGCTCAACTGGATAGAGTGACGGACTACGAATCCGTAGGCTGCAGGTTCGATTCCTGCTGGGCGCACTTTTCTTTTTCTCACGCTGTGAATCAATCGGAGACCCTGCCGCGCTTGTTCCACTGCAAAGCTCAGAATAGTCTCCTCGTGTCCTGTCCCATGTATGGCCTGCGAAAGTCTTCGAGCCGCGCTAACCGGGATTATTCATAAATTCAAAGAATTTCTGCCTAACTCATTGCAGTCCACGCTATTATGGCGATGGGGCTGAAAACTTTTATTTTGCAGGAGACACATGCCGCTTCGTAGCCGTTCGATTTTCTCTCGGACCGTTCTTTCGGCGGTTGACACCCGGGCGCGAGGGTGTTGACCCAGATAGGCATTTTGTTTCTCGACCAGTCGCTCCACGCACCGCAGCTTGTCCGCGCGGGCGGCGGGCAGCTCATTCGGCCCCGGCGGGTTGAACCCCACAGCCCGTGCGCCGAGGGGAACGACATCCCCGGCGCCCACCTCGGCTCCGGTCGAGAACGCGAGGAACTGTATCCTGTGTGTCCCCGCTGTCAGGTACACCCTCTGCCAGAGCGGTTTCGCTATCCCCTGGGGATCCGGTGAGTTGGGGTACTTCGTATGGTTCTTGCATTTGATGCTCCATGCGTCGTCGCGCAGATGCGATTGGAAGGTCCTGGTCCATCCGCCGTCGAGCCCGACGATTGAGCGGACTTCAGAGCTGCCCGGTGACCTTTTCGCCTACCTGAGGAGCTTCGGACGAAGCGGTCTGATGACTTTTGGACGCGGCGGCCTGATGACGGGCTCTCGGGGAACCGGCCTGATCATTCTCGGGCGTGGTCACGGAATGACTATTGGGCGACCCGGCGGGGCCGGTTTGATCACCGGCGGAGGACCAAGCGGCTTTAGCAAGACTTTCGGTGGAGGAACAGGTTCCCGTATGATCTCCTTTGGCCCGATGGGGCGGATTAGAATATTTCGGTAGTCAATGGAGCTGAGGCGTCCCTGCAGCATGAGGGGACCGGGGGTGCCTTCCGCGCCAGGCAGGGCGTGCGCGGTAACTCCGTCCAGTTCCACGTCGTCAATGATTTTCCTGCCATTGTGGACGACGGTAATGCGTGCTTTCTTCACGGGTCGGCCTTTTTCGTCGAGCCGTGCCTGGCGGAAAAGGATGTCGTAAGTCTGCCACTCCCCGGCGGGTTTCGAAGCGTTCACTTTCGGGACCGCCTGGCCATAGATGGCTCCGCACATCCCCGCGCTCTTTCCTTGCTCATAGGAGTCCGCCACCTGGACCTCGTACCGCCCCTGGAGATAAACGCCGCTGTTGCCTCCTTCCGGTACTTTGAATTCGATATGCAACTGGCAATCACCGAATTTCTCGACGGTGCAGATGTCCGTGCCGCCGGCGTCGCGCGTGAACACGTTGTGAAGAACACCCGCCACGGGGCTCCAGCTCTGCCGTCCATCGAGATTGCGGAGCCTCGACCCCTCCAAATCCTTCCCATTGAACAGGCGAATCCATCCACCCACCTCGGCGCCGCAAATACCGCCGGCAAGAAGGCACCCTAAGACGATCACCGCCAGCCAGCACAACCTTCTCATTCCCATGTTGCCCTCCTTTTCTCCAACGTTCCGCGAAAGATTGCTGTCTATTTTTTCATGTATCAGGGACACCGCACGATAACACAAGGTCGAATGCGATTGTAACAGGCTTTTTCGTTGTGGCCTGCGCTCAGAGCCGTGGTGTGTGCGAACGCTTGAGTGCCAGCCAGAAAGCGCATCGAAGCCTTTTCGGCTTCTCGGAAGAAATTCGTCTTCCTTATAATCTGGGGACACCATACTCATTTGTGGCCGGTCTTTGGCTTTCGCCCGGGCTTCTTTGTCCGCAGGACTCGTCCCAGCGCCTTTTCAAGCTGTTCGATGAACGGCGCACTGCCTAAGGGCCGGCCGGTCCGTTCGTGACAACCCAGCAGTCGGACATCCTCCTCGTCCGACCCCTCTGCCAGGAAGGCACGCCAGTCGGCCACCCGTTCCAACAGCGCCGACACCGACGCCAACCGGTCGTCCTTGCTCACCACGTGCGCCCGAGCACTGGAGAACCGCCACCGCCAGGCGACCCGACACAACTTCGCCCGAACCGGATTCAGTTCTACATACCGGGCTGCCCTCATCAGGTACTTCTCGTCCATTGGGAAGGAGGCAAATCGCCCCGGCCACAGATGCCCCCGCCACCCCTCGCGGAAATTGATCCGTCGGCTGTACCGTCGGTGCGCCTCCCCCAGCGCCCGACGCAAGCCGTCCTCCGATGCGGGCACGACAATCAGGTGCACGTGGTTGGGCATCAGACAATACGCCCACACCTCCACCCCGCAACGACGACACCACTCCGCCATCAGCTCGACATAGCCAGCGTAGTGTGCCTCGCCGAAGAATGTCTCCTGACGCCGGTTTCCTCGGTGCGTGATATGGTGCGCAATACCGGGAACCACCATTCTTGCCAATCGTGCCATAGACCCACTCTCAACGTCCCCGACGACACCGTCAACAACAGAGATATGTATGATGTCCCCAGATTAGATAATGAAACGGTGACGATCGCGGTGCCAGGGCTGCCGCGTTCCTCCTTCAGGGAGCTTCCACAACCCGGTAAAAGCGCTGGCGAACGAGCCACGGCGGCGAGAGCGTCCCTGCTGTGCCGTCGTCGAGCCACGATGTCGTGGTATCGCCAGCGGGGGCGACGCTCAAGGCGGCGGGATACCAGGCAGAGAGGTCATAGGACCAATACACGTCGTAGCTTGCGCCTCCGACGCTGCTCCATGTTAGTTTCATTTCCGATGGATTTTCACCGGTCCCAAGCGTGATTATGCTGAACTCGTGTGCGCCGATGTCCGGGAGAAGCGCCGTGCCTCCGAACTGAATCCGTCTCCTGCCCCTGACATCTGTTCGGCCAAGCAGCTCGTGCTGTGTTCCCGCGTCTATGCAGGACGAGCCTGGCCGCAGCCGGAAGTCCCCTGCGCC
>CAZFAP010000026.1:0-37335 GCA_964516325.1 uncultured Verrucomicrobiota bacterium
TCCCCGAAGCCTTACCCCATAGAGACCTCCCTGTAGTCACGCGAAAAAAGCTCCACGAAAACCGACGAAAGCCCTGAACCACGTCCAGTCCACGCCCATCACGTTCCCCGTTCCCTTGGGGTGAACTTCCGACAGAAGGGGGCGGAAGACAATATCCGCTGAAACGGGTGGAGGCTGCGGCGTTCAGAGCCAGTGCTTCTTTCGGAAGAGGATGACGGAGAGGACCGACAGGGCGATGGAACCGAGCATCGTGATGAGGAAAGCGTGAGGGGAATTTAGAAAACCCGGCCGAAACGGAAGAGGCACATTCATCCCGTAGATGCTTGCGACGAGCGTCGGCACCATCAGGATAATCGTAACGGATGTCAAGAACTTCAGGACGATGGCAAGGTTATTGGAGATGATGGAGGCGAAGGCGTCCATCATTCCGCTGAGGATGTTGCTGTAGATGTCCGCCATCTCGATTGCTTGTCTGTTATCCACGATGACGTCTTCGAGAAACTCCTGGTCCTCGGGCGACATCTTGAGCTGCTGACTTTTCTGGAGCCGCTCCATCAGGAGTTCGTTGGAGCGAAGAGAGGTTGTGAAGTACATCAACCCCTTTTCCAGATTGAGCAATTGGAGGAGTGCTTCGTTGGTGAGGGACCTGTGGAGCTGCGCCTCGATGGCGCTCGTTTTCCTGTTGATAGCTTTGAGGTGATTGAGGTAAAGAAGGGCAGTCATCCGAAAGATGTGAAGGACGAAGTGCACTCGGTTGCAGGTGGAGAAGTTGCGGGCCTTACCGCTCACGTACACCTGAAGGACACTCTCCTTTACGGACGATACGGTAATGATGCGATCGGGACCGATGATGATGCCGAGCGGCACCGTGGTGTACTGAACCTCTGCGTCCGGATTGCACTGGGGGGTCCGGACAACGACGAGAAGGTTTGAGCCATCAACGTCCGCTCGCGGGGTTTCATCGGCGTCAAGAGGGTCGGTGACGAAGTCCAGGGGCAGCTTGTACTCCCGGCTGAGCGTTGTTACCTCTTCCATGGTAGGCTGAGATAGGTCTATCCAGCAGTCCGGCTCCGGCTGGGTGAGAACGGTAAGGTCGCCGTTTACGGTTTTGAAGATGCTGATCACGGCTTCAACTCGCGGTAATAAGCGTGACGCGGACCGCCGCCTTGAGCGGGCTGGCCGAATTGGTTATGACCCCTGTGGCATAATACCGGATGGGAGTACCGTGTCAAGCCGCTTTTTCGCCGCTGCCCCGCACACGAGAGATGCGGAGCTATTCGACGGCTTTCCCAGGCGTCGAGTTGAGTACAATAAACCAAGCATAGACAGGTTTTACGCTACCTCACTTCTTGGGTGAAGAAAAATGAGAAAGACAATAGCTGTTGTGGCGACGTTGGATACGAAGGGCGTAGAGGCGCAGTTCATAAAGGAGCGAATTGAGGGGGCGGGGCTTGGCGCCGCCGTGGTTGACGCGGGAGTTCTCGGAAAGGCGCCTTTTCGAGCAGACGTTCCGCGGGAGACCGTCGCCCAAGCCGCGGGGACGACTTTGGACAGGCTCGTCTCAGAAAAAGACCGCGGGAAGAGCATGACGGCGATGGCGGAAGGCGCCGCGAAGGTCGTGAGAGGGCTTTTCGAGGCGGGAAAGATTCACGGGGTACTCTCGATTGGCGGTTCGGCGGGGACGACGATTGGCACTTCTGCCATGCGGGCTTTGCCGATCGGCTTCCCGAAGGTGATGGTCTCCACGCTGGCTTCCGGGGACACGCGGCCGTACGTCGGAATCAAGGACATCACGATGATGTATTCCGTCGTGGACATTGCCGGGCTGAATCGGCTTTCGCGGCAAATCCTAGCGAACGCGGCGGCGGCGGTCTGCGCCATGGCTCAAGCTGATCTGCCGCCGGTGGCCGAAGAGAGGCCGCTCGTGGCTGCCACGATGTTTGGTGTAACAACCCCTTGCGTGACGAAAGCCAGGGAAATCCTTGAGAAGAACGGCTTTGAGGTTCTGGTGTTTCACGCAACGGGGACGGGAGGTCGGGCGATGGAGGACCTGATCGAGAGCGGATTCATCTCCGGCGTGCTCGACATCACTACCACAGAATGGGCGGACGAATTGGTCGGAGGCGTTCTTTCCGCTGGGCCGCACCGGCTCGAGGCGGCGGGGAAGAAAGGGATTCCGCAGGTCGTCGCCCCGGGCGCGCTCGACATGGTGAACTTCGGTCCCCGCGACACAGTGCCGGAAAAATTCAAGCATCGGAAGTTCTATCAGCACAACCCGACGGTTACGCTGATGCGCACGACGAAGGAGGAGAACGCCCAGCTCGGGCGAATCATTGCGGAGAAGCTCAACGCCGCGAAGGGACCCACGACTTTCTTTTTCCCGATGAAAGGCGTCTCTGCCATTGACCGCGAAGGCCAGCCGTTCTACGACGGTGAGGCCGACGCCGCCTTCCTCTCCTCTTTGAAAGCCACTCTCAAGCCCTCCGTCCGCCTCGTGGAGATGGACAACCACATCAACGACGAGGAGTTCGCCGCGGAGTCGGCTCGCTGCTTGATCGAAATGCTCAAGAGGGCTTGAGGAGCGCGATAACCGGCAGCCAATTTGTTCGCATGCACCTGATCGCAGAGCTTACAGCTAAGTACGCTAACCCATAAATTGCGTGACGTATGCCCCCCGCTCGGCAGGGGATGCCGCGGGGCAGCATCAGACGAATCCGGATCATCCTGTAATCCTGTCGGAAAATACGGAGTCCGATTCAGGAACTACGGCACAAAACGACCAGAAGGCCCGCTATTTCGTCGTGCTGGAAGCCGCCGGCGCGGGAGCTTCCTTGAGGGCGGCGCCGATGCGGTAGGCGACCTTATGAGCCATCTTGATGTCCGGGAGGAGGCGCGCCGCTTTTCGAGCCTTGACCTGAATCCTGACGGTTGTCTCAGTCAACTGCTCAACCCGAACAGCGACTTTCGATTTCGGCACATAAGCCTGGACTATTCCTACTTCCTTGTCCTTGCTCTCGATGGCGCCGGCTTTATCGAGGACTGAGATGCAGGCGTCCCAAACCTGGTCGTAGGTTCGGTCAAACTCCGTCTGAACGGTATCTTCGCTGATCGCCATTCCACCGACGACGCCTCCGCCAACGAGGGCAATCGGCACAAGAACACACCCGCAAAGAAGGCACAGGACCGCACAAGCAACAGTGAGCGTAACTACATTTCGCATCTGACTTTTCTCCTCTCTTCTCTGATTCCCGATGGCCCACATGTTATTTTGTACGATGATGATGCCCCCCGACACAACATCATTTTCATCCTCGTCCGGATTTCATGCGCGGGCGGCAAGAGGCGAGTGGGGGTGATTGCCAACCTCAGAGTCCCTCCCATCGGAAGGGAACCGCAGAGGTCACCAAGATCACAGAGATGCCGCCCGCAGGAACAGGGTGGCATGGGCATCTTGCCCATGAGCGAGACGCCCGTGCCACAGAGCCCCACCCTGCCCCTCCTCTGCCGTGAGTCGCTGCCGCGAAGGTGCATTACCGTGCCGCGACTATTCTTGTTGACCGGCGGCTTGGGTTTTTCGTATGTTCGGTGCGATTTGGACGCTCAAGAAGGAAGTGGCAAATGAAAAAGCAGGCGTTAGGGAAAGGTCTCGATGCGCTGATTCCCGAGCAGGTAATCAGCAAGCCTCCTTCACCAACGGGGGTGGTCAACCTCCGCATATCCGAAGTCCGAAAAAGCCCATTTCAGCCCCGAACCGTATTCGACCAGGAAAGGCTTTCTGAGCTGGCTGGCTCCATCGCTCAGAGAGGAATCATTCAGCCCATCGTGGTGCGAGCCGTCGAAGGCGGATACGAGGTGATTGCGGGCGAGCGGCGTCTGCGGGCGGCGGAGATGGCTGGGCGGCGGGTCATCCCGGCTATGGTCATCGAGGCGAGCGACGCCGAGGCGATTCAAATCGGGCTCATCGAGAACATTCAGCGAGATGACCTGAATCCGCTGGACCGTGGCGTGGCGCTGAACCGGCTGATGGAAGAGTTTTCGCTGAGCCAGCAGGACGTCGCGACGAGAATCGGAAAGGACAGGGCGAGCGTCGCGAACTACGTCCGGATTCTGTCCCTGCCGGACGATGTCAAGGAGTTGATCCGCGAGGAGAAGCTGAGTTTTGGGCACGCCCGCGCGCTTCTCGCTCTGGAGATTCCCGCGGAGCAGCGAGCCGTCGCGAGAGAGGTGGTGGCAAAAGGGCTTTCGGTACGGCAATGCGAGAGAGCTGTTGCGAGAAGGAAATCGCCGCTGCGGCCCCGGCGGGCACTCGCTCCGAGCGACGAGCAGACCAGGGCTGTCGAGGAGCAGATGCAGAAGCACCTCGGGACAAAAGTCCGCGTCCTCCGGGGAAGGAAAACCGGAAGGATAGAGATTGAGTTTTATTCGGACCAGGACTTCAACAGGATTCTGGACCTTCTGAACATTCGTATCGTGAGCTAATCATTCTCGAGCAGGGGATACTCGCCCTGAGAGCGGCAGAGTCTGACGGCTCAATGAAGGCATGAGGGAATCCCATGCCACGAGGTGCGGGCTGAATCCGCGGAGCAAGAGCGCTCTTCAGATTTCTCGGGCTAATGATAGAATCACCCCCTTTTTGCGTAGCGATTTGGACTGGCGATGACTACCGGCTCAGGCAAAGAAGAAGAAGATGGTTAAGGAAGCGTTAGAGAAAATTCAACAAGTGGAGGAGCAAGCCCGCGCGGCGGTGGAGCGCGCGAGAAAAGATGTTGCGGCAGACCTTCTCGCAGCCGCGAAGGAAGGCGAAGAGGTCGTCCAGAAAGCGGAGGCGGAGAGCCGCGAGCGCGCCAAGGCTCTTCTGACCGAATCATTGAAAGAAAACGAAAAGCTGGTGCAAGACATCCGGAGGAAAACAGCCAAGGAGAAGGAGAAGCTCCGAGCGAAGGCGGAGCGGAATCAGGTGAAGGCGATCCGGCTCATCAAGGAGAGATTTGCTTCGAGATGGCAATAGCGCCACTAAAGAAAATCGGAATTATCGGGCACAGCTCCGAACGTGATGGGGTGCTCGAGTTCCTTCAGCGAGAAGGAAATGTAGAAGTCATAGACCTCAAGGACAGGAGCGAGGAGTTCAAGGATTTCGCGTTCGGGCAGCAGAGCATTTCCTATGGGCAGGTAACGGAAGCCATTGAGAAGCTCTCTTATCTGATGTCCTTTTTCGATGGGCTGGGCGAGACAAAGAGGTCGCCTCTGGGACCGAAGCCGATTTTTCAACGGCGAGACATGCTGCAGTTGCTGCGGAGCTTCGATTATGCCGGACTTCATGACCGCTGCCGTAGAATCGAATCCTCCCTCAAGAACGCCGAAAAAAGGAGGATGGAGCTTGAAAGCCGAAAAAGGGAACTGCTGCCGTGGGTCGCTCTGGACATTCCCCTCCATGCCGTTGGAGAGACGGACTCGACATCGAGCATGCTCGGCTCCGTCCGAAAGGAGGCGTTCGATTCACTGAGGCAGGCAATCGAGTCTTCTGCGGACGCGCACCTCGAGGCGGTTAACGGGGACACACGAGACGTCTTTCTTTTCGTCGCATACCTCAAAAACGCCGAGGAGGAAGTAACGGACCTGCTGCGGCAGCATGAGTTCGTGTTCCACCATTTGCCTCATTATCGCGGACGAGCTGAGGAGATTCTGAAAGACATCGCCAGCGAAGAAGAGCGATTGGAATCGCAGCGTCTCGGGCATCTCGAGGAGGCGAAGGGCCTGCTTTCGGAAGCAGACAAGGCAGCAGCTCTTCTGGATTATTTCTCGAACCTGGAGCGAAATGAAAGCACCAAGGACCATCTCCTCTACAGCCAGGAAACGTTCTTTCTCCAGGGATGGATAAAAGCAGATGATGCTCCGGCGGCTCAAAGAGAACTTTCGAAGCGATTCGAAACGGTGGAGGTTTACGTGTCCGAGCCATCGCCCGAGGACGTGGCGCCGACCGTCCTGGAGAACAGAGAATTGGTGCAGCCTTTCGAGTTTCTGACGGGGATTTACGGTTATCCGAGTTATGGCGCCCTGGATCCGACGCCATTCCTCTCGCCGTTCTTTTTCCTATTCTTCGGCCTTTGTCTCGGCGATGCGGTTTACGGCTTGGTTCTCGTTTTAGTCTCCGCGCTCGTTCTCAAGAAGCTGAAGATGGGGTGGCAGGGAACGCGGTTCTTCCGGCTGATGCTCTACTGCGGTGTGTCCACGACCGTGGTGGGAGTGCTGACGGGCAGTTGGCTGGGCGACCTGTTCGGGATTCCCCCTGCTCTGGTGCTCCTCAGATTCGATCCTCGAACGCAATTGACGACCCTCCTCAACTTCGCCCTGGTATTGGGCATCGTCCAAATATGGACGGGGTACGCCGTAGCCGCCTATGGCAGCCTGCGACGGGGGCAGATTAAGGACGCCATTCTAAACCAGGGGCCCATCTTTTTCCTTTTGGCGGGTCTGACAGGTATCGGTCTTGCCTTCTTGGGAACCATATCCGCGAAAGCGATGAGGGTTTCTCTGCCCCTTGCGAGTCTTGGGGCCTTCGTGATTGTCGCGACTCACGGGAGAACCCAACGTTCCCTCGGTGGCAAGATCGGTTTCGGCATATTGAGCTTGTACTGGGTGGCGTCCGGATATTTGAGCGACATCCTCTCCTACTCGCGTCTGTGGGCACTGGGTTTGGTTACGGGCGCGATGGCTTCGACGCTTAACCACATCGCGTCCGACCTCGGGGACATGGTCCCCGTTGTCGGCTTCGTCGTGACGCTGGTCCTCCTCGTGGGAGGTCACGTCTTCACGCTTCTTGTGAACGTGCTGGGAGCGTTCGTGCATTCACTGAGACTGCAATTTGTAGAGTTCTTCTCGAAATTCATCGGCAGCACAGGGAGACCCTTCCGTCCTCTGTCAATCGAGAATAAGTTCACGGTAATTCAAGAGTAATCAGGAGGTGAAATATGGAATTGGGCTTGGTTTTGGCTATCGCCGGCGCCGCGATCGTGATGACTATATCCGGAATCGGTTCCGCGATTGGAGTCGGCCTGGCAGGGCAGGCGGCGGCCGGAGTGTTGAGCGAGGACCCGGAGAAATTTGGGCCCTTGATTCCCCTCATCGGCATCCCCGGAACGCAGGGCTTTTACGGGTTTCTCGTCGGGTTTCTTGTCATAAACAAGCTGGGCCTTTTGGGGGGCGCCGTCAAGAGCATTACGGCCTCCCAGGGTTGGCAGATTCTCGGGATCACCGCTGCGGTGAGCCTTGTGGAATGCATCTCCGCCATCCACCAGGGGAAAGTCTCTGTTGGTTCCATCGGCATGCTCGCTAAAAGGCCGGGGGAGTTCGGAAAAGCGATGGTTCTTCCAGTGTTCGTGGAGATTTACGCGGTCCTGGGTCTTGTCGCGGGCTTCCTTCTTCTGCAAGGCGTGAAGGTGGGCTAAAAATGGCGATGGAAGGCATCCTTGAGAAAATTAGGAAGAATGCCGAAGAACGAGTCACGGCGATCGAGGAAGAAGGTCGCCTCGAGCGGCACGAGATTGCTTCAAAAGCCGAGTCGCAAGCCAGGCAAATCCGCGAAAGAATCCTGAAGGAGGCGTCCCAGAAGGCGGACCTGCACAACCGGCAGGCTTCCGTTTCGGCGGAGCTGGAACATCGCAAGGAAATCTTGAAAGAAAAGCGGAAGCTGATGGAGGATTCCTTCCGGGCGGCACTGGACGAGCTTCTGCATCTCCCGACGGAGGAGTACCGGGCTCTCGTCCGAAAGATGCTCCTGAAGCTGGTCGGCGGCGGAGAGGAGCGCATTTTAGTCTCACCGGAGGACCAGAAGAGAATTGACGGAAAGTTCCTTGATGCGGTGAACGACGAACTGAGAAGAGCGGGCAAGGACGGGCGACTTCGACTGGAGGGGACGTCACCGAACCTCCGCGGCGGATTCATCCTCCAGACAGAAGATGTGGAAGTGGATTGCTCGTTCGGTTCTCTCCTCGACCAGCTCAAAGACGAACTCCAGGCGGAAGTAGCGGGAATTTTGTTCGGAGATAAGGAATGAAGGAGAGGAAAGAGGCAAAAAAGCCTGGGACGGACACCCGCTACACCTACGCCGTGGGGCGGATCAAGGCGCTGGAGGCGCGGCTGATTTCGCCGGGAGATATGGAGAGACTGCTCGACGAGGAAACGGCGGCGGAGGCGCTTCGGGCTTTGGGCGAGTTTCCCGATTACGCCGAGAGCGCCGCCGAGAAAAGCGTGGAGGAGGTCCTGGAAGACCAGCTCCGGCTCATTTACGACCTCGCGTGTCAGCTTTCGCTGGGAAGCAACGTCATCAAGATTCTCCGACTGAGATACGACTTCCATAATCTCAAAGTGCTCCTGAAGGCCAGGCTCCTCGGTATCGAACCGGAAGGGCTTTCGAGAGTCGGCTTTCTGTCAGCGGAACAAATGAAGCGAGTTCTCGACGAGAAAAGATTCGAAGGCGAAGTTGACCCGTTCGTGGCGGAGACGATTCTGGCGGCTTTGGGGAGAGTGCACGAGGGCATCCCCCTTGAGAAAATCGAGGCGGCTCTCGACAGGTGCTATTACGAAACGTTCGTGAGAGTCTTAAGCGTCAATGCCTTTCTCGAGGAATACGCCCGACGGACAATTGACCTGATGAATCTCCGAACGTTCTGGCGTGTCCAGGTGATGGGGTGGACGGAGGAGAAGCTGGCGGAAAGCCTCTTGCCGGGCGGCAGAATAGAGGAGGCGTTCTTCACGACGAGCTTCGGGACGCCTATCGCGGACCTCGTCCCGAAGGTGCGGGACGACACCTATCGGAGGCTCTTGAAGGATGCGCTGCATGCCTTCCAGTCAAAGCACGACCTGTCGGTTCTGGACAAGCTGATAGATGATTATCTGATCGAGACCGCGCGAAAGGCAAAGCAGTACTGTTTCGGGCTGGAGCCGCTGGTCGGATACATCGCCGCAAAGGAAAACGAAGTGACGCGGCTTCGAACCATCCTATATGGAAAAGAACGGTCTTTGCCACCGGACACGCTGCGAGAGCTTTTGAGGAGCAGCTATGCCTGATCAGGAAAACGCCGTTAGAACTTCGCCGGTCGCTTTTCTTGGCTCAAAAGGAGCTGCATTGGCTTTTCGAGCGATGGGGTTTGACGTTTACGGCGTCCAGAACGCACGGGAGGCGGCGCGGGTCTGGGAGAAAATCGCCAGAGCGGGATATTCCGCAATCTTTGTATCCGAAACGCTGGCAATGGAGATGAGGACGATTCTCGAACCCTATTATCTCAGACCACTACCCGCAGTAATGCTTGTGCCCGAAAGGCGGCCCGGAATCGGGCTGGCGGCGGAACGAATCAGGCGTGCGACATTGAAAGCAGTGGGAGCGGAACTCTGATGCCTCAGGGAGAAAAAGTGATTCAGGGAAGAATATCGCGTGTTTCAGGGCCTCTGGTCGTCGCCAAAGAAATGCGCGGCGCCAAGATGTACGATGTGGTCCGGGTCGGCGAAAGAGGGCTGATCGGCGAGATCATCGGGCTGAAAGGCGACGAGGCGTTCATCCAGGTTTATGAAGAGACCGCCGGGATCGGTCCGCCGGAGCCGGTCGTGTCCACTGGCGAGCCGCTGTCGGCGGAGCTGGGCCCGGGGCTGATCGGCGGAATATTCGACGGCATCCAAAGGCCGCTTGAAATCATACGCACAGAGTTCGGCGATTACGTCCAAAAAGGGGTCGAGCTTCCGGCTCTCGACAGGAAGAAGAAATGGACGTTCAAGCCGGTCGCGAAGAAAGGCGATGCCGTTGCTCCAGGCGACATTCTCGGCGAAGTTCCGGAAAGCCCGGTCGTCGTTCATAGGGTCATGGCGCCCCCCGGGGTCGAGGGGACCGTCGAGGAAATCCGCGAAGGACAATTCACCATCGAAGAAGAGGTGTGCCGGGTGAGGACCCAGAATGGCACGGTATCTCTGTCCATGAAGCAGAGATGGCCGGTACGGATCGGGCGACCCGTCGAACGAAGGCTGGCGCCGAAAGAGCCTCTCATCACCGGACAAAGGGTCATTGACGCTCTCTTCCCCGTCGCCAAGGGTGGAACAGCCTGCGTCCCCGGTCCCTTCGGAAGCGGCAAAACCGTCATCCAGCATCAGCTTGCGAAATGGGCGGACGCGGACATCATCGTCTATATCGGCTGCGGGGAGCGAGGAAACGAGATGACCGACGTGCTGCTTTCCTTCCCCGAGTTGAAGGACCCTCGCACAAAAGAAACGCTCATGCAGCGCACCGTCCTCATTGCAAACACCTCTAACATGCCCGTCGCCGCAAGAGAGGCGAGCGTGTACACCGGCGTGACGCTGGCGGAATACTACCGCGACATGGGCTATCACGTCGCGGTCATGGCGGATTCAACCTCGCGATGGGCGGAGGCGCTGCGCGAGATCTCAGGAAGACTCGAGGAGATGCCCGGCGAGGAAGGCTATCCGGCTTATCTCGGTTACCGAATCGCCGATTTCTATGAGAGAGCCGGGAGAGTGAACTGCCTCGGCAAGCCGGAACGAGAGGCGACGCTGAGCATCGTCGGAGCGGTCTCTCCGCCGGGAGGCGACCTGTCCGACCCGGTGGTTCAGGCGACGCTGCGTGTCGTGAAGGTCTTCTGGGGACTGGAGGACAGACTTGCCTACATGCGCCACTTCCCTGCCATCAACTGGCTGCTGAGCTACTCGCTGTACCTGGAGAACCTTGCGGAGTATTTCACCGAAAAGGTCCACCAGGACTTCAACCAAATCAGGACAGAAGCCATGCGACTCCTGGAGCTGGAGAGCGAGCTGGCGGAGATTGCCCGCTTGGTCGGCGTGGAGTCGCTTTCTCCTCAAGACAGGCTTGTCCTGGAATCGGCACGGTCAATCCGGGAAGATTTCCTCCATCAGAACGCCTTCGATGAGATTGACACCTACACGTCTATCGAGAAGCAATATCTCCTCCTGAGAAACATCATTGAGTTCCACCGCCATTCGAAAGAGCTCGTCGAGCAGGAAGTCGAGTTGAAGGACATCATGTCTCTCCCTGTTCGGCAGGAAATCAGCCGCGCCAAGTTCACCAGTGAGGCGAGGCTCGATGAAATCGAAGCGATAGCCGCAAAAATTAAGGGCGAACTGGAGAAACTGAAGTCCTCGACAGCAGAACAGCAGGAGGGAAAGGAAGGAGAAAAGGGTGCTTAAGGAATATCGCACCGTCACGCAAATCAGCGGGCCGCTGCTCGTCGTCGGAAAAATCGCCGACGTAAAATACGATGAACTCTGTGAAATCCAGCTCGGTGACGGAAGCATCAGGCGAGGTCGCGTCCTCGAAATCTCCGAGACGATGGCCCTCGTCCAAGTGTACGAGGGAACGCGCGGGATTGACATTAGCAGCACGAAGGTGAAATTCCTCGGACGCGGGCTGGAGCTGGCGGTTTCTCCGGACATCCTCGGGCGGGTTTTCGACGGCGCCGGCAGACCGAAGGACGGCGCCCCACCAATCATTCCCGAGAAAAAGCTCGACATCAACGGCAACCCGCTGAACCCCACCTCACGGGATTATCCCGTGGAATTCATCGAGACGGGGATTTCGACGATTGATGGCATGAACACCATCGTGCGAGGCCAGAAGCTCCCTATTTTCTCCGGTTCCGGTCTCCCCCACCCCAAGATTGCCGCCCAGGTCGCCCGGCAAGCGAGGGTTCTGGGCAAGGAGGAGAAATTCGCGGTCTGCTTCGGGGCGATGGGAACGACTTTTGAGGAAGCGGACTTCTTCATCACGGATTTTGAGAAGACGGGCGCCATCGAGCGAGCGGTTCTCTTCATAAACCTATCCAATGATCCCGCCGTGGAACGGCTGGCGACGCCGCGAATGGCCCTGACGGCGGCGGAGTATCTGGCGTTTGATTTGCAGATGCACGTCCTCGTGATTCTGATGGACATGACGGTCTATTGCGAAGCGCTGCGGGAAGTCTCCGCGGCGCGGAAGGAGATCCCCGGTCGGCGCGGCTATCCGGGCTACATGTACACCGACCTGGCGACGGTCTATGAGCGGGCGGGAAGGATTAAGGGAAGGACGGGGTCAATCACCTTAATGCCTGTCCTCTCCATGCCCGAAGACGACAAGACTCACCCCGTGCCTGACCTCACTGGATACATCACCGAAGGGCAGGTCATGCTCAGCCGCGAGCTTCACCGCAAAGGAGTCTATCCGCCGATTGACGTCCTTCCCTCGCTTTCGCGTCTGAAAGATAAGGGAATCGGGAAAGGCAAAACCCGCGAGGATCATGCAGACGTGCTCAATCAGCTTTTCGCTTGTTACGCGAAGGGGAGAGAGGCGAAGGAGCTTGCGGTCATTCTGGGCGAAGCCGCTCTCTCGGAATTGGACCGGCTTTACATCAAGTTCGCGGACCGGTTCGAGGATGAGTTCGTTCGGCAGTCCGAGACGACCCGCCGGACAATCCAGGAGACGCTCGACCTCGGATGGAAGATGCTCCGGATGCTTCCCAAGGAGGAATTGAAGAGGGTTCACCAGGAATACATCGAGAAATACTACGAGGCTGCTTCTTAGTTCGAGCAAAATATGAGGCTGAACGTCAATCCCAATCGAATGGAGCTGCTGAAACTGAAGAAGAGGCTTGCCCTCGCTCGCCGCGGCCACAAGCTCCTCCAGGACAAGCAGGAGCAGTTGATGCGAAACTTCCTTCAGTTCGTCGGGCGCGCGAAGGAGCTGAGAAACCAAGTCGAGAGGGGGATTGACGAGGCTCTGAGAAGGTTTGACCTCTGCCGCTTGGTGACCCCAGAGAGTTTTCTTTCGGCTGCCCTCTCCTACCCGATCGGCGAACTGAAACTCAAAGTGCAGGTGAGCCGACTTCTCAACGTTCGCATCCCGCGGATGGAACTGGAGAGCCAGCCGAATCCTTTCACTTATGGACTCCCGCATACGTCCTCCGAGCTGGACAAGTCGTTGAGAGTCCTCTTTGAGACCCTTCCTCTCATGGTCGAGCTTGTCAACGTCGAAAAGACCATCATCATCCTCGCTGAAGAGATCGAAAGGACGCGGCGGCGGGTGAACGCCCTGGAGTTCGTGTTGATCCCGAACATTACCGAGACCGTGAAGTACATTGGGATGAAGCTCGCCGAACTCGAGCGGTCCAACATCAACCGCTTGATGAGGATCAAGGAAATCGTTTTCGAGGCGGAGGGCGCATAAATCCCCTGGGGCAAGGGTCTGGTGCATTCAGAGGAACCGAGATGACCCCAACCAAGCCCATCCTGTTTGTCATCGGTACGCCGATAGGAAACCTCGAGGACATTTCGCTCCGGGCGCTCAGGATTTTCAAAGAAGCCGACATAATCGCTTGTGAGGACACCCGAAAAACTCGCCTTCTCCTCGAAAGGCACGGCATATCGCCCCCTCGCTTGATCAGTTACCACAAATTCAACGAGGCAAAGCGGACAGTCGAATTCCTCGCGCTCTTCCAAGAAGGGAAGTCCATCGCGTTAGTCTGCAATGCTGGAACGCCCGGAATCTCCGACCCTGGAGCGAGACTCGTGCAGGCTGCGGTTGAGAATAGCGTCAGAGTCGAAGTCATCCCCGGTCCCTCCGCGATAACCGCCGCGCTGTCCATCTCGTGCCTTCCCAGAGATGAATTCGTTTTCTGCGGTTTTCTTCCATCTCGTTCGGGCACGAGAAAGAAGAAGCTCATGAGCATGCAAAACGAAACACGAACAATGGTCTTCTTCGAAACCGCCAATCGCTTGGCAAAAAGCCTTGCAGAGATGCTGACAATCTTCGGCGAGAGAAGAATCGAAATCGCCAGGGAACTTACAAAAATCCACGAGGAAGTAATCAGAACCTCGCTCTCTCAGGCAGAGGGGCTACTCAGTGAGAAGCCCCTCAAAGGTGAAATCGTTCTGATTGTGAAGGGCGCGAAGGAAGTAGCCGCTTCCACCCCAACCGACTTGAAAGAACACGTGCGGTCCCTCATGGAACAGTCTGGACTTTCCCTCTCGGAGACGGTCAAGCTCGTTGCCTCGGCAAAGGGGATCAAGAAACAAGACATCTACCGCGAGCTCTCCGAAGAGGAGCATGAGTAGCACCACCGCGTAGCGTGTCCCTTGTTGACGCCCCTACAGATTTCCGTTGAGGGCGACCGCCCGCGCTTGTAGGATAGGAAATGCGGCGCCGGGAACGATCGTGAGTCCTTCCGGCTGCCCACGTGGACAGTGCGCGATGTGTGAATAACAAGGTGGCAGGCGCAGTTCACTTTTCGGCAAAGCTCGGACTTTGGGTCGAATCTCTTGACGAGGTTGGCATGTCCGCAGAAACAACATCTTCCGCAGGCGAAACTTTCTCGATAGACAGCGACAGGATTGACGTCCAAGCGATTATCGGAGCCGTCAAGGAGCGGGTCGAGAGGAAGAAGGCGGCTGGGGTCTACGAGAAGTATAACCTGGTCGGAGTGACAAGACTGGAGGTCTCCCAGGCCAAGAGCGAAGAAGAATTTCTCCGGTATCACCTCAAGTCTCTCCGCAAGAGCTGGGAGATAGACATTGGCGATTTTGAGATTCCGTCCAAAGGGGGACTCCTCGGTCGGCCCGCCGTGTGGCTGAAGAAGGCAATTTGGTTTCTGTTGAAGTTTTACACCTTCCGGATGTTCACGCAGCAGCGGGACTTCAATCTTCAACTGGTGAATGCCCTCCAGTCGCTCGACGCGAAAATCGAGAAGCTTACCCAGCAACTCAAAGACGCCGTGCCACCGGCTTCAACGACAAAGGAACCGAAGACGCCAGGGGGACACGAATCGAATCCGGAAGCGGCAGAAGCTCCCCGACGGTCATAGCTCCCTCTATCACGCAGTCGCCCCTCAGTTCGGCGTCGAGCCAAAAGCCTTCGGTCGAGGCCGTCCCAGCGCCCCGGCGCATCGCAGCAACGTGCTTCACCCGACTTCGACACAGACCGCGCAAGCATTCCTTCGGCCTTTCAAACCCGATTCCTCCGATGCGCGTCTCGCAGCACGCCAAGCGGAAGGCACTGGAAATCGAACCGGTGCAGCTTCGGCCGGCACGATTTGACTGCGCACGCTATCAAGGGGCTATGGGTGCGGCTGAATCTCACGGGCATCGGCTTTGGCTTTCGGAGCCAGGCGCACGGCGCCCTCGGTTCGCCTCTATGACGCCCTCCTTCGACGGAGGAGCACATTTCCGTTTGGGCGCACCGCTTTGCTTAAAAATGAACGGGAAACAGGCCCGTCGGTTTCACGCGCCTTTGTCAACATTACCTCGGTCACGGTGCGGTTGACAGCCGTGGAATAAACAACGATGCTAAGGTGAGCACATGAGACGGAGTCTTGGGTCATGCGGGGGACCGCTTACGGTCCCGGCCCCGACGCATACCCCTCCGGGGAGTCACCCAGGTCAACCAGCGTTGTTCGACGGAAGGTTTGGCACTGGGGATCCCTAGAGGCGCTGCGGAGGGCTACGCGCGGGGGCTCGAGAGAGCGGGCGATGTGCTCGACGCGTTTGAAGATTTGGGCATCGGAAAGCCAAAATTCAGAATCACCCCACCCGGCGGATCAAGCGGATGGCATGCTGGCAAGCACCACGGCCACTGACCACGAACTATTCAATAAGAGCGCCATACTTCTCGGGCCCGATTCAGGTCACGTGTTCGAAAAATTTGTTTCGTTTTCGGCAAACTCTGCGTGAATTTGGGAGCTTCTCCACAGGGCGTCCGGCCGTCTCCGACGGTAAAAACTCGTGGTCTCAGACCCCACTCCCGTGCCTTGTTGCTCCTGGTTTGGGGCTGGAGCCAAGCGCGGCCCCGCGGAGACGCAGGTTCAATCGCGCCGCCGCGCCAGTAAGGCAGAGTTGCCGTTGTCTCACTCCGGCCATATAATGTCGCCCATGAAGCGCCTTGGTGTGATCGACACCTCCGACACTATTGCGGCAATTTCCACGCCCGTTGGGCAGGGGGCACTGGGAATTGTTCGCATCAGCGGCCGCGACGCCCTCCAAGTCGCCGACAGAGTGTTTCTCTGCAAAAAGGGCCTTCCGTCGAGCTTCCCGACGCACACCGTTCATTACGGGCAGGTTCACGTCGAGGGGCAAATCATTGACAATGCGCTTCTCATCGTGATGCATGGACCGCGAACCTACACCGGCGACGATACCGCAGAAATATCGTGCCACGGCGGTCCAATCGTCCTCCAAAAGACTCTCAACGCCGCGATTCGCGCTGGTGCGCGACCTGCCAATCCCGGCGAATTCACCATGCGAGCCTTCCTCAACGGGAAGCTCGACCTCTCTCAAGCGGAAGCCGTCCAACAACTGATCGGCGCCCAAAACGAGCTCGCGTTCCGAGTCGCTTCCCAGCAATTGAGCGGCAGGCTCCACGACGCCGTCGAAACCATCCGCTCGGAAATCGTGGATGTTGCCGCGGTGGTCGAGGCGTCAATAGACTTTTCGGAAGAGGAAATCGAAATTTTGCCGAAAGAGGAGCTGTCGGCGAAGCTCGCCTCCGCAAAAGAAAAGATCGAGAAGCTACTCTCGACATTCGAGGACGGCGTCAAGATTGTTGAGGGAGCAAAGGTCGTCATTGCAGGGAAGCCGAACGTCGGCAAGTCCACCCTCCTCAACGCGCTTCTCGAAAAGGACGTGGCGATCGTAACGCCCGTCCCCGGCACGACGCGAGATGTCCTCAAGGAATCGCTGATTCTCCAGGGAATCACCCTCAACATCTTTGACACCGCCGGAATCAGAAAGCCGAAGGGCGTCGTCGAGAAGGAGGGGGTCAAACGCAGCAAAAAGGCTGTTCGAGATGCCGACCTGGTGCTGTTCATCCTCGATGCGGACGCAGGCGTCTCGGACGACGATCGACGGATTTTCGAGGAGATTCGAGGAAAGCGCTTCATAGTCGTCATCAACAAGATTGACCTTGTCCCTGACCTGGATGAGCGCTCTTTCGCGAGCGAGTTCGAGGCCGGACCGGTCGTCAAGACCTCCGCGTTGAAGCTCGGAGGGATAGAGCAACTCAAGCAAGAGATAATTGAAAGCGTGTGGTCCGGCGGAATTCCCTCGACGGACGAAGCAATCATTACCAGCGTCAGGCACAGGGATGCTCTGGAGAGAGCCGGGCAGGCTTTGGAGAGCGCAGTGAGAGCATTCGGCGAGAACCTTTCTCCGGAATTCCCCGCCGTCGAGATTCACGAAGCCCTGGATGCCCTCGGGCTGATAACCGGGCAGATGGCGGATGAAGAAATCTTGCACGAGATATTCTCGAAATTCTGCATCGGGAAGTAGTCCGCTTCGGGCCCCTCTGCGCTCTCCGCGGTGAGACATTTCCGCCACGGACGCAACGAGGTTGTTCCGGATGCGCGACAACCAGCTCATAATTGGAGCCGTTTCATGAAAAAGCTCGTGTTTGACCTGGAAACGAAAAAGACCTTCGACGAGGTCGGTGGAAGAAACCACATTGACAGGCTCGGCATGTCCCTCGGCGTCGTGTATGATTACGCCACCGGCCTCTTCACGACCTACTTCGAGCCGGACGCCCCAGCTCTTGTTGAGCAACTGCTTTCAGCAGACCTGGTCATCGGCTTCAACATCATCAGATTCGATTACGTCGTGCTCCGCCCATGCACCCCGCACGACCTGAGAGAAGTAAAAACGCTCGACATCCTCGTCCAGGCGGAAACCATCCTCGGTTTCCGGGTGAGCCTCGAGAGCTTCGTCCAGGCGACGCTCGGCGTCGGCAAAATGGCGGACGGCCTTCAGGCGGTCGAATGGTACAAGGCGGGGCAACTCAACAAGCTCGAAGAATATTGCCGCAGGGACGTTGACATTACCCGCCAACTGTACGAATTCGGAAAAGCGAACGGCAAAATCTACTTCCTCGAAAAGACCTCCGGTCGCCGCCGCGAAGTCCCCGCCTATTGGTAAACCGTGCGGCTCTTCCCGACAGAGCCTCCCGTCCTTCCCAGAAGGCCGATCTGCTCTCGGACGCAAATCCGCGAAAGCTCCCGGGTCGAGGGACGAGTAACCGCAGTCCCTCCGCGGTGGGCTGCTGAATCGCCCTGACTCAAAAAGCCCCCATAGGATATTTCGAGGTTGGTGGAGGTGAGCCACAGATGAAATATCTGGGAATTGTGAAGCGGCAGAACGAGAACCTGACCATGCCGGACGCTTTTCATGAGGTCGCTCAGGAGCAGGAATTTGACGCGATTCAGGTGGGGGGTGAGATCTTTCTCGTGCGTGCCCCGCTCGACCGGGAGCGCCTGAAGCGCCTCGAAGACCTTGCTAATCTTTCGATTGAGGAGCACCGTTTCACCCTGGAAGGGCTTGCCCGGTGAACTGGATTACCGCCGTTTGGCCGGCTGCGGGGCTGCCATGAAGCAGCGTTTTCCGAATTCATGCCTGTCCGCATTCACGGCTGTGTATGCAGCGGCTTTCCGGAGGCGTCCCGCGAGACCACTTAGGAGCCCGTGACATGGGATTATGGCGAAATCCCGTACGTGATAACGGGGTATGCCTCTATCCCCACGTGGTGATTCTCGGCGCAGGTGCGAGCAGGGCCGCCTGCCTCGAGGGGGATGCGAGCGGCAAAAAGCTTCCGCTCATGGTTGACTTCGTGCAGACCCTCGGGTTAAGCGACTTTCTCCGCAGCCGTGGGATTGCTGCCATCGAAACCAACTTCGAGTCGTTATATGACGAACTGGCTACGACGGGCGAGGATGGCGACCTCATGAGCCAGATCGAGCGGCACGTCCGCGACTACTTCGATGGCATGCGTCTTCCCTCGGAGCCCACCATATATGATTGCCTAATCCTATCGCTGAGGGAGAAGGACCTCATAGCGAGCTTCAACTGGGACCCGTTACTGCTCCAGGCGTACCGCAGAAACGTGTGCATGCGCAGGCTGCCACACCTGGCTTTCCTCCACGGGAATGTTGCTGTCGGTGTATGCCGCAAGCACCGTCCATGGGGATGCCTCGGCGACGCATGCCAGAAATGCGGCAAGCCGCTGAAGCCTTCTCGCCTCCTATATCCGGTTAGACACAAAGACTACAGCGCGGACCCCTTCATCCGGGGGGAGTGGGACGCCTTGCGCAACGCGCTTCGGCGGGCATACTTCCTCACGATATTCGGGTATGGGGCCCCGGCTACGGATGTAGAGGCGAGGGACCTAATGCTCAGCCAATGGAGGGATAACCGCACCGTGGACCTGGCAGAGGTAGAAATCATAGACATCAAGCCCAGGGATGAGCTGGAGAAGGCCTGGGGAGAATTCTTTGTCAGGCAACATTACAGCATTGACGGGGATGTGTTCTGTAGCTGGCTATTTCGGCATCCTCGCCGCTCCTGCGAGATGCTCGACGCCGGAACATTACTACTCAAGCCGCCAGTAAGCAACCGCTTCCCGCGCTTCCGGTCCCTTATCGCCTTGCAGCACTGGGTGGGCCCGTTAATCGGCGAAGAAGACAGGTACGAGCGAGACGGGGTCCCGTTTAGCGGGCGGCCCTGTCCAGAGCCGGACAAAGGGGAAGTCGTTCCGGAAGACGCAGGCGACAGCGGCGCCGGTTAGCCGCTGGTTCCCGGCGGACGTTTTCCCATGGTACCGCCCCCGCCGTGGGCCAGGTCGGGCTCCCGGACCACTCCCCCCACGACGGCGTTGATTTCCGCCCCCGGGAGTGCTATGTTAAGGAACGACGGCTAGAAGCGGAAGGGCTTCGGGCGGGTTCCCGATGACGTCTGGGAGGAATGGAAATGCGATATTTTGTTTTCATCGTTTTGGCGGCGATCGTCCTTATCTGGTTGGTGCAGCGCGCGTACCACGATAAGGACGCGGACAAGGGGGGCAAGAAGGAGTCTCTCCACGAGCAGATTCACGAAGTTACGGACTACACGACGGGAAAGACCCAAACGAACATTCTCATTGATCAAACTGTCAATCTCCGCAAGATCGAAATTCAGGAGGCGGTGAAGTATTTCGAGGGAATGAACGCGCGAGCGCCGCGAAGCCTCGACGAGCTCCAGCAGGAAGAGCTGATCTCCGAGGAGCAAAAGTACATTCGCTACGGGAACGTGAAGTACGAGATCGAGTCGGGCTTGACCCCGGATGGACGATTTTTCATCCGGGGAGTCGGAAAAGACCGAGTGAAAGGAACGAAAGACGACTGGCAATTCGTCCTCTGACAACGACGAACGGCTCGCAGGCAGCACCGCCAAGGGCATGTTCTCCGACGGAAAGGCGTTCATGGGGGAAGGGAAAGGGATTGTTTTCCTCGTCGGGGCGGGACCGGGGGACCCTCCGCTCATCACGAGCAAGGCTCTCGATTGCATCCGTAAAGCCGACCTCATCGTGTACGACCACCTCATGAGTCCCCGCTTGCTCCGCCACGCAAAGGAGAATGCGCAGAAGATTTACGTCGGCAAAGTCGCCGGAGAACACACGCTGCCGCAGGGCGAAATCAACCGGCTTCTGGCGGAGGCTGCCGCGCGGGGGAAAATCGTCTGCCGTCTCAAAGGCGGCGACCCATTCATCTTTGGGAGGGGAGGAGAGGAAGCGGAATACCTGGCGGAGAAGGGACTTCCATTCGAGGTCGTGCCTGGGGTAACCTCGGCGATTGCGGCGCCCGCTTACGCGGGGATTCCTCTCACCCACCGCAAAATCGCCTCGAGCGTCGCTTTCATCACGGGAAACGAAGACCCCACGAAACCCTCCTCGACTATCGCCTGGGACAGAATCTCGACGGGCGCCGACACTCTCGTCTTCCTCATGGGCGTGGCGAACCTCCCAAAAATTGCCGCCAAGTTAATCGAGCAGGGAAGAGACCCGGAAACGCCCGTCGCTGTCATCGAGTGGGGGACTCTCCCCCGGCAGCGGTGCGTCGAAGGAAAATTGAGCGACATCGCCGCCAGCGCAGAAACGCAAAAGGTCAAGCCGCCCGCGATCATCGTCGTCGGGGAAGTTGTGAAGCTCCGCGAGCGACTCGCCTGGTTCGAGAAGAAGCCGCTCTTCGGAAAGAGAATCCTCATAACGCGGGCAGAGCGCCAGGCGGGAAGCACCGCGCGGTTGATTGAGGAACTTGGCGGCGAGGCAATTGAGTTCCCGACGATAGGAATTGAGCCGCCGGAGGACTTCGCCGAAGTTGACGCCGCCATCGCGAGTCTATCGAGCTACGACTGGATTGTCCTCACGAGCGTGAACGGCGTGGAAGCGTTTCTGTCGAGAATCTTCGATCTCGGCAAGGACGCTCGGTGTCTCGGCGGTGTCCGCATCTGCTCCATCGGTCCGCGGACAACAGAGGCACTGAAGAAGTGGCATCTCGTCCCCGACCTTCAACCGGAAGATTTTTCCAGTGCGGGGATCATGGAGGCGTTTCGCCGCGTCGGCGACGTAGCGGGCAAGAAATTCCTGCTCGCTCGATCCGACCTCGCCGACAAGTCGCTTCCCTCCGGACTCGCCAGCCTCGGCGCGAAGGTGAAAGAAATCGTTTGCTATCGGACGGCCAAGGCTGACCCGGAGCCCAGCACGATCAAGCAGCTCCTCGACGGGGAGATTGACGCCGTAACTTTCACGAGCGCTTCCACGGCTCGGAACTTCGCCTGTGCCCTCGGAAACGCCCTGAAGAGCATCCCCGAAAGTGTGGTCATTGCCTCAATCGGTCGCGTCACTACCGCTGCCGCAAAAGAAGCTGGGTTGACCGTCCACGTCGAAGCCGCCCAGCACACAATCCCTGCTCTAATCGCTTCGCTTATCGCGCCCTTCCACAGCGGCTCAGCTCCCAAAGAAGATCGGTGAGGAGTCTGCACAGAATCAGCGGGCCGCTTCCACCTTCTTTTCAAAAGGCGGAAGTATTTTGGTGAGGATGTAGAGGAAGATTAACGGGCAAACGAGGACGACGGCGGACACGAGAATCCCTTCCTTGCCGAGGAATTCGGGACGGAAGCTCAACCCGCCCCGCAGCGTCCTCGACGCAAGTTGCCCGCCGATGATCAGGTTCCACAGGAACGCGAAAACGTGAACCAAGACCAAAGCTGATGAAATCACAGTCAGGGCGTTCCGCAGCCCGTTCTTCATTCGCAGCACGAGAGCCGCGGACAGCAGGACGAACGGCACAATCAAACCGGCGACCAGTTGAAGCCCGATGAGGCTGAGACCGAACTCGCCCTTGAGCGTCTCGAACGCGAATCGCCAATCAGGGCGTGTGCCATAGGTGCTGTGCACGAACATCAGAACTTGCAGCACGCCGCTCAGGACGAGGAAAGTCCATAAATACGCGGACATCGCCCGCACGCAGCCGGCGTCCATCCTCTTTCGCTTCGCCGTCATCGCCACGAAATAGAGCACCACGATCATCGCCATCCCGCAAGCCACCGCCGACAGAAGGAAAATCACCGGTATCAGCGACGAGGACCACAGCGGCACGGACTCCAGTGAGCCAAAGATGAATCCGACGTATCCGCTCAGTATGCACGCCGTCGGCACACGCAGGAACGCGAGGAATTTGATGATTCCCTTGTCTATGCGGGACGCGGCTTCGGGTATTTCTTTCACGCCCAGCGAGAGGATGGAATAGAGTATTCGCCTTGCCCCGGTTCCCGCCCGGGCACACTGGACAATCTGCGGGCGGAACACAAACCAGACTTCCAGAACCACAAGCCCCAGATAAAACGCGTAAATGTAGCCGAATGTGGCCATCGCGGAAGTCTTGCTCGGCGTGAACATGATGTTGAAGGCGCGCTCCGGATGACCTAAGTGAAGCAGCAAAGGAACGCTCGCAAACGACACAAAGCCGAGGGACGCAAGAAGGGCGAAATTGCTCACGGGCTTCAGGGATTCTTTCTTGAAAAGGTGGTCGAGCGTCGAGACAAAGAACGTGCCCGTGGCGACGGAAGTGATGAAAGGATAGATGACGATGAGTATCCCCCAATAGACCCGCTCGTTGGGGAAAACAAAACTGGAAAGTATGTCGCCCATTTATCTCACTTCCACGTCGAGTCCGACGTAATAAACCTTCGGATGCGTGCCCAGTTCTTTTCTCAGGACATCCACCCGCTCGGAATCGAGAACCTTGGCAATCGGCGAATCCGGCTGCGCCGCGTCTCCGAACCGCCTTGCGCCCGTCGGGCAAATTTCCACGCACGCGGGGAGAAACCCTTTTGTGATTCTGTGGTAACACCACGTGCATTTATCGGCAACCCGCGTTCTCGGATTCTTGAACCTCACTCCGTACGGGCAGGCTTGAATGCAGTAGCCGCAGCCGACGCAGTAACTCGCGTCGGTGAGGACGGCGCCGTCGGGTGATTGGTATGTCGCTCCGATGGGGCAAACGGGGACGCAAGGGGGATTCGAGCAGTGATTGCACAGCTTCGGCACGAAAAACGCCTTCGCTATGTTCGCTGCGGCGACGGATTTCAATTCCTCGAAGCCGCGAAGGGCGCCTTCCGGCGAATCCACGGCCACCTTCGAATCCTTGCCGATGGTGTATCTCTCGACCCACGTCCTGAAAAAGTCGTCGGGCACCTTGTTCTCCAGCTTGCAGGCTCTGACGCACGCCCCACAGCCGATGCACTTCGTGCTGTTCACGATGAAGGCGTACTTATGCCCTTCGAGCTTGTATTTCTTCGGCGCCGGCGCGGCAAGCTCTCCGAGTAGCCGTCGGGCAAAGGGCAGGCTCGCCGCCGTGGCGATCAGGCAACTATGTTTGAGAAAATCTCTTCTACTGACTTTCACTGCTTTTTTTCCAATTTCGGGTTGTGAGGGAGGTAGTCCTCGTGGCATGTCGTGCAGCCGAGAATTTCCTCCGTTTGCTCTTTGATTAACTTGAGGTATTCGGCGTGATTGTCGTCGGGCACGCACAGCGGCGCCACTTTCGGTCTCGCCGCGAGGGCGAAATGGCACATCAAGCATCTCTGCGGCTTGGGGTCCTTGGTAACGAGAAACTCTTTTGACTCCGGCCTGGCTTTCATCCTCTCGACGTGTTGCCGGACATTGGAGTGGCAGTTCTCACAGGTTACCGCCGAGTGCTTCCCCTTTTGCCACACATCGAAACCGGGCCACATGCCGCGCTCTTTTTCATGGCATTCCTTGCAGGCGCCGGCGCTCTGAAGGATAACGGGAAAGCTCTGGTCTTCCGCGATGGAAGCGCCTCGATAATGGCCGTATTGCCCGAACGATTTCGGAACAGTCGCCCATCGCGCGATGAGAAACCCGACCACCACCACGACGAGGATGATCGCCGCGTGAACGATGTGCCTGACGTCTTTGAATTTCATTCGCTCGGACACTTGCGAACCTCTCCGCCAACTGTCCTTTGCCCGCTTTCGGCCTCCGGGCGCGCGAAGGCGTAACGCTTCACTTCCGGGCGGCGTCTCTGCGTTCTCGGCGGTCAGTCTCCCGAAAACCGGGAGACTGCACAACGGTCTCCGCCTTGCCCAAATCCCTTACTTCTTCGCTTCCTTTGGGATCGAGTGCTTGATCATCTCCCACAAAACTTCAGAATCAAACCCGACCTTGTTTCCGTTCTTATCCGTGTAGCGTTCCGGATTCCACGTCGGGCTTTCGGCATTGTGGCATTGGACACAAATATCTTTCGCGGGATAAATCATTCCCGCTGGCACGGACTTCTGTCGGTCCTCCATGATGCCCAGCTTCGCGTAATCCTTCCCCGCCCCATGGCACGATTCACAGCCCACTCCCTCCTCCACCTTAATCTTCTCCGTGACCTGCTTCTTCGTCCTCCCGTAAGCCGTCGAATGGCAGCGGAGGCACTCGCCGCTCTTCTCCGGCTCCTTGATTCCCAACTTCTTTGCCGCTTCCTTGGCAGCGGGTGTGAGAAGGGTTGGGTGAGCCTCCGCGTGTTTCGTCTTCGACCATATATCGCTCATACTCCCCTTCGCGGGGGCATTATGACATATGCGACACTGCTTCGAGCCAACGTACTCGTGCGGCGTCTCCTTCTTTTCCTCGACGCTCACAGCCGTGATGACACAGATCGCAACAGCGGCACTCAAAAACGTCAGCAACCACCTCATCATCCTACCTCCGATTCTCATCAAGTCTTTCTGACGGGCATCCGCGAACCACTTTCTCCCCGCAGCCAGCCTTGAAAAAAACAATGAGGGTGCATTATACCGCGCTCCCGCAAAATGCAAACAGGTTTTTGCCCCCAATCTTAATCCCTCAGTTACGGGGGGACTCACCGCAGTCGCTCATGAACTTCGTTCCCCCGGAGACGATGAAAATCATGGCTGCGTAACGCTCATTTCCAGCGCAGAAGTCGGAATTCGTGTTCTCTCGCCAAGGCGCCAAGGAGTTTGCCCGCCTGAAGGGTAAGCCACAGCACTCCAAAGGGAACAGGCCCTGCAGTCCCCACTTTGCGTGCTTGGCGGCTTTGCGAGAGACCTCCCCCCGAAGGCGGGGCCCCCTGGCCGCGTGGCAGTGATTTTCGGGGCAGAGAGCGCACAGGATGGATGTTCGCGATATCCCCGCCCTCGGCGGGGCGGGACCCGGGGGAGCTTAACCCGGCTCCAAGTCGGGGAGAACGCAGCGGGGGCATCGCCCGGGACCACTCCTCTCTGTGATCCCTGCATCCTCTGCGGTTCCGTCCCCATGCGAAAGACTCCAGCGTTGCCGATGACCTTCGCCACACGGCCGCTGACGACCTACTGGCGGGACGCGCCAATCTGTGCTAAATTGCGAACAAACGATTGTCTCGCTCATCGTTCCGGCTCAGAAGATGAACGGACACCTGGGGCCGCCTAATGGCGTGTCCCTCGGCAAAGGCGACTTCGGCGGCGCCGAATGCTCGGACCGGAGCGGGAGTCTATTGTGACAATATGAAATGAAGCTACAGTGGGAGGATAAGATGCGATTTCGGATTTTGAACTCTATCATGGGATTCCTCGCAATCGCTGCGTTTTTGGATTGTCCGTGTGTAGGGCACGTCTATGCGGAAGCGCTCTCTCTCCCTTCGAGCGCCGGCGAGAGCCTTGCCTCTCATACTCTCGAGAACCTCGCTTTTCGGGCGGATGCCGTACCAATTGCTCGCGTAACGTCCCCAACGGGTCAGGGGGCGAAAGATATTTCCGTCATTAAGAACGGTGTAACGCAAGAGAGCTATGACAGCTACGACGGCGCTAACGTCGCGGGAGAGGATTGGTACGGATACACGTGGTCCGAGGAGCTCTACTTCGACAAGCTGGTCTTCTATGAGGGGGCGCCGTCCGCCGCTGGCGGGTACTGGAAGAGCCTGACCGTCCAGTACACGATGGACGGAGTTCGATGGATTGAAGCCGAAGACGCAGTTATCACCCCGGCGTATGACTTCTCCGACGGCACCGCTCGCGTGCCTTATTCGAAGTACGAGTTGTCGTTCACCGGCTGCCCCGGAATCGGCGTTCGCATCTACGGTCGGCCGGGCGGGCCCGCCTTTTACGCATCAATCGCGGAGTTGGAGGTTTATGGGACAAAGCCGACGGTCGTGTGCACGAGAGGGCTCCCGACGAGCTACCAGTCCCGCCAGAAGATAGCCGTGTCGCTGGTTCTGGACGTTGACGCGGGCAGCCCGAGTACTCTCACGATCGTCGAGGGTATCTCCGCAGGGCTGACCGTGTCCGACGCTGGCGGCGGAAACACCTCGCAGCCCGGGCAAATATCGTGGGCTTTCACTGGAGCGGACGTGAAGGACCGCACGGTCACCTATTCGCTTGATGTACCCGCCGCCCACGGCGGGATCGTGCATTTCGCCGGAACGCTGACGTATCCCGGCGTCACCGACCAGAACATCTCGGGTTGCCAGAGCGTCGCCCCGGCTCCTCAGCCCCCCTCCGGTCTCGCCGTCGCCTTCGACGTGGACGCACATCTCTCTTGGCAGCCGAATCCTCAGGAAGGCATGGCGGGCTACCATGTCTATCGTTCGGAGGATGGAGGCGGGTCCGCGGAGATTTCCGGCTTAATCCGAGACAACACGTTCGCTGATTTCTTCGTCGAGCAGGGGAAGAGCTACCAGTACAAGGTCACTGCGGAGAACACGACGGGTGCTCAGAGCGACCTTGCGGTCAGCCTGCCAAGCATAGCGGCTTCCCCGTCCATGCTGAGAAGGCAGTTTGAGGACTACGATTTCGAGGGAGGAAATTTCCCCGGCGGCGAGGGCAAGCGAGGCTTTGGGGCAAGCTATCGCTCGGACCTTCTCCTCAGCGATTTGTTTTACCAGGACGCCCCCCAGTCCAATGAATATCGTCCGGACGACCCGATAGCCATCCCCGCGTTCAATCCCCAGGAGCGCCGTCTCGGGAATATCTCGCCGGAGGATTGGTGGCGGTACACTTTTGATGTCGCCAACGAGGGCTACGTGAAAATCGGCGCCATTCGCGCCGCCAGCGACGGTCAGGCGACCCTGGAATTTCTCTGGGACGAATCGCACCAGGGATGGTTCTCGTTCAACACGGGAGGCTCCGAGAACTGGCAGGTCATACCGGTCAGTACTCCGGCTTTCTATTCATCCTTCGGCCAGCACACCCTGCGCATTATCCTCTCGGCTGGCAGCGCACAACTCGATTATTGGGGGATCGGCTTTCAGCAGCCGCAACCATCGCGGGTTACGCTTTTCAGCGATGATTTTGAGTCGTACAACAGCACCGAAGACCTCACCTCCTCGTCGGGCGGCTGGACAATCCACAACGGCTCGAACGTCCCCGAAGGCGCCTGGCAACTCTGGTCCACGACCGGCGCTCCCCTTGGTTACGAATCCCCCGACCTCCCCGGCATGTACGGCAACTACGTTATATCCGACGGGGAACTGGCGGGTCCCGCGGACCTTGACGAGCAGCTCATCGGCCCGCAGATAGACTGCACCGGCTTTCTCAAGGTGACCGTCCAATTCGGAAGCAACATCCAGATTTACGAACCGGATGTCGGAATCTTCGACCAGGTCTATGACCTCGACCTCGCCACCTACGACGAGGATCAACAGTCCTGGTCCGACTGGAACAACGTTTTGCATCACGAGGGCAACGACGGAGATAACTCCTCTCCCAAACTCGTTGACGTTTCCGCCCTGGCGGACGGGAAGAAAATCAAGCTCCGGTGGCGCTTCTGGAAAGCCAATTACGACTACTGGTGGGCGGTGGATAATATCCGCGTAATGGGTGAGAAGCCGAGCGCAACGCCGGGCAAAGTGCTTTCTGTGGCAATTGCCGCCGATAAGGTTTCGCTCTCGTGGGAGTCCTTCGGCACGGGTTCGTACCGGGTTCAGTTCACGGATAATCTTTCTTCCGCGGTCTGGTCGGACGTGCCGGGCTCCGCGTGGCCCACGACCGAGACGCAGTGGACGGGCGATAACCTATCGGCAGTCAGGTCGAGGTGGTATCGGGTGGTTTCCGAATAAAGCGTCGTGCGCTGATTGTCCCCGAGCAGTTCATTTCCCTATTGAGCTTCCCGGCAAACCACAAGCTCCAAGTCGCCGAAGATGCCATAGGGGGCGAAATTGTATTCGTCGCTCCAGTTCGCTTCGTCCACGAATTGCTCTGGTCCCACCCACGGCAAGGCGTCCTTTCCTTTGTGATGAAGCGGCCCGAAAGTGTTGCGCAGTGTGCCGACAACTTCTATGGACAGTGCGTTCGTCCCATTCTTCAGAAGCCGCGTAACATCCATTCGCCACGGCTGCCACGCCACAATACCCGGCTGACGCCCATTCACGACGAGCCGGCATAGGCATCCCCTCGCCTTTGACACGTCGAGCAGGTAAGTTCTGTCCGCCCGCTTCTCGATCTCCACTTTCGCCTCGTAAACCATGTTCCCGCTATAGAATGGGTAACCCTGCGACACCCAATCCCCGGGGTCGAGCTTCTTCGGTTCCCCGGTGATCCGAAACCGCACGTTGTCTTCAGGCACGACCCCAAAATCACCGACCAGATATGTCTCCTCAATTTCGGTATCCCATTGATAATTACATCGCAGACTGATTGTGTTCCTTCCCGCGACAACCCGGCGGCGGATGTCAATCTTCGAGAACTGTCTATCCCAGTGCCAATCGCTTGTTGCGGTGCTGACCCGCTTCCCGTTGACCTTCAAAGCAAATTTGAAAGCCTCCTCCACGACGAGAGAGACGCTCTTTGGCTCTGCCTCGACGTCGAACTCGAATTCCAACTCGACAATGTTTGCCTCCGGAAGTCTGATTTTCTTCTCTTCGAGAACCCAGGGCTGAATCTCGCTGTATTTGTCAATCGCGAAGAATTTCTGGATTTCCTTTCGCGCTTTCCAAACCGGCTGCCGTTTGCTGAAGGGGGAGTTGTTGATCGAGAACCGGCAAAAATCGAGCGTCATGCTGTTCGGATGAGTCCTGCGGAAAGACCACGGTCCCTTGATCGCCAAGCGTTTGACTTCTTCGAGCTTCGGTGCCCTCTGACCGCGAGACTTCTTCTCGACGGTCAGAATTTTCGATCCGGCAGGCGGCAAGTCCAACTTCACGACAGTCTTGGTATCCAGAGCAGTTGCTTCCACCTCACGTACTCTCCCGTCGGAAGCCTCCCACTCGTTCACTCTGACGCGACCTGACAGTTTGATCGCCGCGGCATGGCTTTTACTGCGGCTTGTGTTCGCCAGGAAATAGAGATGCCCTTTTCCCGTCACACGGTGGTACGAATAGACGTCCGCTACCTCTCGTCCGTCCCGATCTGCGATTGAGAAATCTCGCGCGATAAGCCTGTCGAGAAGCAACGTGATCTCTTCCGGTCGCTCGCTGACCGAAAACACGTTCTTCCTCTTCAGAAGGTTCTTCCACTCGGAGCTTTCCTTTCCATCAACCATCGTCGGCGCTTCCCCTACGAAGACAACGGGTCCCCGGAACTTCTTCAGAATCTCGAGTGCAGCCCTCCCCCAATTCTTGCTCGGCGGGACAATCACCGCTTTGTATTCCATCTGCCCGACCGACAATGTCTGCCCCTTTGCGGCGGCGTGCCATTCCATGACAAACTCGTCGCCGAGATCAAAGTCCCTGTGCGTCTGGAGGAGCAGCGTCAACACGTTCACGAACCGCTGATCATAATCCCGAACACCATCATCGTTCCCCTTCCGCCACACCGTCCAGGCTGTGGATATTGGGTGCAGCAACAAGACCTCCGGAGCGAACTTCCCAACGGATATTGCGCAGCAGCACCTCGCCAGATAATCGTTCATGTGCTGGTAGTAATCCCAGTACGGCTGGTGGCAGCTTATCGTCGGAGGATAATCCCGCTTTCGCTCACCTTTCATCGAATAAAGGACGAGGTGCTGGCAGATCAAGTTGATGCCCAAAGCGAAATGGAAATCCGCAATCCATTTCTGGTCCTCGAAGGTCATGCTATGGCCGCTGACCCCGTAGATTTCGCAGAGGACCCTCGACCTTCCCAGTTGGTGAGCCACGCTCGACACCTGTTTCAGGGTCAGTGGGTTGTCAATGTTCCGTCCGAGGTGGTCAATGCCGGGGCAGTGCTCAAATTCGTAGTGGGGCATCACCGCGCCAGCGTGCAGCATCTGTGAGAGCAAATTGTCTTCGCGCAGATAGTGTCCGGTCAGCGCCGCGCCGTGCGCCTCGCACCACTCGTACAGCCTCTTCGAGAAGGTCTCCACGAACATCTTCGTCACCGTTCGCCAGAAATCGTAGCGCGTTTTCGGCGAGTTCGGCAGGTCGAAGAAAAGCTCCGGCAGCCGAGGGACGATCTTGTATCCGTTTTGCCTCTCGAAATAAGAGGGGAATTCCTCTGTCCACGGAATATCTCCGCACCGAATATGCGGCTCGTCGGTGAATATGCCGGGCATGAACTCGCCGAACTCGTCACCAAATTCCGCCCCGTACGCCTCGTAGGTGGTGTTCAGAAAAGCCTCGACCGCTCGCGGGTTCAAGAGGTCAGCGTAGGATTCGCCGTTGAACCAATTCGTCTTCGGCGCGAGGACAACGTCAAAAGCAATTTTCTCCTTCTTCGCCGTCTTGTCCGGGTCTATCATCCGGTATCTGCTGGATTTCTCGTCGAGGTCGAACACCGCCAGGTATGTTCCGTCCGCCGACGGCGACCGGACGAGAGACAGGCCCCTGCTCCGCAAGTCGTCGCGCCCCCGGGTTACCAGTCCTCCTGCGGCGCCGCTGGGCCATCTGTCTTCGTCGTAGAGCCACGATTCCATGTCGAGCCTCCTGCCCTCTTGGAGGCACGCGGCGATTCGTTTCATCCATTCCTTGCTGAGGTATTTCGTTCTCAGCCCAACTCGGGAGTGCATGAAATACCCACCAAAGCCCTTCGCCTTGAACTCTCTTATCTGCCGCCTCAACTCGGCGTCTTTCAGGTCATCGTTCCACGACCAGAAAGGCGAGGGACGGAATCGTTTTGGCGGGTCTTGAAACCTTGTCAGCATCCTGATCCTCCGTTGTCAATTTCGTGGAAACTCTGTGCGCGAAGGTTGTGAACGCGTTGCAATGAGGTGCTTGCGGTGCGCAAAGGTGTTGACTTGATCGTCGGAGTGCTCCTATCGTCGTGCCCGAAATTCCAGCCGATGGCGCCTTTTCGCTTGTGGCGGCCGCTCCGGCGGCAGGATACTATGACCGGGCGGTCCATCTGTCAACGTCAAAGGCATGGCGGTCCGGCGTTAGGAACTTCGCTGGGCCAAGGATTGTTTCAGAAACTGCGACGGCACATCGAAGCGCGGTTCGCGCACTCGCCCCGCGGGACGCACTGACGGATTCAACTTCGCAGCTATGCTTCAGAAAGTTAGAGTAAAGATAACAGGAATTGTTCAGGGGGTTGGATTCCGTCCGTTCGTGTTCAACCTCGCCCGCCAACACGGCATTTCCGGTTACGTGCTCAACGATTCGACCGGAGTCCACGTTGAGGCGGTTGGGAGACGCGAGAGCGTTCAAGAATTTCTCAGAGACCTCAAGGAGAAAAAGCCGCCACAGGCCGCGATTCACTCGATGGAGGTCAGCCTCGAGAGGGCGCCTCGCGGGCGGAGGGTTCCCCGCCGATTCGTCATCCGAAAAAGCCGCAGGCTCGCTCTCAAATTCGTCCCTCTCTCGCCGGACATCGCCACGTGCCCGCAGTGCGTGAACGAGCTTCTCGACGAGGGCAACTTCCGCTTTGGCTACCCGTTCATCAACTGCACGAATTGCGGACCTCGCTTTACCATCATCAAGGACATCCCGTACGACCGCGACAAGACCACCATGAAGCCTTTCAAGATGTGCGAGGTCTGTGCCGCGGAGTACGAGGATTTCAGCGACCGGCGGTTTCACGCCCAGCCGAACACCTGCCCCGCCTGCGGACCAGAGGTCTCTCTGCTCGATAAACACGGCAAGACGGTATCCTGCGGTGACCCGATTGATAAGGCCGCCGAGCTTTTGAAGAAGGGGCGAATCGTTGCCGTCAAGGGACTTGGCGGATTTCATCTCGCCTGCGGCGCCATGAACCACTCCGCCGTCGCCGCCCTCCGAAAGAGGAAATATCGGGAAGACAAACCATTCGCCTTGATGGCGCGTTCCCTCGACGAGGTCGAGAAGCACTGCTATGTATCCAAAGCAGATAGAGAGCTTCTTCAGTCCCCTCGAGCCCCGATAGTCCTGATGAAAAAAAAGCCGAATTCGCCGATCAGCGAAGCCGTTGCCCCAAACCAGAAGCGCCTCGGCGTCATGCTCCCTTATTCCCCTCTGCACCACCTCCTCCTGCAAAAATCGGGGCTTGTCCTCGTGATGACCAGCGGCAACATCAGCGATGAACCGATATGCTATCTCAACAACGAAGGATTCTTTCGCCTCGGTCCCATCGCCGATTATTTCCTGATTAACAACCGCGACATCTACATGAGGTGCGACGATTCCGTCGCGACCACTTTCCAGGGGAAGGAAATGGTCCTCCGCCGCTCCCGCGGATATGTTCCGGAGGCTTTGCTCCTTCCGTTTTCGTGCAAGCGGCACATTCTGGCGTGCGGGGCGGAATTGAAAAACACCTTCTGCCTCGCACGCGAGAACTATTTCTTCGTCGGTCATCACATCGGCGACCTCGAGAACGTTGAGACCTTGTGCTCCTTCGAGGAAGGGATCGAACATTTCAAAAAGCTCTTCTTCATCGAGCCGGAGACAATCGCCTACGACCTCCATCCCGAATATCTCTCGACGAAATATGCCCTCGCCCGGACGGACATTTCTCGCAAAATTGGGGTTCAGCACCATTACGCCCACATCCTGAGCTGCATGGCAGATAACGGACTCGAACCTTTCTCGCCCGGAGGAAAGCCGAGAAAGGTGATCGGGGTGGCGTTCGACGGGATCGGCTACGGCGACGACGGAACCATCTGGGGAGGGGAGTTTCTTCTTGCGGACTATTCTTCCTATCGGCGTGTTGCTCACCTGATGCCCGTCGCCATGCCCGGGGGCGAAATGGCGATCAAACAGCCCTGGCGGATGGCGGCGAGTTTCCTCCATGCCGCCTTCGGCGATTCGTTTCTGAGTCTGAACGTCGAATTCACCAAACGCATCAGCCGCCGCTCGTGGGCAGTCCTCCAAAAAGCAGCCGACCTCCACGTGAACACCTTCCAAACATCGAGCATGGGAAGGCTGTTCGACGCCGTCTCTTCCTTGCTCGGTATTCGCGACGAGATTCACTACGAGGGGCAAGCCGCGATAGAGTTGGAATTTCTTGCAGACGAAAAATGCGCGAAGGCTTATGCCTTCGACATTCGGAATTTTGATGGAGTTCACGTCGTGGATTGGCGACCGCTCTTCGAGCAAATCGTCAAAGACCTCGCGGTGGGCGGAACAGTGCGATTCATTTCTTCCAGGTTTCACAACGCCGTCGCCAGGATGATCGTCCAGGTTTGCGACAAGGTCCGCGCCGACACGGGCATTCAAGAGGTCGCATTAAGCGGCGGGGTGTTCCAGAACACGTACCTTCTCGGCAGAACCGTCCCGCTCCTCGAAGCGAAGGGCTTCCGTGTTTATTTCCATCATCGCGTCCCCACAAATGATGGCGGCATCTCCCTCGGGCAAGCCGCCTTTGCCTGCCTCAACGACCCAGAAGGCGTCTAATCCGCGCCCTCGGTTTCAAGTTCCCTTGCCTCAAGAAGTTGCATCTGAGCGGAACGGCCCAAGCGTACAGGCGCCCCTCCTTGCCGTGGCGCACGCGGGATGCTCAGCTCAGACCGCCCGAAAATCGCATCAGGGCAGCGCAAATGTTTCCCCAAAACAACTACGGTTGCCGTAGGTAAACCAGCAGAGAGTTTTTCGGGCATCCCTTCGCGGTCCGTTGGCTTTTTTAATCATCAGGAAATCAAAGACTTATGGAAACTCGCTCCTCGTGGCACGCCACTTGTGTCAGTCGTCGCCACGTAGAATACCACTGTGTGCAGAACAAACATTTTTCGATGGAAGGGTACACCATGTTTCTCAGGAGCGAATCCCTCTGGTCGGCCATTCTCGTCCCGTTAGCAACGTTTCTCGCAGCCACCACATTGTGCTGCTTCGCTATCGCGGGTCCAAGCAAGATTGACCCCTTTGACATTGAGGACTTCAACTGGGAGCCTCCGATCGGACCGCATCTGTGGTTTGAAGACACTGGCGAGGACGACCTCATTGATCAGGGCGGATTGAATCCCCCATGGGTTGATGATGGACTGTGGGGCACAACCTTCGACGACTTCGATTTTGGCGTCTCGAATCAGTCCTCGGACAGTTATGGGCTGATCATGCTGCTCGCCTACAAGGGGAGCGGCGCAGACTTCTCCTTTAACCTCTCCCTGGGGTCCGGCTCAGAAGACTTCGATGAGGGAGACTTCGAATCCTTGAGCGCTTACTCCATCTTTGGCGGCGGCGGAAACCGGCCGGGTCCCGGCGAAGCAGGCATCTACAAGACGGCAGAGGGAGTTATCTTCATTGACCTGGACACGGGGCTTGATTCCGACGAGACCGTTGAGATTGACCTCACGGTCAATGATCCGTCGTCGCTGCCGGAGGATTTCGCGCTGCACTTCGATGTGTACGGCTTCGACGGGCAAAACAAGGTGTTTCTCACAAACCCCGCTTCGCACGACCTCACGGTAACCGAGGACGGACCGCCCGTCCCTGAAGCTTCGACGATGATTCTTTTCGGGAGCGGGCTGATCGGGCTTCTCGGCTACGCAAGGAGAAAAGTGCCCTTCTTGAAGAGCCGCTGAGCAGGTGTCCTCTCACGGCGTCTTCTCCGACACACAGACTGCTGGCCGTCGTGTTCGCCGTCCATCCGGACCTCTTCGACACGATATGCACGACGGACAGCATTCCAGGCAGCCGGGGCATCCCTTAATCCTGTCAATCCTGCTATCCTGTCGGATTCCTTCCTCCCTGGCATCCCTGTGCCCCCCTGCCGGGAGTGAGGCATTACCTCTATCCCCATTTGTCCTTGACGACACCGAAACCTTCCGCAACAATGCGAGTCGCCCTCGGTCGCGTTTGCCGGGGCAATAGTTCCCGAAACCAATTCTGTCTGACTTGCCCTCCGTGGGTCAAATGTCAAAGCTCGGAAGGAGGCGACGAAATGGCTCAGGCGGCTCCACCACAGGTTGATTCGCGAAGCGGCGGCATGCTTCTTTCCATTGCAGTCATGAGTGTGCTGGCAATCGCTCTTCTTGTCTTCGGCTATTTGAGAGGCAAGGGGGAGCACATTCAGGGACTCAAGCGGACGAAAGACCTGCTGATCCAGGTTGTTCCTCTCCTCGTCGCCGCATTCATTGTCGCCGGCATGGTTCAAGTTTTAGTTCCGCGAGAGACGGTTTCTAAGTGGGTTGGGAAAGAGAGCGGGTTTCGGGGGATAATGATTGGCTGCATTGCGGGCGGGATGATGCCCGGAGGACCCTACGTCAACCTCCCGGCCGCCGCGGCTCTTCTCAAGGCAGGGGCGGGGGTGGGCACGGCGGTAGCTTTTCTGACGGCGTGGTCTCTCTGGGCAGCGGGGAGACTCCCCATCGAAATCGGCGTCTTGGGGCTGCGGTTCACCATCATCCGCATCCTCAGTACATTCTTCTTCCCGCCCATCGCGGGGCTGATCGCAAAAGCGCTCTTTGAACGCCGCTGACAGATCAATCGCTCGGCCCCTGGGATTGACGTTGTTCCTCCCGCAACCCAGAGGCTATCACTGATTCTCTTCATTTGACTGACGCGCCGGGCGGGCCGCCCTTCGCCCGCCCCTTTCTCCTGCCAGTTGCCCACACGCCGCAGAAATATCGCTTCCCCGGGAGGCACGGACTGCCGCTGGAATTCCTCTCGCCTCCAGCTCGTGGAGGAACCGCTTCACGGCACGCTCTTCCGGCGATCTCAAAGGCGTTCCTTCTATGGAATTCAACGTGATGAGGTTGACGAAGCACGGAAACCCCCTCAATAGCTGGGCGAGTCTCTGAGCATGATGGACCGCGCTGTTAACTCCGTCAACCAGGACGTACTCGAAGGTCACCTTCCGCCCCGTCTCCGCAAAGTAGTTCCTCGCCGCCTCGACGATTGCTGCGGCAGGAGCCATCTTCGCCCCAGGGATGATTTTTCTTCGCGTCTTGTCCTCGGGTCCGTGCAGGGAGATCGCCAGATTGACCTGGATTTTCTCTTGCGACAATCGCTCAATCCCCTTAATGTCGCCGACGGTCGAAATCGTGGTGCGGCGCGCCCCGATCCCGAAGCCCCACGCTGCATTCATCGCCCGCACCGCTCGCATCACGTTCTCGTAATTCTTCATCGGCTCCCCCATTCCCATGAGCACGACGTTGCGAATCGTATCGCCCGATGGAAGAACGGAAAAAATGTGAAGAATCTGCTCGAGGATTTCCCCGCCGGAGAGATTTCTTACGAGTCCCCCCTTTCCGCTCGCACAAAAGAGGCAGCCGATGGGACATCCCACCTGCGTGGAAAGGCAGACGGTGTTCCTCGCCTCTTCCGGAATCAGCACGCATTCGGTCGCCTGCCCGTCGAACAGCCTGATGAGCAGCTTGGTCGTCCCGTCCTTGCTCCTCTGGGTCTTCTCTGTTTGCGACGTTACAATCGCCCATTCGAAAGCTACCTTTTCCCTCAGCTCCAGCGGGAGGTTCGACATCTCGTTCCAGACCGTCACGTGCTTTTCGAAAATCCATGAGAAGACCTGCCGCGCGCGGTATTTCGGCTGCCCCATCGCCTCAAACAGCCCTTCCGCCTCGCCGAGGCTCAGGTCGAGAATGGATTTCGGTTTGAGTTCCCGCCGCTTCATCTCCGCCTACTCAGTTCCTTTTTCACCTTCACCGAGAAGAGCCTTCAAGTTTCCCGAACGCACGAATTCCTCGAAATCCTCGAGGGTTTCGCAGACGTGGTGGGA
>CAZFAP010000027.1:0-5439 GCA_964516325.1 uncultured Verrucomicrobiota bacterium
CCAATCACCCTCAAAAAAATGTGAAAATCCCAATCAGGTGCGGAAGTTGGGCTAACGGAACTGGGAGAGGAGGTCGTCGAAGCCGGGGAAGGAGGTGGCGATGCAGGCGGTGTCGGTGACGGTGGTGGGGGCGCGGTCGGCAAGCAAACCGGCGATGATGAACGCCATGGCGATGCGGTGATCGCCGAAAGAATCAACGCTCGCGGGGGTGAATCCCTCTCTCCCTTCGATGAGGAGTCCGTCCTCTTTTTCCTCGACGGCGACGGCCATTTTGCGGAGATTCGTCGCCAGAGCTCGGATTCTGTCGCATTCCTTGACTCGCAATTCTTGTGCGTCCTTGATAATCGTCGTTCCCTGGGCCAGGGAGGCCGCGATGGCGAGAATCGGAATCTCGTCAATGCATCGGGGGATTTCGTCGCCGCCGATGATCGTTGCGGAAAGAGAAGAGCACCTGACCGTCAAGTCGCCTCTCGGCTCGCCGAGCGGGTCTTCGCGGTACGGAGACGTGTCTATTTCGATCTTCGCTCCCATCCGATTGAGAACCTCGAGGACGCCGGTTCTCGTCGGGTTCAGCCCGACATTTTTTATCTTCAGTTCGGCTCCCGGGTAAAGGGTTGCCAGGACGATGAAATAAGCCGCGGACGAGATGTCCCCCGGCAGTTCCACGTCGAGCGTGCGGAGCCTTTCCGGGGGATAGACCGTCACGGAATTCCCCTCGACTTCGACCTTCACGCCGTAAGCCGGAAGCATCCTCTCCGTGTGGTCGCGCGATTTCGTTGGCTCGGTAACCGTCGTGTTGCCCTCGGCATAAAGCCCGGCGAGGAGAAGGCACGACTTGACCTGGGCGGACGCGACGGGCGATGTGTAATGCACCCCGCGGAGGGAGCGTCCGGAGATGAAAAGCGGGGGATTTCCATCCTTGTTGAGCGGGGCGACCTGCGCTCCCATCATGGTCAATGGGAGGATGATTCGGTTCATGGGGCGCCTCTGGAGCGATTGGTCGCCTTTGAGCACGGACTTGAAATTCTGAGCCGCAAGGAGCCCCGATAGCAGCCGCATGGACGTGCCGGAGTTCCCCATCCAGAGGTCCGTCTGCGGACGCTGCAACCCGCGGAGTCCGACCCCATAGACCCGCCGAATGGTTTTGCCGGGGCGCTCGATGCGCACACCCATCTGGCGGAGAGCTCTTTCCGTGCAAAGGCAGTCTTCGCTCGGGAGAAAGTTGCTAATTGTCGAGACGCCGTCGGCAAGGGCGGAAAGAATTAGCGCGCGATGCGAAAGCGATTTATCGCCCGGGGGGACGACGGTCCCGCTGACAGCGCGGGCTTTCATTACCTGAATGGATTCCATATCGTTCCTCGAACACGGGACCGATTATCTCGGTCTCCCTTACACTATTTGAGTCGTGAACTCAGCGTGAGCGGTCCTTCAATTCCTTTGCCCTGCGGAGAAACGCCTTGATTCCTTCCCGGTCCTTTTTCTCTAAAAGTTCCACAAACCGCGAGACTTCGGCGGCAAAGCCTTTCAAGGATCGCAGGATGGCATCCCTATTTTCCATGCAAATTCCAGACCACAAGTCGGGGGGAGCCGCCGCGATGCGCGTGGTATCTTTGAAACCCTGCCCTGCGAGACCGATTGTGGAGATTGGATCGTCGGAGCTGCGGGCTAATGCGTTCACAAGGCATGCGGCGGCCACGTGAGGCAAATGGCTGACAAGGGCAATGCTCAGGTCATGCTGGCGCGGCGTTAGATAGACCACGCGGCAGCCGAGCGCCTCCCAGAGCTTCCTGACCTTTTCAACGGCAGCGGAATTGGAATTCCTCGTGGGAGTTACGATGCAAGCGGCGCCCTCGAAAAGAGTGGCTGACGCGATGCTGATTCCGCTCTTCTCGGAGCCTGCCATGGGGTGGGCGCCGACGAAATGGCACGTGGACCGGAGAAGCCTTTCCATGCGGGTTACGATGTTCCCCTTGACGCTCCCGACGTCGGTTACTATGCATCGAGGGCGGAGGGAAGACCGAGCCTGCCGGGCGAGAACGGGAATGGACTCGACGGGCGTCGCCATCACCACGACGTCCGCGTCCGCGACGCCTTCGCAGAGGTTGAGCGTAACCTCATCAGCGGCGCCGTGCTCTCGCACCTCTTCCAGCGCCGAGGTCCGTCGCACAACACCGACGACTCTTCTCGCAAGGCCCCTCTGGCGACAACCGATGCCGAGGGAGCCTCCGATCAAGCCCATTCCGACGATTGTTATCTGATTGAACGTTTCTCCGTGTTGAATCTGAGCATGCCTCCCTAAGTGCACAACTTCCCGAGCAGGATGAGGAATCCACAACTTACCGGTTGTTTTTCGACAGGATGAACAGGATTTTGGGACTGCGATGCGAAGTCTGGACGACTTCGGCACACACGAAGGGACCTACGCATCATCCCTCTATCCTGTGGTTCCGTGCAACAATATGTCATCGAATTCACGAATCAGAGCACCAAGTTACAGTTCTCTTCCAACCGCCTGGGCCACGGGCGCCAGGTTCCTCATTAGTTGAGCGAATTGCGGCAGCGTCAGGGACTGAGGCCCATCGCTCATCGCCGTTTCGGGGTCGGGGTGAACTTCGACAAGAAGCCCGTCTGCGCCCACCGCGACCGCGGCCTTCGAGAGAGGCTCAATCAGGTCTCTTCTGCCGGTGGCGTGGCTCGGGTCCACGATTATCGGGAGGTGGCTTCGCTGCTTGATGATTGGCACGGCGCTGAGGTCTGGCGTGTTTCGCGTGGCGGTCTCAAAAGTCCGTATTCCTCTTTCGCAGAGGACGACGTTGAAGTTGCCGTTGGTTACGATGTATTCGGCGGACATGAGGAACTCCTTGATGGTCGCCATGTTTCCCCTCTTGAGGAGAATGGGCTTCTTGAGTCCGCCAAGCTCCTTGAGGAGCGCGAAGTTGGACATATTGCGCATGCCAATCTGGACCAGGTCCGCGTATTTCTCGACGAGCGCGATGTCCCGCGGGTCCATCAACTCCGTGACTACCGGAAGCCCGGTCTTTTCCCGCGCCTCCGCGAGATACTTGAGAGCGTCCTCTCCCAAGCCCTGGAAGGTGTACGGCGATGTCCTCGGCTTGAAGGCGCCTCCGCGAAGGATTGTGGCTCCGCAGCTCGAGACGGATTTCGCGGTTTCCAGGAGCATTTCCCGGCCTTCCACGGCGCAGGGTCCCGCGGCGACTACGAATTTCCGCCCGCCGATTGGGACACCGCCCACATTGACAATCGTGTCCTCTTCCTTGAACTCGCGGCTGACCAGCTTGAAGGGCTCCAGGACGGCGACGACCGTCTCGACGCCGGGAAAGGCTTCCAGGGGCACAGTTCGGACCACATCCTCGGGGCCGATCACCCCGATGATAGTCCTCTTGACTCCGACGGAGATGTGGGGGCGAAGCCCGAGGGATTCAATCTTCTCGAGGAGATGCCGCTTTTCTTCTTCGGTTGCAGTCGGCTTGAGAACGATGATCATGGCAATCTATCCATTACAAGGGGTTGTAGCATTCAAACGTCAGGGACTCTTCGGATAGGAGCCCAACACTTTCAGGATGCCGCATTTTCTTTTGAGCTTCTTCAATGTGAAGCTGACCTTTCGGTCGGTGATGTGACCTATAAAGTCCGCAAAAAAGTAATACTCGAACGGCTTTTTTCCGGAGGGGCGCGACTCAATCATCGTGAGGCTGATGCCGCCCTCCTTGAGTACTTCGAGGATGTCGTGGAGGGCGCCAACGCGGTCCCTGGTGTAGAACATGACGGAGGTCTTGTCGTCGCCGCTCCTGGGGCTTTCGCTCCCGCCGATGACGAGGAATCGGGTGACGTTTCGGGTGATGTCTTGAATGGAGCGAGCCACGACGCGGAGCCCGTACAGGTTGGCGGCGATCTCGCTGGCAATCGCTGCCGAGAAAGGTTTTTCTGCGGCCGTCTCTGCCGCTTTGGCGGTGCTTGATGCCTCGACGTATTCCGCTTGGGGAAGATTCGCCCGAAGCCACAGCTTGCACTGCCCGAAGACTTCCCCCTTGGAATAGACCTTCCTGATGTCTTCCTTCTTGCATCGCGCCAGGAGGCAATGGGAAACCTCGAAGGCTATCTCGGAGCAAATTCTCAGGTCAGAGTCTATGAACATATCGAGGGTGTGGTTGACCGCTCCATCGGTCGAGTTCTCTATGGGGACGACGCCGTAGTCTGCGCGCTTCGTCTCCACCTCGTAGAAAACGTCCGCAATGGAATTGGTCGGGAGGTACTCGACGGAATGGCCGAACTTCGCGAGAGCGGCCTGGTGGGTGAACGTCGCCTCCGGCCCCAGATAAGCCACGCGAATCGTCTTCTGAAGCGCGAGGGCCCCGGACATCACTTCTCGATAAATCGCCTTCAAGGCCTCGTCCGGCAGGGGACCTGGATTCAGCCGTGCGATTCTCTTATAGACTTCTTTCTCCTGGACGGGGTCGAGGATTTGCTCGCCCGCCTCCTCCTTGATCTTGCCGATTTCGACGGCTTGGCTCGCCCTTTCGCTGGTGAGAGCGACGATTTTCTCGTCAAGCTCCTCGATCCGCTTCCTGTACGGGCGAAGTTTCCGCTGAAGGTACGTCTGTTTCATTTTGCTCCGGCCCCTCTTGAAGAGCTTGTTTGTTCTGTGGCTTGCCGCAAGCCAGTTCGGTTGCCCGGGGAAGGTCCGAGAGGTTGTTGAGTCCAAAGTGCTCCAGAAAAAGCGTCGTGGTCCCATAGAGAAAGGGTCGCCCCGGAGACTCCGTTCTTCCCGCAATCCGGATCAACCCCTTCTCCTGGAGCATCTTCAGGACTCCCTCGACGTCCACCCCTCGAATGGACTCCACTTGTGAACGGGAGATCGGCTGTCGGTACGCGACGATCGCCAGGGTCTCGAGGGCGGGGCGGGACAACCTCGCTTTCTCTCGCCCTTCCAGAAACCTGGCGACGTAGGAGGCAAACTCCGGCGTCGTCCGCAACTGGTAGCCCCCCGCAATCTCCATCAATCGAAAGCTCCTCTGCAACTGGATATAGTCAACTTTGAGTTCCTCCAGCGCCGCCACGACCGCCTGCGGCGAAATGGAGCAGCTATCCTCCAGAGCCTTGATAATCTCCGAGACCTTCACGGGCCGGTCCGAGACAAAGAGGAGCGCCTCGGCGACCGCCTTGATTTTTGCCGGGTCTATGTTCTCGGTCTTACGCGCCATGCTGCGATTGCTCCCAGTGTCTTGCCAAAATTCGGATGTCGGTGAAGGGGCGCTCCTGCACCGCGGCGACTTTTCTGGTTCTAATTAACTCCAGCAGCGCCAGGAACGTCACAACAATCACCAGACGACCGACTCCCGCGGGAAACAGGGAGTGAAAAAGAAGTTCCTTCTCGCTCCGCAACCTGTCAAGGATTAATTCGATCCGGTCAGCCATTGT
>CAZFAP010000027.1:5449-36954 GCA_964516325.1 uncultured Verrucomicrobiota bacterium
GACGTCGTGAGGTGTTTCCTCCTTGGCTGCGCGCTCGAGAGCCTCTGAGAATGCGCTCAGGAGGTCAAAGAGGCTGACATCCGAGAGGGGGCGTTCGACCGTGCCCAGGACGTCCACACTCGCGTCGTTGCGATGGAAGGTTCTGTGCTGCTGCGTCTCCATTTCCTGGAGTTCATCGGCGGCCTCCTTGAACTCCTTATACTCGAGGAGCTGCCGGACCAATTCCACCCGCGGGTCCTCGATGGGCTCCTCCTCTTCCTCCACTCTCTCTTCCGGAGGGAGGAGCATTTTCGACTTCAGGTAGAGCAATGTCGCCGCCGTGGCGAGGAATTCGCCCGCGAAGTTCAGGTTGAGCATGCGCATCATGTCCAGATACCGAAGATACTGATCCGTGATGGGGGCAATCGGAATGTCGTAAATATCAATCTCATCCTTCCGGATCAGGTACAGAAGAAGGTCCAGGGGACCTTCATAGATGTCCAGTCGGACCTTGCAGGCTTCTACAGGAGCCCCATCTTGGTCTTGACTTCTCGCATTGTCTCGGTTGCTATCGGCTTGCATGTCGCTCTACCGGCTTCCAGGACCTCCCGGACTCGGTCGGGGTGCTTTTTCAGGTCCGCCGCTTTCTGACGGATCGGTTCCAGGTCGGCACTCATGTTTTTTGCCAGGATTAACTTGCATTCGATGCATCCAATGCCTGCTCTCCGGCACTCCAGGTTGACGAACTCGATTTCCTTCTCGGTCGAAAGAAGCCTGTGCAGCGTGTAGATGTTGCAGACCTCCGGGTTGCCGGGGTCGCTACGGCGCTTCCGGTTGACGTCGGTCACCGCCGTCGCCAGCTTCTTCTTGATTTCCTCGGGGGACTCGGACAGGGAGATGTAATTTCCGAGGCTCTTGCTCATCTTGCTCCTGCCGTCCAGGCCCATGATGCGGCCGATCTTGGGCGTAACAAGGTCCGGTTCAGGGAACGTGTCTCCAAACCGGGAATTGAACGCCTTGGCCACCCTTCGGGAGAATTCAATGTGCTGTATCTGGTCTTCCCCCACCGGCACGACCTGCGCCTTGTACAGGAGGATGTCCGCCGCCTGGAGGACCGGGTAATCGAATAGTCCGACGTTGACGTTCCTCTTGTGGTGCTCGGACTTCTCTTTGAACTGCGTCATCCGCCCGAGGTCGCCCATAGGGGTCACGGTATTGAATATCCACGCCAACTCCGTATGCTCGGGAACCTGCGACTGAACGAAAATTGTGCATTTCTCGGGATGCAGCCCGCAGGCGATGCATTCGGCGGCGGCGTTCAGGATGCGTTCCTGCATGATCGCAACCTCGTACGTCACCGTGATGGCATGATAATCCACGATGCAGAAGATGGCATCGTGGTCCTCCAACATTCTCACCCAGTTCCTTATGGCGCCGAGGTAATTGCCAATATGCAGGTCGCCACTGGGTTGAATCCCACTGAACAGTCTTTTCATAATCCTTTCCCGCTTGTTTCCGTTCTCTCTGCGCTATTTTTCGCCCAGCCGGTACTTCCGCAACGTTCACTCCGTGAACATGCTCTGCAACTCCATTGGGTCGAGCCCGAGCATTCGCCACATGAATTCAATGACCGGAATCACAACCCTGTCAATGCCGAAGATTACCTGTGCTCCAATAACCATGCTGAGAATCAGCGCCAGCCCCGGAATATGGATTTTCATCAGGAACGCCGCCTGTTTCGGCGGCAGAAAGCCTATGAGGAGTCTTGAGCCGTCGAGCGGCGGTATCGGAAGAAGGTTGAACATCGCTATGCCCATGTTGAGGATCAGCAGGAGAATCAGAAGCTCCCGGACAAATGTCCCGACCTTTCCGCTGGGAACGATCCCGCTGCCGACAACGAGAGCCAGGACGAGCATGAAGAATAGATTTACCGCGGGTCCCGCTATCCCAACCCACATAATTCCTTTTCGCGGGTTCTCGAAATTCCGCGGATTGATCGGCACCGGTTTCGGCAGCATCAGGGGCACTTTGAAAAGATAGTAAACCGTTATCGGGAACAGCAGCGTCCATCGGAAGCTCGCATGCTTGAGCGGATTGAGCGTCAGCCTTCCCTGGTCTTTCGCCGTGGGGTCGCCGAGTTGAAGGGCTACCCAGCCGTGGCTGATCTCGTGAACCATCACCGTCAGGAGCGCCAGGAGAGCCACCAGCATTATGGCGGGGATATTGCCCATTTCTGCTTTGTACAGCTTCTGGTCGAGGACGACGACCATCGCCAGAAGCGCGAGCAGAATCACCCGAATGAGTTTTCGACGTGGGACGTTTCGTCGGGCGCTGCTGACCAACCAGAGCGACGCGATCAGGCACCCTTCCAGGCTTTTGTACAACCAGGACACCGATTCATTCCTCTTGGACGGTTCTTACTTGATTTCCCGAATCAGGATAACAACGCCCGTTACCTCTTGTCAACGAGTTGGGAATCGAAGGGTGAGCCCGCGATTGCGGGGCATCTCATTATTGCGCTCCTTCAGAGCTTGGATTGTTGGTCTGCGGCGGGCCCCCTGGCCGGTGGCCCCCTGGCTGTGCGGGTCCGTGGCGGGCCGCGTCCATGCTCGGGTGGCGCCCCGGGTACTCGCGTCTTCGTGCCTTTGTGGTCGTCATGGGCATCTCACCACCGAGACACAAAGGCACGATAGCCCCAACGGGGCGCCATGGCCATGGCTAAGGCCCCGGGCCAAATGCGACGCCGTCGTCCAAATGGCTCCTCGCTGCCGCCAAATACAGCCACGGTCTGACGATCTGGGGGCTTGCTTTTCGGGTGCAACTATGGTAGATAGGAAAACGCTGACCACGAAAGTGGCGCTGTGTCCCCTGTCTCCTCCGTTTTTCTGGGCGGCGATTCGCCTGAAATTCTGAATGAAGAAGCCTCGGCTCGCGATGAGAAAAGGAGTCCGTTCTTTCTTCGCCTTCCCGCCTGAAAAAAAATCAGTACCGTTGATGAGCCTGCCGAAATAGTGTGCCTTCCTTTCCGCAGTCCCTCTTTCGGACTCAAACAAGCGGCACGATGGCCTCACCGGCGCCTCGCTGGTGAGCCTTCGAGCCACAGACTTTGAGTCGAGGCGGCGGCTCCCTGGCCACGATACTGTCGCAAGGCGTCGTTCCAGTCCGGGCGGTGGCAGGTATCTTGCAGAGGAACTGGTTCGGACTGGGGCTGTTAAAGTCAGGAGTCCATTGATAAGCCAAGCATCCGCGCGGGAAGCAGGGGCAGTCCGCACTTCTCGCGGCAAGAAAGACTCTGGCGGGGCGCCGGTGCTATGGAATCGTCGCCATTGGCCTATGGAATCACCGCTATGGAAACGTTTCCATGGCGGGCGGCGCCGAACCTGAGGGTGGGTCATGGAGCAAGCAGACGGAAGCCCGGCGCTGGAGACCGGGCGAAGAACCTTGATTTACTTCGCTATCGTGCACACACAGGCGGACATGGGTGCTCTCAGCGAGTCCCTACGGCGGCTGACCGTTCGGAGACTTGGTGAAAGGGGGTGGAGACGCCAGGTGGATGCGGTAGAGAAGATGTGGACCGAGATCGAAATGGCAATAGACCGTCTGGCGCTATCGTACGAGAAGGTTCGCGTGTACCAGGATGGGCTGCCCGTCTGTGGGCGGGAGACCGACATTGTGAAAGACCTGGCGAAGGTCGGAAGTCGCAACCATCAGGTTCTTTTGCGGCTCATGGAGCGCGGCGCCGCGATCATGGGCACGGAATCCTCCGAACTTCTGGTGGAGGAGTACGACCTCGTCAAACGGTTGTTGGAGGCAGAAACAGGCGGCGAGATGGAAAAGACAAAGACAGGGATGAAGACTTTGAGCCGTTCCCTGCTCAGGAAGCGCGACGAATACATCGCCGAGCGCATAAACGGCACTCTTTGCGGGGGGGAGACTGGAATCCTGTTTCTGGGGATGCTCCACTCGGTGGTGCGACTGCTCGCTGAAGATATCCGCGTGGTCTATCCGAGCAATAGGCCCCTAGGTTACGGAGGCAATGGAGATGATCGAAAACGGCGGTCGGGTCCTGATTGTGGACGATGAAAAAGACATCTGTGTGGTTCTGTCGCACCTGATGGAACAAGCGGGGATTAGAACGACGGTAGCTTGCGACGGCGAGGCAGCGTTGCGGCTGATTTCCCGCGAGTCGCCGGATGTGCTGTTAGTGGACGTCAAGATGTCGGGAATGGACGGAATGGAGGTGATGAGGAGGGCAAAAGAAATTGACCGAGACCTTCCGGTCATCATGATCACCGCGTACGCGGCCGTCCAGGGAGCCGTGGAGGCGATGCGTGCGGGCGCCCACGACTATCTCGCCAAGCCCTTTAACCATAACGAAGTCATCAGGGTTGTTCACCGGGCGCTGGCGGAGAGAGACCTGAAGAGAAAGCTCAAGCAGCTCTCGGACCAGATCCAGGAAGGCGCTCCCCTGAGGGAAATGATGGGACAAAGCGACACGGTCGGGCGGCTCATCTACGAGGTCAACCGTGTGGCCAAATCGGATTTCACCGTGGTGATTCTCGGAGAAACGGGCTCCGGAAAGGAGTTGGTAGCCCGGGCGACCCACCACGCGAGCCAGCGTTCGGGGGGTCCTTTCGTGCCGGTTGACTGCGGCGCAATCCCGGAGACCTTGTTGGAGAGCGAGTTGTTCGGGCATGAGAAAGGGGCTTTCACGGGCGCGGATGCCCAGAAACGGGGAAAGTTTGAGATAGCGCAGGGGGGAACGCTTTTCCTGGACGAGATATCGAACATGCCGCTCGGCTCTCAAGCGAAGCTGCTTCGCGTTCTCCAGGAGAAAAAGGTGTATCACGTTGGGGGCACGAGGCCCGTGAAAGTGGACGTGCGGCTGCTGGTGGCGAGCAACCAGGAACTCCAGGCGCTGACTCTTTCGGGGGCCTTTCGACGGGACCTCTTCTTCCGGCTGAACGAGTTCACCATAACGGTTTCTCCGCTGCGAGAACGGAAGGAGGACATCCCTTACTTGTGCAAGCGATTCCTGGACACCACGAACATCGAATTGGGGAAGAACGTGAAAGGCTTTACGGACGCGGCGATGGAATCGCTGCTGGCGTACGACTGGCCGGGGAACGTCCGGCAACTTCGGTCCACCATTCGCCGGGCGGTGCTTCTGGCTGACGAGGTAATTAGCGAAAAGCACCTGGGCTTGCAGAGGGCGACAGCGATGGGTCCGGCGGCGAGCGGGAAAACGGCGCCGACGCCCTGGAACGGATTGTCGCTCCAGGAAATCGTGCGACGCAGCGTCGTAGCCGTCGAGCGAGAGACTCTCACACAAGCCGTCCTGCACACCGGAGGGAACAAAGCGAAAGCTGCGCGATTGCTCAAGATTGATTACAAGACGATCCACACGAAGATCAAGAAGTACGGAATTGCAACGGAGGGAACGAAAGATGAAAAAAAAGAAGGATAAGGATGCTGCTCACGACGACCCGATGAAGCTCGATGTGGGCCTCGGCCTCGGCGGGATTTTCAAAGGGCTCGCTGGATTGGTCGAGAAGCTGGGCGAACTCGCCGAGAAGGGAGAAGAACTTTCGAAGACGGGGGAGATTCGCGGAACCGGCAAGGACAAGGGTGTGAAAGGGGTCTATGGGTTTTCGGTCAAGATGGGGCTGGGAGGCGAAGGAATCACGGTGGAACCATTCGGCAACATCCGCAAGGACAAGACGACGGGCGAGGCGGCGGTGCAAGAGATTCGGGAGCCGTTGGTGGACGTCTTCGAGGAGGAAGACTACGTGCTTGTCGTGGCGGAAATGCCGGGAATCGGCCCAGAAGATGTTCAGGTGGAGCTCAAGGATGACATCCTGACGCTTCAGGCGGAAAAGGGGGACAAGAAATATCGCAAGGAGGTGCTTCTTCCACGAAGCTTCCGCCGCGAGAAGACGACGGTTTCCGGCAACAATGGGATTGTCGAGATTAAATGCCTCAAGGAGTGAGACAGAGACGCAATTATGGGCAAAATCAGCGATGGCAAGCTCCGGCTGAGGGTCACGGAAGCTCTGACCAAGGATGTTGGACGGGGACTGGTCCGCATTGACCCTGAGGACCTTCAGAAGCTGGGCGCGCAGATCGGCGACACCGTCGAGGTAACCGGCAAAAGACAGACGGCGTGCAAAGCCATGCCCGCGTATAAGGAGCAGCGCGGCCAGTCGCGGATACAGATGGACGGCATCGCCCGCGAGAACGCGGGTATTGGGCTGGACGAGTTCGTGGTCATTCGGAAGATTGCCGTGTCGCCAGCCCACCGGGTGGTGCTTTCGCCCACGACGATCACTCCCGGCGACCGGGACTTGAAGTACATCGGGAGTCTTCTCGACGGATTGCCGGTTCTGGCGGGTGATCATATTCGGGCGACGCTTTTCGGCAGCCGCCCGGCGGACTTCACGGTGGAAAGCACCAACCCGGCGGGTCCCGTCATCATCAATCACACGACTCAGTTGATCATCGGGAGAGCGCAGACGGAAGAGAAAGCCCGTCCCCCCTCCTATGAAGACGTTGGCGGGCTCAAACCGCAGCTCCATCGCATCCGGGAAATGATCGAGCTTCCATTGCGCTACCCGGAGGTGTTCCAGCGGCTGGGGATTGACCCGCCCAAAGGAGTGCTCTTGTATGGTCCCCCCGGTTGCGGCAAGACGCTTATCGCGCGGGCAATCGCCCATGAGACGGAAGCCAACTTCTTCTCGGTGAGCGGTCCGGAAGTCATCCACAAGTTCTATGGGGAGAGCGAGGCGCACCTTCGGAAGATTTTCGAGGAGGCAAGCCGGAAGGGTCCGAGCATCATCTTCCTGGACGAGATTGATGCGATCGCGCCCAAACGGGAGCAGGTGGTGGGGGATGTGGAAAAGCGGGTTGTGGCGCAGCTTCTGGCGCTGATGGATGGGCTCACCAAGCGCCAGAATGTAATTGTCATCGCGGCCACGAACATCCCCAACGCGCTGGACCCAGCCCTGCGCCGCCCCGGCCGTTTTGACCGAGAGATCGCTATTCCGATTCCCGACCGCAACGGAAGGCTTGAGGTATTGGAGATTCACAGCCGGGGAATGCCTTTGGCGGAGGACGTGAAGATGGGGCACCTCGCCGCGATCACGCACGGCTTCGTGGGCGCCGACCTTGAAGCTCTTTGCAGAGAGGCCGCTATGATTTGTCTGAGGCGAATCCTGTCGGACATTGATTTCACCCTGGCGACGATTCCATACGAGGAGCTGGCGAGACTTGAAGTCCACATGGAGGACTTCATGACAGCCCTTCTGGAAATCGAGCCTTCGGCAATACGAGAGGTATTCGTCGAGGTGCCGGATGTACGGTGGGACGACGTAGGGGGGCTTGCGGAGGTCAGGGAGCGACTGGAGGAAGCGGTTGAGTGGCCGATCAAATACGCCGCTCTCTACGAAAGGGCGGGCGTGCGCCCACCGAAAGGCATCCTCCTTTCGGGACCGCCGGGGTGCGGCAAGACCATGCTCGCAAAAGCCATCGCGAACGAGTCCCAGGTGAACTTCATCTCCGTGAAGGGGCCGTCGGTTCTCTCCAAGTATGTGGGCGAATCCGAGAGAGGCGTCCGCGAGGTGTTTCGGAAGGCGCGTCAGGCGGCGCCGTGCATCGTGTTTTTCGACGAGATTGATGCCCTCCTCCCGACGCGCGGCAGTGGGGCTTTCGATTCCCATGTCGCGGAGCGAGTTCTCAGTCAATTCCTCGCTGAACTGGATGGTGTTGAGGAGTTGAAGGGTGTGCTTGTCCTTGGGGCAACCAACAGGCTGGACATACTGGACCCGGCGGTGCTGAGGCCGGGCCGATTCGACGAGATCGTGAAAATCCCCCTGCCCGGTGAAAAAGAAAGGGAGGAGATTTTCCGTGTCCACCTGCGGGGCAAGCCGCTCGAGCCCGGAATCAATCTCTCAGACCTGGCCTCCCGAACGGAGGGATTCACCGGCGCCGATATCGCCTCGGTCTGCCACCGTGCGGCCCTGGGAGCAATCCGGAGGGCTGTGGATGCTGAAAAAGAAGGCCGGACCACCGAGGCAGAACTCGTCGTCAAGAGCGAAGACATCCAAGCAGCTTTGGAGGAGGCACGCGGGAGTTAGATGAAGGACGTAAGACCTGACGCCGTAGAGTCGAAAAAGGGAGAGAAAGCGGAAGGGATTTACCTGTACTGCCTTGCTCGCTCGGCTCTGGTGCAAGACCTCCATGGGGAAGGCGTGGATGGTCACAGTCCTCTGTTCTTGCGGAGGCTGTCCGAGATTGTGGCGGTATTCAGCGTGGTTTCCCTGGAAGAATTCTGCGGTTCCTCCGCGGAATCGAGGATGCGCGACCTGTCGTGGGTGGGACCCCGCGTCTGCCGACACGAGGAGGTGGTCGAGGGGGTGATGGGCTCTTCGCCGATTCTTCCGGTGCGGTTTGGGACCATCTTCTCCTCGCTGGGACTCCTGGATGCCGCTCTAACAAAGCACCACGACGCAATATGCCGGTTTCTGGAATGGGTGGCGGATAAGGAGGAATGGGCGGTCAAGGGATTCCTCAACAGGGCAGGAGCGAAAGACCAATTTGTTTCCAAAGCCCTTGCCGCGCATGGGGAGCGCCTAAAATGCTCGTCCCCCGGAATGCAGTATTTCCAGCAACAGCGCATCCGAGCCCGGGCCGAAAAGGAGTTGAATTCATGGCTGAAGGGGATCTGCAACGAGATCGCCAGGGACTTGAGTAGTTACGCCTCGGACTCCCGCGAGCGGAATGTCCCAAGCTCTTGCCGCGCATGGGGAGCGCCTAAAATGCTCGTCCCCCGGAATGGAGTATCTCCAGCAACAGCGCATCCGAGCCCGCACCGAAAAGGAGTTGAATTCATCGGTGAAGGGGGTGTGCAAGGAGATCCCCTCCGGCGACACAAGCGCGAGGGAGATGATTCTCAACTGGGCGACACAAGCGGGAGCGAGATGATTCTCAACTGGGCGTTCCTGGTTTCACGAGATGCGGTCGCTGACTTTCGTTCACGGGTTGACCGAACGAATGCGGAGTACAGGCAACGGGGGCTGGCTCTGGAGGTGTCGGGGTCGTGGCCGCCGTATAGTTTCAGCCCATCACTCGACACGGAGCCGTAGAAATGGGTCTCATGGTCTATTGCATCTCGGAAACGCACGAGCACGACGGGCCATTGCCTATTCAAGGGGTTTATGGGCGGCCCGTCTTTTCGCTGGCAAACGATGGTGTTGCCGCCGCCGTGTCGGAGATTCGCCCTTCGGATTTGAGCCACGACATTTCCCAGGTTATGGCTTTTGGAAAGGTCGTGGAGTTCTTCCATCGCACGCAAACCGTTATCCCGATGCGGTTCGGATGCGTCTTCGAGGGAGAATGCGAGGTTGTTCGGGTGCTCGGAGAACGAAGCGAGAAATACAAGGCACTTCTGAGGCGCCTGGAAGGCTGTGTGGAAATGGGAATCCGGGTCTTTGCGAAAAGTGCGGAAGGCGACCTCCCCAATGGCGAACCGCCCCTTCCGCGTGCCGCACCGAACCTGGCAGACGCGCTCAGTCCGGGGCGGGCCCATCTGGAATCCAGGAGAGCGCATTATGCCGAGGAGGAGCGATCGGCGGCAGAAGCCAGCGTCTTGATCGAGCGATGCCGGGCGGCGTTTCGGGGGCTCTTCGTCCAATTCAGGACGGAGGCGGAGACGTTCGGCGCCTTCCGGTTGGCATTCAGGGCTTCGCTGGTCTCACTACATTTTCTTGTACGGAGGGAATGTGTCGAGCCATTCCGCAGGGCATTCCATCACCTCGGTAAGGAGGTCTCGGTGCGGCTTCTTCTGAGCGGTCCCTGGCCTCCTTACAACTTCGTGGACTCGGACACATCCGGGGCCGCAACCGTTTCTGGGACGCAGGATTATTCGCCGATTCCAGCATAGGGTGGGCTTGCTTCATGAGAACCGACGCCAGCGAGGGTATTGCCCGCAAGTCATCTGAACGTTATGAGAAGCTCTACTCGATGCTTCTGGAGGCCATTCCCTGTTCGATCCTCTTCATTGACCGCGACATGCGGGTTGTTTCAGCTAACCGCAATTTTCTGGAGAAGAGCAGGCGCAGCGAGTCGGAGGCGGTCGGACGCCGTCTGGAGGAGGTTTTGCCCGACATCATCCTCGACCACATGGACATGACGAATCGCATTCGTCAGGTGTTCGAGAAAAACGAGGCAACGACCGGGGAGCGGATGACGTATCGGGCGCCGGGGGTTCCCATGCGGATTTACTACTACAGCATTCTTCCTTTCTGCTGGGACGGCATGGTCGAAAGCGCGATGCTACTGATGGAGGATGTCACCGAGCAGGTGCGCTTGAGCGAGGAGGTACGCCGGGTGGAGCGTCACCTGGCCAGCGTCGTAGAGAGCGCGAGCGATCTCGTCTGCTCTGCGGACATCGAAGGAAGGATTCTGACATGGAACGCCGCTGGCAGGAAAATATCCGGGTACAGTTTCGATGAAGTGGACGGGCATCTTTTCTTTGAGTACTGCACCGCAGACCGTAGCGAAGAAGCAAAAAGGGTCTTCTCCGTACTGAGAACCCGCAAGAGATCGAGCATGTCCGAATGGGACCTCGTCACGAAAAACGGGAATCTTGTGCCCATATCGTGGGTCTTTTCTCCGATGAAGGATGACCAATCTCGATGCATCGGAATCGTCGCAGTCGGAAGAGACTTGACCGAGCGACGGAAACTCGAAATGCAGCTCCTGCAGTCACAGAAACTCGCCGCGCTGGGAGTGATGGCAGGCGGAATTGCGCACGAGATCAGAAATCCCCTCGCCATCTGCTCGTCAGCCGCCCAGTTTCTGATGGAAGATGCCATCTCAGCCGAGTTCATGCGGGAATGCGCTGGAAAGGTCCAGGTTGGCATCCAGAGGGCGTCCATCATCATCGAGAACCTTTTGAGGTTCGCGCGCCCCTCTGCCAGGCCCGAGATGGTGCGAGTGAACCTCTCTTCCCTGATTAATGATACTCTTACCCTGGTGGCTAACCAGACAAAGATACAGAAAATCAATCTCGAGAAATCGTTCCCCGAGGCTCCCGTGCTGGTCAGCGGCGTCCCCAGTCTCCTCCAACAGATGTTCATGAACCTTTTCCTGAACGCTATCGGAGCCATGCCGAACGGCGGAACGCTGACCGTCGCGCTCGAGAAAAGAGAACACGAAGTATTGGTTCGCGTCGCCGACATCGGCATCGGGATTGCGAAAGCAGACATGGACAAAATATTCGACCCCTTTTACACGACATCCCCGGCGGGAAAAGGAACGGGGCTGGGGCTTTCCATTTGCTATTCCATCGTGAAGCAGCACTTCGGCTCTATTGAAGCGGACAGCGCCGAGGGGAAAGGGAGCACGTTTACCGTGAGACTCCCCCCGTGCAATTGAAGAGGACTTCCATGGTAGGTGACCAAAAATCACTATTTCTCATCGTGGACGACGAGCCAGACATGTGCTGGGCTTTGGAGAGTCTCCTGAAAAACGAGGGGCTATCCTGCAAAAAGGCTCTCAACGCACACGAGGCGCTGGCGCTGATGGAGTCCGGGGGCTTCCGATTGGCCTTTCTGGATGCAAAGCTGCCAGACATGGATGGAATCGAGCTGGCCAAGCGGATCCGACAACTGGATCCCGCCATTCGCATCGTGATGATCTCCGGGTACTTCTACAAAGAGGACGACGCTGTCCAGGAAGCCCTCTCCGAAGGATTGATCTGCGGCTTTCTCAGCAAGCCCTTCCTCCACGAAGAGGTCAGAAAACTGATAGGAAAAGCCCACCTTTCCTGATCCTTTTGCCCGTTGTTTCAGGAGTTGATTCCTCTAGATTCTGGAGCACACTCCATAGCACCCACTCCTGAACGTCCGGTCCGCAAGGCTGAGAGGGGCCGAATCCATTCCCGATCCAATTGCAATTCCGTCAGTTGCGAAAACTGTGCGTTTTTCGACTCTCTGGCATGAATTTCGGTTAAGGGGGGTCCGGCATGCCGAAGGAAGAAGCCAGTACTGGCAGGTAACGTTAACGGTAAGGAAAGGCTGACAGAGGAGGTAGTGTATGGCACAGGTTCAGAAGTCAACAGATTCGTCCAGCCTGGCGGAAGTCGTGGACCGCATTCTGGACAAGGGCATCGTGATTGATGCCTGGGTGAAGGTAGCCCTGGTCGGCATCGAGCTGCTGTCCATCGAGGCACGTGTGGTCATTGCTTCCGTTGAGACCTATCTGAAGTACGCCGAAGCGATTGGTCTGACGGCGAGCGCGGCAGCCCCGGCCTAATGTGAGAGGGGCAGAATCTTCGAAGGTGTCCTCTGGCCGGGAGGGCCGGCGAACCGGTTCCTCCCGGCAGGGGAACCCAGGGCGGCGTAGGAATCATCGAATGGGTTTCGTTATCAAGCGAAAGGCCAACGGTGGCACAGAATGTGGAGGTGCAGAGCTATGTTTCGTCTGACGGAAGATATGACGCGTTTGCGCGCTGACATCGGCGCCTTACGCGACGCACGGGAGACGCTGGTTGACAGCTTGGTCCGAGGAGCAAAGGGCCTGAGAAACACGATTTCTGAGACGCAGGGTCGCCTCCGGAAGGCTCACGCGGGCATGGCGAGGAAGGAGCGAGGAAACCGCATGGCGGCCATCAAGGGCATTCAACGAGCATCGCTTCAGACGAGGCGCGCTGCGTCCCAGGCCCAGGCGGGTTTCCGGGATGCCTTCGCTGATACGGCGAAAGAGGCGAGAGCGGATCGTGCTGCGTTCGCCAAAGGGCTGAAGGACACGGTCTCGGACGCGCAGTTCGGCTTCCGCGACGCTTTTGGGGCAGCGTTCGGAGAGACGAAGGGTAACGTTTCGGCGTCCGTAACGAACGTGAGGAATGCGGTGCATGAATTGAAAGTGTCGGTTGCGGGGTTACGCAGCGATTTCGCAAAGGACATCGCCGGCGCCCATCAAGCCTTCTTCGGAGAGGCTTGTTTCGGCAGCAAACCGGACGTCCAGATGAAGCCAGAGAAAGGCGAGGAAGAGGACCCGGCGAAGGAGAAGAAGCCGCCGAAGGCGCCAGGCAGAGGCGGAAAGACGAAGAGGGCCGCGAAAAATGGTTAGACCAGAGGGACGTAGCCTCTTGCGAAACAGGGCAACCGAAGCGCGTCCGAGTCGCCCCTTTTTCCTCTGGCTTGATGGGACGTAGTGCGCAAGGTCAGTGCCTCGTCCTGTGGCGTCAAACCCGGCGCCCAGACAGCTTCGGTTGCACAATCGCTTCTGCGGGTGAACGCGGCCTCTGGCGCGAGCAACGCGGTTTTTGGGCAAGGGCATGAGGGACCCTTCACGGAGGTTGTGCCCCATGAAACGTTTTTCTTCCGGGTGGCGTTCCCCCGAACCCGGTCAACAAGAGCAGGAAAGGAATGGCGAAATGAATGGAAATGACAACGGCGCGGTCCTCGCCTCCACCGTCAGGATTCAGGCAAACGACAATGTCCTGCCAGAGGCGAGCGAGGAATTCGTCTGCACGCCCTATGTTCAGGGACTGACCGACCGCGCTCTCGCGTATCTGGAGATAGGATACCCTGTGCATTTCGCGGGTCCGGCGGGCACAGGAAAAACGACGCTTGCGTTTCACGTTGCGGCGCAGCTCGGCCAGCCGGTGATTCTGATTCACGGCGACGATGAGTTCGGGAGCTCTGACCTGATCGGCAAGGACGCCGGATACCGAAAATCCAAGCTGATAGACAACTTCATTCATTCCGTGATGAAAACGGAGGAGAATTTGAGCACGTTTTGGGTGGACAACCGGCTCACCACCGCCTGCCAGAATGGATACACGCTTATTTACGACGAGTTCACTCGTTCGAGGCCGGAGGCGAATAACGCGCTGTTGAGCGTGCTCGAGGAGAAAATCCTCAACCTGCCGAGGCTGCGCGGCTCGGGGCAATCGTACCTAGAGGTTCATCCCGAATTCCGCGCGATATTCACTTCCAACCCGGAGGAGTACGCTGGCACCCATAAGACCCAGGACGCCCTGATGGACCGGCTCATCACCGTCCAGCTCAGTCACTACGACCGCGAGACGGAGATCGAGATAGCGATAACCAAGTCCGGTATCACAAGGTCCGACGCGGAGACTATTGTGGATATCGTCAGAGAACTCCGCGGGGTTGGCGTGAGCAATCACCGGCCCACGATCCGGGCGTGCATCGCAATTGCCCGGATACTCGTCCACCGGGGCGGCCGCGCAGAAGTGAACGACCCGGTTTTCAGGTGGGTTGCCCACGATGTGCTCAATACCGACACGGCAAAGGTGACCCGAGGGGGGCAGTCCATCATGCCGCAGAAGGTGGAAGAAGTTATCGAGAAGGTCTGTGGGCATCCACGGAAACGATCCACGAACCTCGATACAGGTGGGAAGGAGTGAACAATGGCGGTTCCGAAAAGAAACGCACGAGGCTTGCAGGACATCCGCACGCTTTCAGGAAATGTGGACCAGAAATCGGTTCCTCACCGGGCGTTCATGAGGATTACCGTGCTGGAGATGGAGAAATCTCGACGCGAGAAGGAAAGAGAAAGCGCCATGCACCGGGTGAAAAACATAGAGGCTCGCTTCCGAGAGATTGACGCGGAAAAGGATGAAATCCTGCGCGCCCTGGGGGAACGGGAAGCCAGCGACTGCGCAAATCCGGGCAGCGCAGACTCGAAATCCGAAGCGGAAAGCGGCCCCGCCAAAACGGGGTTCAGAGTCCGGTATTGATGGGAGGTTTACCGATGCTGACGCTCAGAAGCTCAGACCATATTCATACCGGCCGGAACGTCCGGGGATGCGGCTCGTGCCGACGCGAGACCGGAACGGACGCCAGCGGAGGGGATCGAGCGCGGCTTTTCATTCAAGAAAAACAGCGAGTGCGGCGGGAAGCGAGACGAGTCTGGCTGCGCCGCCAGTGGAATGGTCGTTTTGAGCGGGCGGGCAAGCGGCTGCGGGTACTTCCGCCGGCGGCATGTCCCCCGCAACAAGGGACGAGGTCGTGACATGAAAATCAACTGTGTTTCTTGCGGGCACAAGGTAGATTTGGACAACGCTTACGACAGCTTCGAGGGGCAGGTAAAGTGCTTTGCATGCGGCGCGCTTCTCGATGTCAGGACGGAGGACGGCCACCTGAGAATGGTCCGGCTTGCGAGTCCTCTGCCGTATGTCTCCACGCCAAAGACCCTGGAGACGGCCCGCCAATGACGGCACGCACGAGCGAGAGAGACGAAGGAGAAGCGGGCGGTTTTCGTCGCCCTTCCCTACCGGTCGAATGTAGAGGAACTGGATGAGACATGTTCGAGCAGGAGAAGACCCAAGGCGGTAAGTATCTGTACGCGGTGGTCCCGGCGTCTCTGGAGTGGGTGTCCGGGCTTTCCGGCATTGACGGGGGCTGCGTCTATACCGTTTCCGAAGGGCGGCTGACCGCGGTCGTCAGCGATGTCGCCAACGGGAGGATCCGGCCGGAGCGCCGCAATCTCGCGGCGCACCAGGAGATTCTCAAACGGTTAATAGAGCGCTGCCCCGTTTTGCCCATGAGGTTCGGTATCATCGCGGAGAGCCTGAAGGGGGTCCAAAACATCCTCTCGCTCAACGCGGACGCATTTCTCGATCAATTACAGCGGGTGGCTGCAAAGGTGGAAATGGGATTGCGAGTCATGTGGGACGTGCCCAACATTTTTGAGTACTTCGTCAATACCCACCCCGATCTGCGAGCCGCCCGCGATAGATTATTCGGCACGAACCGTGAGCCTTCTCATGAAGACAAAATTGACCTCGGTCGGATGTTTGACCGCATGCTCACCGAGGACCGAGAAGCGCACACCGAGAGAGTTGAAGAGGTCCTGTCACCGCACTGTTTTGAGGTCAAGAGGAACCGGTGTCGCAACGAACGGGAGGTCATGAGCCTGGCGTGTTTGGTGGGGCGCGACACCCAGCGCGAGTTCGAGGAGGCGGTCTTCCGGGCCGCCAGCTTTTTCGACAACAACTTCAGCTTCGATTACAACGGCCCCTGGGCGCCTCACAACTTCGTGGACATAAACCTTGAACTCGGGAAAGCGCAGGCGACTTAGGAGTATTCTATGTTCATCGTTGACGACCTGTTGCTGCTTCCGCTGCGGGGCGTTCACTGGATTGCCCGCGAGATTCATGCAGCTTGCCAGGAGGATCTCGCGGGTGAGGCGGAAAACATCACCGCGGAGCTCCGCGACCTTTATCTAATGTTTGAGGCCGGGAGGATTATCGAAGCGGAGTTCAACGCCAAAGAGAAGGAGCTCCTGGACCGGCTGGATAAGATAGAGGAGCGAACGCCTGTCGTGGAAGCAGAGGACTCGCTCCCAGAAGAGGAAGTTGAGATGGACCGGGTCGAGAGCCCGCCAAAGGCCCCTGTGACGGTGTGAAGAGGGATGGCAATTTCGACGCCGGGAGGCTCGCGCCGGGCGGAGGCCTCGTGACTGCCCACATGGAGGGACGGATGCCCAAGGTTTCACTGGAGGAGACGGAGCACGTTTCGCTCTGCGAGGCGCTCGACCGCATTCTTAACAAGGGAGCGGTGGTCGCGGGGGAGGTGACGATTTCCGTTGCAGATATTGACCTGATCTACCTGGGTCTGCAGGTCATACTCACTTCCGTGGAGACAGCTCGCCAACTGAGAAGTCAGGAACAGAGCATCCGGCTTTGAGGAAGAAATGGGGGAGATCTGGCGCAGGTTCGCATTGGAGGAGCGGCTCTACATGAACCTCGTACCAGAACGCCAGCCGACAAATGGACTTGTTTGAAGAGCGGAGAGTTGAATCTGAGGCAATGAGCGACTTTGCCAGAGTGATGAACGGGGGCGCGGTTCCGTCGGCTTCCATCAGAGCAGTTGGCGACCAACGGGCGGGCAGAATCAGCTTCGACGAGGGCAAGGTGAAAAATGGACTCGGTCAACTCGTGCTGACATTGGTCAAGCTTCTTCACGAGGTTCTGGAGCGCCAGGCAATCCGCCGGATTGACGCGGGCGGCCTGACCGACGACCAGATGGAAAAACTGGGACTGACTCTGATGAGGCAAGCCGAGGAAATCGAAAGGCTCCGGAAGGAGTTCGGTCTGGACCCGGAAGACCTGAATCTGGACCTCGGCCCCCTCGGCAAGCTGTTTTAGTGGAGAGTCCGATGGCAATCCAACAGGCTTTGCAGCACTCGGTTCAAAGCACGAACCTGGCGGACCTGCTCGAACGCATATTGGACAAGGGGATCGTCATCGCGGGCGACATCCGAATTAAACTCGTTGATATCGAACTTCTGACTATCCAGATCCGCCTGGTCATTTGCTCAGTCGATAAAGCAAAGGAGATCGGGTTGGATTGGTGGGCAAACAACGGGCACTTTCTGTCAAAACCTGAGCCGCGGCCGCAAGCCGATTCCCTCGCCGCCATCGAAGAAAGACTCGCAAAACTGGAGGCTGCGTCTTCGTCGGGGCGGCCTGACAGGGAGGGTTAAACCTCTTGCAGGACGGTCTGCCCGCGCGGATTCAGGACTCCCCCGCGCAGAGGCCGGCGCTCGACGCTGAAACCTGGTCCCTTGTGTCCGGGGTTCTGAACTCATTCCCATTGCCCAGCCTGTCTCACCGCTGGGATGAACCGGTCGAAATCTCGCGCATGTCCTCACCGCGGCATTCCGTTCGTTGCCCGACTTGCTTTTCCGGTTGCCGCCGTCAGCGCAGCTTGAGACCGCACGACCTGCCCGCTTTCCACGCTTCGTGGTAGCGACCAAGCATCGCATCGCCAGCCGCGGGGTCACAAATGGCCTCGTCTGCGTCGAAAACGGTCTCGGCCTTCGGGCTGACCGCCGCGCTGAACCAGAGCGCCGGGTTCATAGCCAGCTCTCGGAACGCGAAGCCCCATGGCTTGGTCTTTCCGTCCTCAGTAACGAGTCCAGAGAACCTGGTGAGGTCCAGAGCGGTCGGCGTGTCGGCGTATGCCCAGTTGAGCCAGCCGGAGACGATCCCTCGCCCCTGCAAAACAGCTGCCCTGCACCAGCGCGCCTGGTCCTCCGGAGAACGTTCCCCCAAATGATTCGACTTTCCGCCGCCATGCCAGCCGAACTCGCCGACGAGCAGGGGTTTTCGCGGCGCCCCAGCCCGGACGTAACGGAGCGCCAGCTCGAGGTACGCCAGGTTCCGGTCGAAGTTCTCGTGCGAGAGCGTGGGGTCCGACCCGTAAAGAGGATAGAAATGGACGGAAAGGAAATCGAGCACCGGCGCCATCCGGGCAGGCCGGAACGCGCAATACTGCGAGGGCTTGCCGCAGAGCACTGGAACGGTCCATTGGATGAACCCGACCGTCACCAGGTGGTTGGGGTCTTGAGCACGAATTGCCGCGACCTGAACCCGCAGCCAGCGGTCGGCAAGCCATTCGCGGAACCTCTGGTAGTCGAGGAGCGCACGGGATTTCGGCGCCGCGACGTCGGCAGGGACCTCAATTCCCTCAAACGACGCGACATCTTTCGCCTCCTCGCCCCAGCCCCCACGAAGAACGTCCAACGTTCCATATTGCTCCCGAAGCCAAATCGGCCACTGTGCCTTCATGGCCTCGGATTCCCAGCGCACGTGCGGCTCGTTGAGGATGTCATACGCGAAGATTGTCGGTTCGTCGCGGTAGCGACTGGCGAACGCCGTCCAAAAAGCTGCCTGCGTCTCGAGGGCTTTCGGGTCAGCGATGAAATCCGTTCTCCGCCAGGCTGGGTTTCCCTCCCAATGGTCCGGGCCCGTTGGATGAAGGCGAATCCCGTATCGGCGTGCAATCGCGAGCATTTTGTCGAACTTCTGCAGAGCTGAAGGGTCAAGGTTCGGAGGCGCGGGAAAGAAGCTCTGGGCTGTGAGAAATACGCGCACGACGTTGACGCCAAGACCTCGCATCACGCGGAAATGGGATTCCACCTTTTCCGCGTCGAACTGCTGCCACAACTTCGGCGGCCAGCCGACGTGTGGGTCGAAGTAATTGCAGCCGAACGGATACCATGGCATTCCGCCAACAACGAAGCCGCTGCCATCCGCACTGACACGAACGTAACCTTCCGCTCCTCCGGCAGTCGGAGGAGGGACTCCCGCGTAGAGTGTCACGACAACAAAAATGAGAGGCGCGATTGCTCTTTTCATTAACCGCTTGAACTTATCCCTCGCTTCAGTCGCCCAGTCGCAGTCCTTCAACCATTTTGAGCCCTTTGTGCAATTGCATTTGCAGAGTGAATCGAATGCCATCCGGAGTCAGATAGACCGTGTCGCCAGCTTTCGCTATCAACTCCAAGTCCAGTGCATAGTTGGAGTACATGCGAGTGGCGTTGTACTTTGCCTTAGGCGTCTGCCAGTCAAAATGTTTTCCACAATGAAGAGTGAAGTAATCCATGAGTTGCTTCATTGGGACGGGGTAGGTGTTCTTTGCGAGGGTAAACACCGATTCCACAACCGAGGCAATGCCAAGTACGATGGGCGATTCATACGGGTTGCGCATGACGAAGTTGCGCAGCAAGTCAATCTGGGCTTTACTCATGCGTTCTGGCAAACCGCGGTCTCTTGCAGAGACGTATTGGGCGCCGAAATCCGAGAGAGAGACCTGATTACTATTTGGCCGCCAACGTATCAAACGCAGTTCAACTGCAAATTTCATCTTGTTGTATAGTGTCCGCGGTGACCCGCCCAGCGCATGCCGAAGGTCTGCCACCTCGCCGATGTCCTGAATTTTGTAAAGCAGGGCATGAATCAGATGTATGTTCCAGATGCCAATGTCAATCGGTTTGGCCTCGGCATAAGTCGCGACAGGCTTGAAGTGGTCGTAAAAGTATTTCAGAACAGCCCGGGGATCATACACGGCACAACTGACGCTTTGGCGACATGCAGCTTCCTTTTGCGCCTTGGTCGCAGAGGTGACGAGAATATGGGGTTGAATATCTGCCTCGACCAAGCGCCCTTCTTGCTGATACTTGCGGAGGTCGAGTTTGTAGTTCAGCACCTGATCAATAAACCTTGTCTGGAATCGGACAACTTTCAATTCGACCAATAGCAGGGAAGAGCGGTGTGCGTACAGCAAATCTAAGCGACCCGAAGGCAGGATCATCTGCCGGCCAAGGATGTGAGGAGCCTCGTCGAGATTCAACAGTTCTTTTGCCAAGGCTGGCGCGTTAACAAGGACGTCCTCGATCTGTGACTCGCTCACCTGGACCGTGTTCCTCCAAAGAGGCATGATATTCCTCCTGAGTGCGCAGTTTATGGTTCCCGACAGGCCACCACCTAAGCGAGAGAAGAGTTAAGCTTCTCCGGGCTATATTGCTCCTAAGCGCAACGCGTCGACCGAGAGTCCCCGAAGCTCTGCGTAACACTCGTCGCAGTAGTACTCCTCGACTTCGTGAAAAATCTCCATAAGCTCTCCGTCTCTCTCGGGCGGGTCAATAATTGGCTCGCCCGCCTCGTCGCAATACCAGTGGCGCAGCGCATCTTGGACAAGGTGCTTTGCTCGCTTCCCGCACTCGCAGACGTTCAAGGTTCTTCCTCCTTTGTTTCCAGCTGGTTTCCTTGTGCTTCGTCTCTTCGCAGCTTATCGGGTTGTTCCGCTTCGGTGTTCTCCCCTTCCGCCAGACCGTGAAGGTGGAAATTCACGGCATGGCTGACAACGGTTGTCAGCCAGGTCTTGCGGCGACCGATGTTTAGCTTCCTCGGGTACTTGCCGCCGGCCTCCCTGGCCACAAGGTATCCCATGACGCTCGTGGCGTAATCGAGCTTCGCGTTCGCTCCGGGGACGCCAACCCTCGCTCTCCGCAACGGCTGGCTGCGTGGGGGCCTCCAAACGTCAAAGAGATGTAGCTTGTTAACAGCATGACGTCAAGCGAAAGCTGGTACCGGCGGGGCCAGCCGCTCGTCATAGTATTTTCGTCAGTTCGTCGGAGTCGTACCGGGGGAGGCGATTGAGTCTGCCCGATTCCTCGATTTTGACTCCGTCTCGTTTCGGGACGACTTTGCCGATGACGGAGAAGCGCAGGCGAGCTTTCTTCATCGCCGAGACGAGGTTAGGCGTCTCTGCGGGCGGCGCGACGACGAGAAGCGCCCCGGAGGCGAGGAGACCGAGCGGGTCAAGACCATAATGCTCGCATAAGGTTTTCGTCTCGGGAAACACGAGGACTTTCTCTCGCGAGACGTGAATTCCCGTGCCGGAGGCGCGGGCAAGCTCGTGGAGACCGGTAGCGAGTCCTCCTTCGGTCGGGTCGTGCATGGCGCTGAGTCGAGCGCTCCGGGCTGCTAAAAGAGCAGGGCGAGCGACACTTATGCCCGGACTCGTGAGGAAGCGCTTTGCCCGCGCGACAAATCTTCGACCGAATCTGCGTTCAAGCTCCTCCGCCTTTTCGCGTGCAATAACTGAAGTCCCTTCGACCGCGATTCCTCCGACGAGAAGTACGTCATCGCCCAGATTCATCCTGTCTTTTCTGACGAGCTTCTCTTTTTCGACTTCCCCGAGCATCTGCCCGACGACGATAGGCCGGGGCAATCCGAGCGACACCTCGATGTGTCCTCCGCAGAGGGACACGCCCAACTCCTCACACGCGAGCCTGATGTCGTCGAAAATCTCGTCGGCGAGGGCGCGAGAAGTCTTCCCTTCGGGCAACAAGACCGTTGCCAGAAACCACTTCGGCTCTGCCCCCATGACGGCGACATCGTTTGCGTTGATGTTGACGGCATACCAGCCGATTCGTTCGGCCGTGAAGGTGATGGGGTCCGTCTTCGCGACGAGATACTTGTCCCCGAAATCGAGCACCGCGGCGTCCTCTCCAACCCTCGGCCCGACGATGACTCTCGGGTCGAGCGTTTTCAGCGACGCCAGCAGCGCCTCCAGATGCGTCATCTTCAATTTTCCGACGGGAAGTGATTTCATCTCGCGGCCTCCTTAAGCCGGCCCCTCAGCGGACTCGACAAACCACTGGCGGCATATTGTCAGAACTCGGGGAGAACACAAGAATCCGTTCTTGCGGTGTCCCGTCCGCCGCCATGCTCTCACTATACAGCGCACAAAGCCAAGATTTGCTTGCCGTTGAAAAAGGCTTGCTATATAGTACCGCAAGATTTCTCCCCTGTCAGGGGTATGAAAGAGGGTGTGGCTGCGTTTGAGGGGACGATTCTGTGGCCTAGCCGGGATGTGTCCAGCGGTGGCCGACACGCGTAACGCCGTCCCGCCGAGCGGCGGGGCTTAGACCGGGGGCAAGATGCCCCCGAGACAACTGGCAAGATGTCGGCGGTACAGCAACGGAGGGCGAAGCCTGCGTACCCTTGCGGCCATAACTTGTGGATGGGGCCGCTACCCCACTGAAACGTAGCCGCACCTGTGAAAGACGCTATGGTCGGTTTCCTGGAGCGATTGCACGACAAAGTTTTGGTGTGCGACGGAGCAATGGGGACGCTCTTGTTCGACAGAGGTGTGCCTCTCACCGCCTGCCTCGAACGACTGAACCTGGAGAACCCCGACCTCGTGAAATCCGTCCACTCCGAATATGTTTCGGCGGGGGCTGAGATCGTCGAGACGAACACTTTTGCCGCGAACGAAATTGACCTCGCGCGGTACGGGTCTGAGAGCCTGGTGGAGGAGATCAACCGCGCGGGGGTTCGCCTGGCGAAGGAAGCTGCGCAAGGCAGAGCATACGTTGCCGGCGCCGTCGGTCCCCTGGGTCCGGGGCTTGACCCTTCGCAATTTCTTTCCCGCGAGGACAGGATTTCAGTTTACCGGCGACAAATGTCGGCCCTTCTCGACGAGGGAGTGGATGTCATCCTGTTAGAAACCCTCTCGAGCCTGCAAGACCTGATTGCCGGATTGAAAGCAGTGAGGTCTCTGACGGACGTGCCTGTGATCTGTCAGATGGCGTATCTCAAAGATGGTCGCACGAGGATGGGCATTTCGCCCGGGCAGTGCGTGAAGGTCTGTTTGGAGCATGCGGTTAACGTTGTCGGGCATAACTGCGGCTGCGGCCCGCACGACAGCCTGGCGATCCTCGAAGAACTGGCGGCTTCGACAGACCTGCCCATCTCCATCCAGCCGAACGCCGGTCTTCCCCGCTTCTTTGGAGGAAGGACGGTTCACTTGTCCGACCCGGAGTATTTCGCGGAGCTGTGTGCGGAATTCGTCAGCCGGGGGGCGAACATCGTCGGCGGCTGTTGCGGGACGACGCCGGAATACACCGGGGCTATCGCAAGAAGAGTTGCAGCCCTGTCGCCGAGGAGAAGGCAGGTTTACGTGGGGACGAAGATGCCGGAGGCGGCCCAGCCTCAGGCATCTCCTTTGAGCAAGAACGCGATCGCTCAAAAGCTCAAGAAGAAGTTTTTGGTGTCTGTCGAAGTCTCGCCGCCCGCTGGCACGGATTACTCGGCGCTCATGGCGGGGATCGAGTCCCTGAGACGAAACGGCGCCGATGCCGTGAACGTCCCGGACAACCCCATGGCCAGCCCCCGGATGAATCCCGTGTCCTTCGCCCATTTGGTCAAGGAACGGGTTGGTCTGAGCGTGATTTTGCATTTGACGTGCAGAGACCGGAACATCCTGGGGCTTCAGTCGGAGCTTCTTGGCGCCGCGGCGCTCGACGTGGACGCGATCCTTGCGCTGACTGGCGACCCATCTCCGGCAGGCCCGCACCCCCGGGCAACCTCCGTTTTTGATGTTGACTCGGAAGGCTTAATAAAAATCATCGCCAGCATGAACCGCGGCGAGGATATTGCGGCGAACCAGATCGGTTATCCGACGGGCTTCCTCATAGGAGCCGCCGCCAACCCGACGGCTCAGGACCTCCCGAAAGAGATAGAGAAGCTGAAAAGGAAGGTCGCGGCGGGCGCGAATTTCTTTCAGACGCAGCCGGTGTATGACCTCGACGCGCTGACCTCGTTCCTGGGCCAAATCAAAGGGCTGAACGTCCCGGTGATTGCCGGACTGCTCCCTGTGCAGAGCAAGAAGATGGCTCACTATCTCCACTATGAGGTGCCCGGGATTTCGATTCCCGAAACGGTTCTGGAGCAAATCGAAAAGGCTTCGAACCGGGACGAAGAAAGGGAGATTGGTCTGAACGTCGCCGCTCGATTGCTCGAGAAAATGCCCTCGCTGGTTGAGGGCGTGTGCATCATGTGCATGCAGAATTTCGGGGTTGCGCTGAGATTGCTTTCGGAATTGAGAAGCGATGAGAGTCAGAAAGGTGGACGGGCGGATGGGCGATAAGGTCCTCCAGAAAATCATATTCGGTGGACTGACTTTTGCCCTTTCGCTCGTTTGCGTTTGGGCGTTTTGCACGACGACAGCGGCGCCCGAAGCCCCCCTGAAGCACACGGTCCAGAGGGGAGACACGGTTTGGCGGATCGCCCGACAGTACGGCCTGAAGCCCGAGGAGATTATCGAACTCAACAAGCTCGAGAAGCCGTACATTATTTTCCCCGGTCAGGTTCTGGCGCTTGGCGGGACTGCGCCTCCACCGCCCGTGGAACCAGCCCCCCCGCCGAGCAGCGGTATGAAACACATCGTTGAAAAGGGCGAGACGGCTTCGGGTATCGCAAGAAAGTACAACGTAAGCAGCAATGACATTATCGCAATCAATAACCTTCGCGAGCCGTACGTCATCTTCCCCGGGCAGGTTCTCACGATCCCCGGATTCGTTCTCCCCAAAAGCCGAGAGCAGGACATGGCTGGGTTGTGCCGGCTGCCCAGGGGAGTTCGCACGCGAGGATGGCGATACATCGTCATCCACCACAGCGACACGACAACCGGAAACGCCGCCATCTTCGACCGATACCACAGAAGGCGCGGCATGGAAAACGGGCTGGCGTACCACTTTGTCATCGGGAATGGGAAAGGCGCGAGGGACGGCGAGATCGAAGTCGGCGGGCGATGGAGGAAGCAGTTGCACGGCGGGCACGTCCGGAATCAGGGAATGAACGAGGTGGGCATCGGAGTCTGCCTCGTGGGGAACTTCCAGAAGCAGCGCCCGAGCAGAAAGCAAATGGAGAGTCTGACGAGACTCGTAAGTTATCTGATGACGAAATACAATATCCCGAAAAGAAGAGTCATCGGGCACAGGGACGTGCGGGGGAATCCGACGTCGTGCCCGGGCAAGAATTTGTCCATCGTGGAACTGAGGAAGAAATTGTAATCGCGTGCCCTTGAACAGCTCGCTAAGCGGGCGACTGTTCAGCGGGAATCGGGAGGAACAAGAAGACGAAACGTCGCGGGAGGAGACTCTATGCCAAACAAAGTGATCAAGGTCGGCATCGCGGGACTCGGAATCGGGCGGTATCACCTGGATTGTTTCAGCAAAATTGAGAAGATGGAGGTGACGGCTGTGGCGGATTTCGACCAGCCACTCGCGAAGACCCTCGCAAAGAAATATGACATCCCCAAAATCTACAAGGATTATTCGGAACTCATTGCCGATCCGGATATAGACGTTATCGTCGTGGCTCTTCCCAATTTCTTGCACCATACGGCAAGCATCGAAGCGATGAAAGCGGGAAAACACGTCCTCTGCGAGAAGCCGATGGCCATCTCGGCATCCGCAGCAGAGGAGATGGTTGAGACAGCCAAAAGCAGCGGCCGCAAGCTGATGATTGCGTTCAACGGACGATTCAAGGAGGAGACGCGATTTCTGAAGAATGTCGTGGAGGAGGGGCAACTGGGAAAAATCTACTACGCGACGGCTGTCGCCTTCCGAAGGAGAGGGACGCCGCAGATTGACTTTGCGCCGACGGGCGACATGGGGAGGGGGCACTGGTTCGTCGAGAAAGACAAGGCGGGTTCGGGGGCGTTGTACGACATCGGCGTTCACGTCCTCGACTCGGTGCTGTGGTTTCTTGGCTATCCGAAAGCTGCCACGGTCTCCGGCGCCACGTATGACCTCATCAGCCAGGAGCGTTTCCCGAAAGGAGAATTCTCCGTCGAGGACCTCGCGGTCGGCTTCGTCCGTCTTGAGAACGGGGCTTGCGTGATGCTCGAGGCGAGCTGGGTGGCAAACAACGAGGACCAGTGGCACGTGAAGCTGTTCGGCACAAAGGGAGGAGTCAAAACGAACCCGCTGACGATTTTCACCGAGAGCCACGGGAAGCTCGTGGACATTGTTCCGCCGGTCGGGTCGCTGAGCACAAAGGGCGGGTATCAGGAGCAGGACGAGTATTTTGCGAAGTGCGTCGCGGAAGATCGCCCGATCGAAATCAATACGCCGGAGGAAGGGCTCGAGGTCACACGGATTCTTTCTGCCTTACTCCAGTCCGCCAGCGAAGGGAGGGAGCTGAGCAGAGAGGACTGGGCGAAAAGCTGAGCGGGTGACCGAGGGGGTCCAAGAGACGGCTTGGCCTCGCCTCTGCACAAACCGATAATCCGCAAGCCTGATGCCGATTTTGCCTTCTCCGTGGAGGGTTCAGTTCGATGCCCAGAGCAATCGCTGGATTCCTCCCTCCCGCCACTACCTCATCTCGACGCGATAGAATTTGACAAACCCGAGCGCTGCGGTATCCGTCCATGAAGTGAGGGTTCCTTGAGAGGGCACGGTTGCTTCCGCGTTCCAGGCGCCGCTCAGGAGGTCTGCGCACGAGCAGACGATGTAGGTGTCTGCGGGACGGCTGTTCCACCTGAGCTCGGTCCCGCCGTCAGCCAACCCGGCGATTGCGACTGCCCGGAAGGGAAATGAGCCGAATTCAAACGCGCCCATGTCCACGGTCAAAGAAACTTCACCGCGCCAAATCCGGGGATTTGCGTCGAGGTCGAGGGCGCCCGCCATCCAGTCTTGGTTCTTGCCCGCGTCAATGCAGGGGGAGTCCGGAGCAAGCCGGTAATCGTTGTCCTCGAACGTGCTGGGATTGTCGTCCGCCCCGTCAGCGTCAACAAACCCGGCTGTCGGCGGGGCTATGTTCCCCTCGCCACCCCCGTCCCAGTCCTGAATGCAGGAGTAGATTGGCCCGAGCAATTCATCAAGCTGTGGAGCCTCCCCAGCGGTATTTCCCCAGACGATGCAGTTTCGTATGCTCCAGCACCCACTCAGTCCGCCGCCGATTTCAGCCATGTTTCCAACGATTGTGCTGCTTTCAATGGTGACGAGGCTGTCAGCCACCCCACCACCCCTTTTGGCGGAATTCCCGACGATCAGATTGCTTCTGATTATCGCGCGCGGCTCCTCCCGGTCCCACGGAATCGTGGGGACCACGACCACGTTGCCGCCGCAGTTGTACAATCCGCCACCATCGTTGCCCGCGGAGTTCGCGGCGATGATGTTGAACTGGATTGTCGCGTTGCAGAGGGACAACCCTCCGCCGGATCCATTAGCGCTGTTCTCGCTGATGATGTTGTTCTGGATTGTGCCGCCGCAGTTGCACAAGCCGCCTCCATCCCCGGCCACAGAGTTCTTGGTGATTAGATTGTTCTCGATGATGCCGCCGCAACTGCCCAGCCCTCCCCCATACTCCGCCGAGTTGCCCACAATGGTGTTGTGCCGAATTGGCCCGCTGCACCCGGTTATGCCACCGCCCCCTGCACTCCACAACAAGCTGGACCCCGCCGCCGTGTTCGACGTAATGACGTTGTTGCGGATGGTGGCGTGCGTCGAGCGGCCGTAGATTCCACCTTTCCCGTTGCGAATCGTGAAGCCGGCGAGGACGCACGCTTCGCTCTCATTTCCCGAAAATGAGACAACCGGCGCCAGACCGCGGCCGTCGAGGACTGTTGAGGCGACCGTATCGGGGTTCTCCGGGTCGGTGCTTCGCAGAATCACGTCGGGCCCGTACAGGAGGAGGTTTTCCTGATAAGTCCCCGGCGCCGCAACGACTTCGTCACCGCTGCGACAAACGCAAAGCGCCGCCTGGATCGTCGCTATCTCGGAAGGAACGTGAACGGTACCCGGCGGCGTCGCCACAACAGGGTCACTCCCGCGCAAAACCTCAAGCCCATCACGAAGGCCATCGCGGTCCGTGTCTTCCAGTTGCGGATTGGCTCCGAGGGCGAGCTCGTCTCTGTCCGAGAGCAGGTCGCCGTCCGCATCAGGGGATGCTCCATACTCGTAGCAGCCCATGTCAACAGTGCTTCCGACGAGGCGGCAGTTGCCGTCGAGGTCCTGCTGCGGCCAATCAAACCAATGATAATTCGCGCCGGAATCCACGCACGGCGAATCCGCCGCAAGGTGATAATCGTTGTCCTCATAGGTCGCCGGATCATTATCAGGCCCGTCTGGGTCAAGGAACCGCGGATCGGCAGCGATGTTCCCTTCGCCAGCTCCAGTCCATCCTTGAATGCAGGAGTAGGTGGGCTCCTTCGTGTCGTAAAGCTGCGTTCCGTCCGCCGCTGTATTTCCCCAGATGATGCAGTTGCGGATCGTGCTCCTCGCTTCGAGATCGCAAATGCCGCCTCCGCTGCCAGAGAAAGCGGCGTTCCCAACGATCGTGTTGTTCTGGATCGAACCGGAGCACCAATACAGCCCGCCGCCGGAGGGAGCGGAGTTTCCGGCGATGAGGTTATTCTCGACGCCAGAGCAGGTGGCCAGTCCGCCGCCGCCACTCTGGTAGTAGTAAACATGGTTGTCAACAATGATGTTGGACTGAATGCTGCCGGTGCAGAAAGATAAGCCGCCGCCGTACGTCCAAGCGGAGTTGCCCTTTATTATGTTGTCGCGCATTGTGCCTCGGCAAAAGGCGAGACCGCCGCCCCAACTGGATGCATGATTGTCGCTGATGGTATTGCCCTCGACAAGGCCGCTGCACGAGGCAAGTCCGCCACCGTTATAGGCCCAGTTTCTCGTAATACTGTTGTTGCGGATGACACCGCTGCAACTGTACAACCCACCGCCATTTCCTCCGGAATTGCCGGAGATTACATTGTTCTCGATTAGCCCGCCGCAATGGGATACGCCCCCGCCGTCGAATGCCGCATTGTTCGCGGAAATTGTGTTTTCGCGGATTTCTCCGGCACAGCCGGACACGCCTCCGCCCATCATGGCGGAGTTCGCGGTGATTACGTTGTTATGGACAGTGGCATGAGTGTAGTTCGAATCCCTTCCGCCGCAGATGCCGCCGCCGAGATCGGCGTCTCCGTTGCGGATGGTGAGGCCCGCGAGAACGCACGTCTCGTTCTCGGTCCCGGCGAAGGTAACAACCGAACCAGCCTGGTTGCCGTCAATGATCGTCTTGGCGACGCAAGCGGGATCCGAAGGGTTCATGCTGCGAAGAATGATATTCTTCCCGTTGAACTCGATGTTCTCGAGGTAGATTCCTTCCATGACAACGACGGTGTCGCCGTCCTGGGCAGCGTCAATTCCCGCCTGAATGGTCTTCTTGGCGGTGAGGGGTCTCGCGCCGTCGTTTGCATCATCCCCGAGCGCCCCATTGACATAGACATCCGCTTGGGGAGGCATGCTTGATGGGTCATTCGGGTCAGTGCCGCTCACCGTTTCATCCCCATCCGAAAAACCATCGCCGTCCGTATCGCTTTTCGCGGGGTCCGTGCTCAAGGCGAGTTCTCCGGCGTTTGTGAGTCCATCCGAGTCGCTGTCGGTCGCTGCGTCATGCGTCAGGTCGCCGAAATATTTACGTTCCCAGTAATCGGGCAATTCATCTCCATCGGTGTCGGCATATTCGTCTGCGCCGATGTCCACCGGGGCTCCCTGCGGACGGCCTTCATCGTCAATATCGTGGTCAGGGGCATTTTCGGCCGTGGCGGCATCAATGCAGGGCGAGGAGAATGAAAGATGATAGTCGTTGTCTTCGAAGGTGTTGGGGTTGTTATCGGGTCCGTCGGCGTCAATGAAGAGCGGGTCCTGGGCAATGTTGCCTTCGCCGTCTTCACTCCACGCCTCGATGCATGAGTACTTTGGCGGGGCGCACCAGACGAGCTGATAGCCGTAGCTGTCGTTGTTTCCCCACACAATGCAGTTCTTGATTGTCCCGCTGCACGAGGCCAACCCGCCGCCGAGGTCCGCCGAGTTGCCGACGATTGTGTTGTTGATGACCGGCCCGCACCAGCTAATCCCACCGCCCCGTCCGTCCGCCGTGTTTCCGGCGATGATGTTGTTCTGAATCGCGGCTCTGCAACTGGACAGCCCACCGCCGTGCCAGTCGGCATGGTTTTCGAGGACAGCATTCTTTTGCACGATACCGCCACATTCATACAGACCACCGCCATACCGCTCTGCCTTATTCGCAACAATGAGGTTGTTCTCCACCGTCCCGTCACACTGAGACAGCCCCCCTCCCCAACTGGCCGAGTTGAATGAGATCGTGTTATCCACGATATTCCCGTCACAAAAGCTCAGTCCTCCCCCACCGTAGATTCCGCATGAGTTGGCCGTGATGAGGTTATTTCGGATGGTCCCGTGGCAACCCGCGAGACCGCCTCCTCCGTTCTCCGCCACGTTGTCTGTGATCACATTGTTTTCGATGGCAGCGCGAGTGCCGGGCGGTGATGTTCGACCACGGATTCCGGCGCCGGCTACGGCCCTCCCATTACGAATCGTGAAGCCAGAAAGGGTGCAGGTTTCGTCCTCCGTGCCGGAGAAGGTGACGACGGAGCCGGATTTGTTGCCGTCAATGATGGTGTTGGCGACGACGGACGGGTCGAGGGGATCGGTGCTCATCAGGACGATGTTCTTGCCTTCGAACTGGATGTTCTCGACGTACATCGCCTGGGCAACGATGACGGTATCCCCATCCCCTGCGGCGTCTATCCCGTCCTGAATCTTCTGGAGCGCTGTTTCCCAAGACTTCCCATCTGCAGACTCGGACACGCTGCCGTCCACATACCAGGTCACTGCTGCGGTCAACCCTGGAGACAGGAAAGAGAGCAAAACGCCGGTCGCGATACGAAGAAACGTGCGTCCTGTCATGTGCACCCCGCTGGTAGGCTGGTTCTCATCTCCGGTTGTTTCACCGATCCACGGGGCCAATACTTAGCACTAACCGGATGTAAAGGCAAGGTACTTTCCGCCGAATGTAAAAACCGACGCCGCCCACATAGAAACACTCTCCATGAAAGGCTCTCCTGAACTGCCTGGACTGTACTGCCTTCGGAAGCTCAAGCGCCAAAAACGCCCGATATGCCTCGGACAGTCAACGATCCATCGGCTTCGCCACTATTCTCCACGAAGATTCCAAAACCCCGTTTGGCCTACCGTCGGCTCTTTGGATCACTCTTTTCTCCCGCAGTGCTCGAAAGGTGGTGCCCTCAGCAGAAACGCCAGGTGGGTCGAGTACTGTTGCGAAAATGCCAGATCGTAGATAGTCCGTATGAAAAGTCCCGTTTTTGGTCTCCAGCAGAAGACGGCCTCGCGAAGCTCCGGTTGCCGCGAGTGTGTGTAGTCGGCCAAGGAGAACTGGAAAGCCCCGATCCGCTTCCTCCGGCCCCGCAGCCCTACGCCCGTGCCCCTCATGCCCTGGCTTTGCCCCTCCGCGCTTCTGCTGTCGCTCCTCCAGCGAATTGGGCTTCACCGGAATCTGCGACGAAGGAGTCGAGGACCCAAATGGCCCC
>CAZFAP010000028.1:0-36478 GCA_964516325.1 uncultured Verrucomicrobiota bacterium
TGGCCTGCCGCGGAAGCGCGGCCGCGCCGGACGAGTCAGCGCGTAGCTTTGCGGCAATGGTGCGGATGGCGGAGAGGGTGGCGTTGTCGGAGTCGTCGGTGGAGCCTTCCCAGTTGAGGGAGACGAGGAAGGGGCCGAGGACGAATCGAGCCCAGGGGGCTTTTCGTTTGTCGAAGATTTGGCCGGCGGCAACGCTCCCGGTGGCGGGACCGGCTGCCGCGGTACCCGGTGGCACCGCAGGGGCCCTGGCGGGGTGAGACGCCCCGCTCGTGCCCTCCGCCGAGGCGCAGGCGGCGAGGTTTTCGCCGCCGGTTGAGCCTTCAAGGTCTTTCTTGAGGAAGGCAAGAGCATGAGGTTGATCGTTGAAGCGGAGGATGAAGACCCGGAAGGATTTGTCCGCGCCAGCTTCTTGATTCTCGTAGCCTTGAGTAACAGCCTCGCGACCGCCCTGGGCGATGACACCGGGGGCGGCGCCGTCGTAGATTTTCCACAGTTCGTCTTCGGAATCGGCATAGATGTAACTGCCGGGAGTGGCTTTCCAGCCGGGGGCGAATCCGTCGGGCGGCAGAGCCTCGTCAGCGGGTGGCTGCTGGCGAGAAGCCTTCTCAGCGATAGAGGGCGGCGCTTGGAGACGGGGAGGCCCCTTCGGCGATTGTTGCCGAACGCAGCTAAAAAGCCCGAGAGCCGCGAGGGAAATCACGATGGGAATAGCGAAGCGTGTCAACGTCAGCTCCTTTCACGCGGAACCGAAGAGCTACCCCTCCCCCGGGCGCGGATGTATTTCCGCGGCGGAATGGGCGCCCCACAGTCGTTGGAGAGGTGGTAGCCTGTTCGTCAGTCGGTGACGGCCGCCTTTTTATTCATCTCAAGGTCGTTCAGGACCATTTCCCTGACGAGAGATTTGAAATCGGTTGTGCTTTTCCAGCCGAGCACCTGTCTTGCCTTCGTGGCGTCTCCGACAAGCTCGTTGATCTCCGACGGACGGAAGAACCGCTGGTCCACCTCGACGCGTTTCTCCCAGTCGTCCACGTCAGCGACGCGAAACGCTTCCTCGACGAAATCGCGGACGGAATGGGACTTTCCCGTGGCGATGAGGTAGTCGTCCGCGTCGTCCTGCTGAAGCATGAGCCACATGGCGCGAACGTAATCTTTCGCGTGTCCCCAGTCTCGTCTTGCATCGAGATTGCCGAGGAGGAGCTTGTCGGCCACCCCGAGTTTGATCTTGCTGACGCCGTCGGAGATTTTTCGCGTTACGAACTCGAATCCGCGACGGGGCGATTCATGATTGAAGCAGATTCCGTTGCAGGCGAACATCCCATAGGTTTCGCGGTAATTTCTTGTGAGATGGAAGCCGGTGAGTTTTGAGATGCCGTAGGGCGAGCGCGGCCTGAACGGCGTGCTCTCCTTCTGCGGAACCTCGATGGGATTTCCGAACATCTCGCTCGAGGCGGCGAAGTAAACCCGGCACGAGGGGACGATGTTCTGAATCGCAGAAAGGAGGTAATGGGTGCCGTTGATGTTGGTGTTCAGCGTGGAGAATTCGTCGTCGAATGAGTAGGCGACGAAGCTCTGCGCGGCGAGGTGGTAGCATTCGTCCGGCAGGGCGTCGGCGACGGTTTTGTGGAGGCTTGCGTAGCTCTCCAGTGAGGCGCAGTGCAGGTGAATCCGGTCCTTGATGTGCAGAAGGCGGCGCAAGCGATGGACCGGGTCCTCGAGGGCGACGCGGCGGACGATGCCGTGGACCTCGTACCCTTTTTCGAGGAGCAACTCACTCAAATAGCTTCCGTCCTGGCCGGTGATTCCGGTGATGAGCGCACGTTTCATTCATAGCTCCTTTGTTGATTCATCACGAAGCATCTGCGAAGGCAGATGGTACACGATGCCCCGCCTGCTGGCAACTGGGGCTTTGCTGGGGGTGTGGCCACATTTGAGTCGGGGACTGTGAGCGTGGGCCTCGAGGAAGGCTTTGGCGGGTCAACCGCAACGCCGCCGCTTGGTGCTGAGGATCGTGATCAGGAGGATTTTCCGGAAGCTATGACTCATTCTGTGTCGCCCCCCTGCGGGGGCTTAGTTGAATTTGGGCTTCTGGTTCCACGGGCTGAGGCCCGTGGCTATTCTCTTTCATCCCCTGCGGGGATTCAGGGGATGCGGAGCAGACAAACCAAACCCGAGCCCCCGCAGGGGACGCCACATTCAATTGAGGTGGACTCCTCCCTCCACTCTCTTTCATCGCCTGCGGGGATTGGCGGTGTCGCCGCCCGGCAGGGGCGGGCGGGACGAGATGTCCGGCCTTTGGCGGGATTACAAAGCCCCACGTCCCACGCGGGCGTAGCTACACCCTTTGCTGGGGGATGTGTGGCTTTTTGGCGGAGGGGGACTTATAATTCGGGGGTCGGGCTGGCGCGGGATGCCAAAATGACCGAGCGAAACCGGCAAATAGAAAAGACCATAGGACTCCTGCATCCAGGGAAAGGAACGGCCATGAAACAGATGCTTGTTCTCGTCGGGATTACCGTTTTTGCGCTGGGCTCTTCCGCACAGGGAGAGCACCCCGCCCCGACGCCCCTCTTCAACGGTAAGGACGTCTCGGGATGGAAAGAAGTCGGCGGGGGGAAATGGACGATTCAGGACGGCGCCATCGTCGGAGAAACGGGAGATGGACAGTACGGCTGGCTGGTCACGGAGAAAGAGTATGCGGATTTTGTCCTGTCGCTGAAGTTCAAAGCGGAAGGGCCGGGCAATGCGGGCGTGCAGTTGCGGTCGCACGTGATTGACGGGGAGATGAAGGGGCTTCAGGCGGACGTTGACCGAGACCCCGCCGGGAACACGGGCTCTGTCTGGGACGAGCATCGAAGGAATCGCTGGATGGCGCAGTGCTCGGAAGAGGGGAAGAAGGCCTACAAGCCGGGCGAGTGGAACGAGTACAAGATTCACGCCGTGGGCGATCGCGTCATCGTCCATCTCAATGGCGTGAAGACGGCCGATTTTCACAACGACATGGACGTGAAGGGAATCATCGCGCTTCAGGTACACAGCGGACAAACGCCGGTCAGGGTTCTGTGGAAAGATATTCAAATCGTTGACCTGGGATATGGCGAGGGATGGAAGCCGCTGTTCAACGGGAAGGATTTCGGCGGTTGGAAAGAGCACGGGAAAGAGAAGTGGAGCGTCGAGGACGGGACGATTGTCGGGGCGAGCGACGCGGGTGGGTACGGGTACATGGCGACGATTAAAACGTACAGGGATTTCGTCGTGCGAATCGCGTTCAAATGCGACGCGGAAGGAAACAGCGGGCTTTTCTTCCGTTCGATTCTCAAAGACACGGACATCGTGGGAATTCAGGCGGAGATTGACCCGACGACGACAAACCTGAACGCCGGGCTTTACGAGACCGGCGGTCGCGGATGGATGGCCAAGCCGACCGAGGACGCGAGGAAGCTCTTTCGGTTTAACGACTGGAATGAAATGGTCGTCAAGGCAGTTGGGAATCACTACGTGACTTATCTGAACGGGTTGAAGGCCGTTGAGTTGGTTGACGCGCAGCCCATGAGCGATCCCTTACGCGGCGACACGCCAAAGCCCCCGCTGAGGCTCGGGACGATTGCGCTCCAGCTCCACAGCGGCGGCGGGGCAAAGGTCCGCTGGAAGGACATATTCATCAAGGAAATTCCGACGGCGGACAAATAGCACACCGGTTAGGCTGGCGAGCGGCGGGAATTCGCGGTCGGCGTCATGATTGATAAGAAAAGCGATGGGAATGAACATCCGGTATCTGAAAGACTCGACCTACCTGCGGTCTCTCAGGAGCCTTGGCGACCGGTCTTTTGACTGCATCATCGTCGTGAGTTCCCATATCCTGAGGAACGGCGGCGATGCGGCGTTCCGAGAAGCTTTGGATGCCTGCGTCAGAGCTCTGAAAGAAACGGGGATTCTCATGGTCCAGGGGACGCCGGAAAGTTTGCCGAGCAGAATCGAGCCGCTGATGCGGTCGCTCCATTTCAAGTACTGGATCGCCGTCGAGTCGCGTATCTTGAAGAGCAGACCAGGGCTGCCGACCGCGCACGCTGGCCTCGTGGTCTTCGCAAAGTCGAAGAAATCGTTTCGGATAAACAAAGTCCGTTTCCCGCACAAATACTGCGCCTTCTGTGGAAAAACCGTGAAGGACTGGGGCGGGAAGTCCCACTTGATGAATCCAGCGGGCTACGCCATTTCGGATGTCTGGCGAGATTTGTCCCGGCTGGACAACTATTCAAGGCTCTCCCTGGCGGTTCTGGAAGTATTGCTGGAACTTGCAGATCAGAAGGACGCGAGGCGCCTGGTATTTCCCTACGAGGGGATAGATTTTGATGCGGATTCCCGGATAGCCCAGGCCGACGTTTGTGCTCCTTCGCAGCCTTCGGCGCCCTTTCGTCCGGCATCAGCGAAAAGGAACAAGCTCGACGACGCCTTGCTCGATGTCGTCCATTGTGGCGACGCCGTGGAGGTTCTCCTAAAATACCCCGACAATTCGGTTGACCTGGCTTTCGCCGACCCGCCTTACAACCTGGAGAAAGCGTACAGCACCTACCACGACGAGAAAGAGGACGAGCGATATATCGAGTGGTGCAACGCTTGGCTGACGGAATACATCCGCGTCCTGAAACCGACCGGGTCGCTGTACCTTGTGAATCTGCCGAAATGGGCGGTTCATCACGCGGCTTTTCTGAACGAGCGCCTCCACTTCCAGAACTGGATTGCATGGGACGCCATTTCCGAGCCGAGGGGAAAGATAATGCCGGCACACTACGCCCTTCTGTTCTACACCAAGCACCCGACCGATTTCACGTTCAATTATGACGAGGTCAGCCCGATAGACGCCCCCTCGTTGTGCCTGAGACCTTGCTGCGTCAAGGAACGAAAGGAACAGGGCATTGACCCGAAAGTCCCGCTCACGGACATCTGGTGGGACGTTCATCGAATCAGGCACAAGAAAGACCGCGACTCTCATCCGTGTCAGTTGCCGGAAAAGCTGCTGGAGCGGATTGTGCGGTTGTCGTCCGACGAGGGCGACATAGTGCTCGACGCCCTGTGCGGGACAGGGACGACGGCCGTTGTCGCATCCAAACTCGGTCGGCGGTTCGTAGCGGCTGACATAGACCGGCGCTATGTGGAGATGACGCGCAAGAAGATAGCCGAGCTGCGATCGTGGGGAGTTATTCGCCGAGAGCCGGAACCAAGAACTCCGAGGAAGGTCACAAAAAAAGAACTGCAACTGGAATTGCGGGCGCTCGCTCGCTCGCTTGGCAGACTTCCCACGAAGGAGGATGTGAGAGAGAGGAGCCGATACGGGCTTGAGCTTTTCGAGGAGGCATTCGCCACGTGGGGGAAGGCGCTGAAGGCGGCAAAGTTGCCGATGAGCCATTGAGAGTGGTGGACGGGCAGCGCACCGCGCTCAAAAGCAGTACGTGGTCTTGACGAAGAGCATCCTTGCGTTTTCCTCTTCCTCCTCCTCGAGGAGATTTAGCCCGACGTACAGGAAGCTGTTCCGGCGGTACTTCCATCGGAAAAGGAGGTTGGCGAAGCCCGCCTCGCCGCTGTTTAACTCGATCTCCGCTCGGAGGGATAAGTCCCTGGCGAAGCTGTACGTCGCGTTGAGGCGAGAGTTCCATTCGTGTTCGCTTTCCTCGGTTTTCTCGTCGTACCATCTCCGATTGTGGTCGAGGGAAAGGAAGAGGCGGCGGGTTGGCTTCCATCCGATTTCCGCGGAGATATACCTTGCCTCCGGTTCCCTCGGTGTCGCAAACGGGTACGAGAAGAGGCTTATTTCCCCCCATTTCGGCTCATACTCGGCGTGAAATCCGGCGTAGTTGCTCTCGACCTCGCCCGACTCCTCGAGAGTCGTCTGTCTTCCGGCGAAAACATCGAAGTGAAAATACCCCATCGCGATCCAGGAGGAGAGCTCATTGCTCTGATGAACCTTTTCGTCCTGGAAATTCCAATAAATGTCATCGTGGGTTGCGACTCCTGTGTTGCGGATAAACCGGTCGCCAAATTCAAACTTGTAGCTTGCAGCTCCCTGAAAGCCGCGCCCCCCGTCGAACTTCTCCTCCTCGGTTTCGGGGATAAATCCGAATTCGCGGTGGATCGTCGAAAAATCGGGGCCGATTTGTGCGTAATGGGCGAAGAGAAAGAAAGGGTCCTTGGTGCGCTCAACGCCGAGGAAGAAGCCGTCGTCGCCGTCAATGTTCTCGCCCTGAATGCGGGCGTATTGCCCGGTGATCTCGTACTCCTTCGGCAGAGGGAAATACCCCAGAAGGCTGAACGCCCGGTTGGCATCCTGCTGTTCCTCTTTGTCCACGGCGAGAAACGAAATGGAGGACCTTTCGCTGACGTTGTGCTGATATGCCGCGACGTAGTAGTCCTCGTTCGTCTCCTTCGTTCGAGCAGTCAAGCCCAGGAAATGGTATCGGTCCGATCTCCCGGAAACCTTCAATCCGTAGTCCATCCCCTCGTACGTGTACCTATAATCCTCCTCATCCTCCTCTCGTTTGTATCCGACGCGCCGGGTGTAGAAGAGCTGCATCGGCGTTCGCAGAAGGTCCACGCCCTGCTCAAAAAACGGTCTCTTTTCGGGCATTCTGGGTTCCACGCGCCCCAACGCGATGACCGTCGGGTCGGCCTCGATTTGCGAAATGTCCGGGTTGATCGTCCCGTCAAGGAATATGCTGCGGGTGGGGCGATAGGAAATATCCAGCCCTGTCTCGAGGTCCACGTCTTCGCCCGTGAGGTCCACGGACGAGGTGACATAGGGAATCCACTCGGTTTTTCGCGGCTTCTGGACAGTTGACAAGTCAAGCCCAACGAGTTCGCCATATCGCGACACGCGGAATATCTTTTCGTTCACGTCGGACCAAGTGCTGGTCTCGCGGCGACCGGCTGCATTTCGCCAAAAGTTGATCCCCCACACGTTTCCTCGTCTGGGATCGAAGCTGAGTTCCTGAAAGGGAATCGCCATCTCGGCAGACCAACCCTCTTGGTCGCGTGAGGCAGCGACCTCCCAGTCGCAATCCCATTGCCTGTCGGTGACTTCGCCTTCTCTGGAAATTTTCTGGTCCATCTGGGCGCCCAGAGGATTGGTCACGAAGCAAAACGCACTTCGCTGGTCGTGGTAGGTGTCCAAGAAGAGTTCCAGGCTGTCGTCGTCGGATAGTCCGGCGTCTCGCTCCGTCTCGACGGCGCGAATCTTTTCCGGTTGCGGATCGAGGCATCGGAAACCGAAGTATAGATTCTTGGCGTCGTAGAGAACAGAGACCACAGTCTGCCCGACAGCGGGCGCATCCTCGACGGGATCTACCTGAATGAAGTCCGAGGTGGGACGGGCTTTTTGCCAGGCGGGTTCATCGAGTCTCCCGTCAATCGTGGGTGAGCTATCCGTCCAGACCGCCTCAACAACTCGAGCAGCGGCGTCCGCCACGGGTCTCACCGCCAGGGATAGAACTATCATTGTTGCCGTGCGAAGAGGCCTGTTCATGAGCGCGGTCGGTCTCTGCCGCGGAGGCAATAGGGCTGTATCAACCGAGAGCCGCAAACGCCAGAGAATACCAGCCAGACGGTTTCGGAACAATGAAAAAAGCCGCTGCTTGGAGTCTCAGTCGCGGGGGTAGCGGAGAAAGGCGTTGAGGGGGGAGGGAGAGGCCGGACGGGGCGGCGCCCCGAGAGAGTAGAAAGGAGACAGTAGAAAGGAGAACCCGCCCCGGTTCTACTGCTCTACTTACTTGGAACGCCTTGTAACCGAGGGGGTAAAGGCTTCGCATCGTCTGCGCGACCGACAGCCGGGGCAAATGATGAGCTATGGGAAAACAGCAATCCGATAAAAGCGTCGTTTAACCGTGGTTTTTGGGGGGTCCGCGGCCTCAAGTGAATCGCCATCCGCTACGATGTAGCTTGTGAGCGGGGTCCATCGCGCCATGTCCTCACTGACATAGGCACGGTACTTCTTTCCTGAGACAGTTTTCCATCGCAGGTGTGTGCCGGAATTGTCGTTCGTCACTCGGACAATGGCGAAGACGGAAGCCGGGTCGCGCGGGTCAGTGCCTGCGAACAGCTCCTCAGAATCGTCCTGCCCGTCTCCGTCGGTGTCCGAAAGCGTGGGATTCGTTCCGTAACGCGAGACCTCTTCGCCATCCGAAATCTCATCTGCGTCAGTGTCCGCGTTGAAAGGATCAGTCCCGTACTGCATCGTCTCCTTCAGGTTGGAAAGGCCGTCGCCATCGGGGTCAAAGCCAGCATCGTCTCGTAGGGGGTCAAGTCCCCATGTCAGCTCCACTCCATCGAGAATCATATCGCCGTCGGTGTCATCAGAAGAGGGATTTAAGCCAAACAGAAACTCTTTCTCGTTTGCTACGAGGTCCTGATCGGGATCGCCTTGACGATCGTCGGTGAGTGACCCAAGCCAGTCCAGTTCCCAGAGGTCGGCAAGGCCGTCTTTGTCAGCATCGTTGCCTTTGTAAATGGAGATTCTCGCTGCCATTCCCTGGTAGGGGCGCTGCTCGAGCGGCCTGGAGACGAAATCGAAGACATTCCGCCCAGGCTGAAGTGGGAGAGTTGCGGTCCACCTACCGGTTTCCGGCTCATAGTCACAGCAACCTAAGAGCGTGTAGCCTTGCTGAACTTCCTGGAGGCTGATGTCGTCATACCAAACCGTACCTCGGGCATCCCCTGCTTGACCTTGTATGGCAATGCGCGCGATGCGGATAGCGAGCCTGTGCGTTTTCTCCTTCGTTGTGAATACGGCACACTCCTGCCTCCAGTCGCAATCTGATAGAGTATAGAAGTAGGAGCCCTTGTCCCGCTGCTGGGGCGCCTCCACGCTGAGGTAGCCCTGGGCGTTATCAGGATCAATAATATTGATGCACATGCTTCCCCAGGCCATCCCGGTTGCCTTGATGTAGTAAGAGAGTCTGTACTGAGTCGTCGGCTCACATTCCACGATTTGAACGGTGTCATAGTAGCCGGGATTGCCGCTGAGCATGACGACTCTGAAAGAAGCTTTTCCTCTGTAGGCTGCGGCGGTGTCCGGGGCAACTGAGATTCCAGGGACGCTGTTGCTTACACCCCAGCCGACGATTCCGTTCTCGAACCCGCCATTGGCAATGAGCTCGACTGGGGAATCTTGAACTCTGAAAGCTCTGACTTCTGGGGACCAGGGAATGACGTCTCCAGAAACCAAAATGGAGGGCGCGTCCGTGAAAAGGCTTTTGCCCTCATTGGTTTCAATATTGGGCTTGAAGGAGTCCGACAGGGCGATGTAGTTCTCGATCGCCTGTTCGAGATACGCTCTCCGAATTGGAACGAAGTCTTTTAGGCTGGAGGTCTTCCAAGTTGTCTGGCCTGTCCGCGCGCAGAAATCGTGTATGACCGGATGGAGCTTCTCAGGGGTGAACTCGGAGTCGAGAATGGCGATTATTCCCTGATAGTATTGCCGCCGGAACGGGGGATAGCGCAGGAAATGCTGCATCCTTAAGTCCATCCAACCCGTTGTCCCCTCCTCGATGCTCAGGCGGGGGCTGATCCAGGTGCAATCCATGTCGGAGGAGAAAAGGACGATGCGCCCATCGGAAGGGCGCTCATATTCGAGGTGGTTCTCTGAAAAGGGTCCGAGGATGGTGTCCCAGTCCCCGATCACAGCGGTCGCAGCGAGCCACCAGAGCCATTGCTCGATATCTACCTCAGACTCCAATAACTGCGGATACGTCGGGTCATCATACCGCCAAAGGGTCTCGTTCCACAGGTGCGAGAATGCTTCGGTTGACGTCCCTTCCTCAAGCGTGAAGCCCACACCCCATCCCCGGATGCGGGTGAGGCTCCCGTCGGAATCCCCGGGGTAGCTTCGAGCGAGGAAGTCATCGTTTATACGCTCGGTGTCAACGTAGTATCCCGTGAACGGCGGTGCGGGCCTGTTCACCTGATTGTTGATGACAAGTCTTATGTCTATTGTCCCGTAAGCGGGGACGCCGAGTCGGCTGTAGAATCGAGACGAGAGGGTCTCGCCTATGGCTCCGTTCCTCGAAAGGCGAAGGACCTTGTCTTCGTGAAGACCCTGCACGCCGTTGAGGTCAACGCGGAGCCCCCTGTATCGTCGGATTTGCTCGCGGTATCGCAAGGTAACGTCGTAGAACGGCTCCCCTCCGAAGACGAATCCGGCGCTGAGGGGAATATCGCTTTCGAGCGGGCGAGCTTCGATCTCGGCGAGGTTCTCATCGGTGACCAGGAGGCGGTAAAGGGGCAGCGTCGAGGGATATGTTGATTCGTCAACAATGTACAGATAAGAGACCGTAATTGGTGCACCGGTCTCCGTGGAAATCGCTCCGGGGGCGCCTTCGGGACGGATGGTGATGGCTCCCCGATCGTCCTCCGCCCGGATATAGAACTCGACGAGCGTGGCGCTGGGCTGCGGTGGAAGAACCGCACGATACAGGTCCGAATCGGCGGCGTCGCGGGTCAACGGCATTGACGCGTATTCTCCGTCTTCGTCCTTCTTGAAGAAAAGGAAGGCGGAGACGATGTGGCCGTCATGATCCAGGATGCGAGCCTGGAGGAGAACCGAATCTCTTGAGGTGGGAACCGTCGGCCCATGGATGACGGAAACGAGCTGCGGAGGAATGTTGTCGGAGAACACGGAGTTGACTTTGCCCGGCGTCGGCGTAGAACTGCTCGCTGCCCAGCAGGCGGGAGACTCTCCGTCGAAATTCGGGTTAATTAACTCAAGCGACGCTCCCTCTCCGTCGGGCCTGGCGGGCCAGAGGCCACTGTCGGCATAGCTCAGAAAATCAACCAGATTGCCGAGACTGTCGTGAAGAGCAATTCTTTCCCCGCCGTTGGAAAGTCTTCCCTCCTCGAAAGGTCCCAAAACGCCTGAGATGCCAAACAGCTTTTGCACGAGCGCGGGGTCATGCCCTATCACGAGATGCGAGTTCGGCGCCAGCGAGACGCCGGGCGGAAACCGGTAGGTGAAGCCGTCCAGAAACGCCCAACCCCCAAGCGGCACGGTTTGGTCGGTCGTGTTGCATATCTCGACGAATTCCTCCTCGTCGCTGTCGGACAAAGGATGATAGTAAATCTCGTTGATGACAATACCTTGCGTCAATTGGGGCGGCGGGTTCCATGTCCATTCGGTCCCGCCCATGTACGAATACCAGTCCTCGCCGCCATCCGGACTTCGACCCTGAGAGACCCCCGGCCTCTGGTCCGAGTAATAATGCCGGCTCCAGATGGTCTTGCGGTCCGGCGCCGTCAGGACGAGCGTTTCTCCTGAAGACCCGAGCCCAAATCCTCGGTCGGATTGCGCAATGACGAGGAAATCATTCCGCCCGATCACTGTCCCTTCAGGGATTTGGTAGCGGGTCAGGTCGTGGAGGTCGTCGCTGAAATAGAAGCCGGAAAGGTCTATGTCCGCGTTGGTGGTGTTGTAAAGCTCGACCCAGTCATCTCCGGACGTGGGCAGAGCCAGAAACTCGTTAATCACGACGGGCCCCTCGAGGAGCGAGTTGGCCGCGCCGGGAGTCCCAGAGAGTCCGAGGCTACCTCGCCAATTGTCTGCGGCCGCGGGGTCCAGGTCCGGGCGTCTTAGTTCGAGCGAGGGTCCGTCGCCGTCGGCTGCGGTCGGCCAGGGCGGAGAGTGCGAATACGCGACCTCGCATACGAGGGCCTGCTGGTCGTCCACGAGGCGAACCACCGCGAAGGAGTTGCTGAGAGTCCTCGCGTACGGCCCATAAATGCCTTTGATCTCATGAATGCCCTCCAACGTCTTCGGGTCCGCAGCGACGACCAAATATCCATGTGGAGGAATGACTGTCCCCGCTGGAAAAGAGAACAAAACCTCGTCGGAGATCGCCCAGAAAGAGAGGTCCGCTGGGGAATCCGAGCGGTTGTGAAGCTCGATGAACTCCTCCAGGCTGTTGTCAGACGCAGGGTTATAGTGGATTTCGTTGATGATTACCGAGGCGTGGTCGCCGGACGCGGGATTTGTCCCCTTCAGGTATTCGTTTTCGTTGAAAACGAGGTCTCCATCGGGGTCTTCGTCCGGTCGGGCGGCGGTGCTTCCAAAGAAGCGCGTCTCCCAGTCGTCGGGAAGGCTGTCGGAATCCTCATCCGAAACGTAGCGAAGATCGAGGGGAAACGCATCTTGGTCGTCGGGGATGCTGTCTCCGTCCATGTCCTGGCTTGCGTCGGTTCTTTCGAGGGCGCCGATGTCCGGCGCGGCGCCGGAGGGTCGGTTCTCGCCGTTGAAATCGTCCTTCGGCGAGCGGTCGCTGGTACCGCCGCCCACGGCGGGCGAATCCGCCTTTAGCCGGATGTCATTGTGAGACCAGTCCGCGAAGAGGGGGTCCTGATTCATGTTCCCGTCGCCGGGCCACACCGTCTCTCCCCCGACGATGGAGTAGGAGATGTTCGGCACAGAAAGCATGTCGCTGAGGACGTCCGAGTCATTTCCCCAGAGGATGCAGTTGACGACGCTCCCTCTTCCCCCGGAGTATGCCGCTTCCTTCTGATAATAGCTGATGCCAACGTCGTTCCGGACGATGGTATTGTTGACGATAAGCGGGTTGGAACCGTCCTTGACGGCGATGCCCATTCGGTTCATGACGAGGATATTGTTGACGATTGTTGGGTCGGAGCCCTCGCCGAGGGAGATTGCCTTGTCCGCGCAGAGATAGATCAGGTTGCGTCGGACTGTCGGGGAGCATCCTCCGAGGTCAATTCCGTCCCCTGAGCTCCTCAGGATAACGTTCCTCTCGATGAGCACCGGCGTCGGCGAAGCGTGCATCCAGTCCGCGTTGATGTCTATGGCGTCGTCGCCGTTGGCAACGCCCTCGATTACGTTCTGGGAGATTGTTGCGACGCAGTTGGTGAGGTTGATGGCCTCGCCGTTTTGGTAGAAGCTATTGCGGGAAATGGTCAATTGGCTGTTTTCCGCGGTGAGGACGTAGTCATCGTGGAATTGGAAGGTGCAGTCGGCGATGGTCATCCTGGAGTCGGTGATGTAAAGGGCGCTGCGGTCGGGTATGCTGGAAGAGAAGTCGCCGGACTTGCTGCCGTGCTCTAACGTGCAGTGGCGCAGGACGCTTCCCTGAGACTGGTCAAATCGCACTCGCCCCCACCTCGCGTCAACACCAGCGACGCGACTAAACGAAATGTTTTGACCCGCCGTCCCCTCGGCAATTAGAGTCCCGGCGATGTTGAGAGAGGCGCCCGGGAAAAGCTGAACGGAGACCCCCGGCTCGACGGTGAGGGTCGTGTTTGCAGGAACGGTGAGGTCGCCGGTGACTACGTATGGAGAATTTGGCGCGCTCCAGGTCTCGCTTGCGTTGAGGATGCCGGAAACCGGGGTGCCTGAGAGGGCGATGACGAGGATACGGACCGTTGCGAACCCTTCGAGACCGTCGTTGTCCCTGACCGTGAGTTCGAGCCTCAGCGCGGTGTTCTCGGTTACCTCAGGAGCCTCGAAGCGGGGCGTAGGAGTGTCGCCACCGATAAGGTCAACAATGGGCCCCTCGGCCTGAACCCACGTGAAAGAAACGATTTGACCGTCGGGGTCCGTGCTGGCGTTCCCGTCGAGAGAGACTGCGGTTTCCTCTGGCACAAACTGATCCTGTCCCGCGTCGGCAATGGGGCTTTGTTTTGAGAATACGCTGTTGACGGCGCTGGGCGTTCCGCCGTCAAAAACGCTCGCCTGCCAGCTTTGGGGCAGAGAATTATCGTCGAGGGGACTCAATAGTTCGAGGGAGGGACCAAGGCCGTCGGCGGAGGGAGGCCAGGGATACGAGTCGTCGTATCCTACGGAATCCACCACCCGTGACTGCGCGTCGCAAAGCGTAACCCTCTCTCCCCCGTTATCGAGCCGGCCGGTGAAGTCGCCGATGACGTTTTTGACCTCAGGGTGAGTTGCAGAGAAAGTCCCTGCGTCTGAACAAACCACAAGGAAACCGCCGGCTTCCATTGTTACCCCCGCCGGAAAAAGGAAGTAAATCCCCTCCGAAAAGTGCCAGTCCTCCAGGTCAACGAGCTGGTCGGAGACATTGTGCAACTCGATGAACTCTTCCGCCGGGCTGTTGCTCGGGTCGTGATAGAGAATCTCGTTGATCACGACCTGACAGCCAGCGGGGAATGAAAGCAGGGTCAAAACGGCGATCCTAAGGATTCCGCAGGCTCTCATCATCGTACTTTTTTTGCAAGCCCCCATTATAAAAACTACACACTCAGACAGCCGTGGCGGAGACCACGCCGTGAAGCCAATGCGACGCGCTCAGCGAGGTTGGCTCACGACGAAGTTTCAAACGAAGGTCATTTTAGCGAACGGGAATCGCGCTGTCTATATGGGGGCTGCATTTTCCTTGGTCCCCGGCGGCGCCGCGCTTGGCTGCGCGGAACCCTCTTTCCAAAACTCTTCTCTGGGTGTATCATCCTTCAGACCCGTACGCTGCGGGCTGCGGAAGACCATCGCATCAAGAACTCCGAATGCCATCCGAGGGAGCAAGGGATGATCGCGATTATTCTTGCCGGAGGAATCGGCAAAAGGCTGCACGACTTATCGCGGAAGATTTCAAAGGCGATGATGCCGGTCCTCGGTATCCCGATTACCGCCAGAATCATGGGGCAGATTTGCTCCGAGACGCCCCTCCGTCGCTTCATTGTCGTCGTGAGAAGACCTGACCAGGACATCGCGGTCTATTTTCGGAAGAACCCACCCCGCAGCGCCGAGGTCGAGTTTGTAGTCCAACCCGAATCTCTGGGAATGGCGAATGCTTTGAAAAAGGTCTCGGAACAGGCGGAAGTCAAATCAGACTTCCTTCTGGCGGCTTGCGACAACTTGTTTCAGGAAGGCGCGGTGTCGGAGGTTTACAGCGCTTTTCAAAGAGGCAGTTTCGATGGTGTGATGTGTCTTCTTCGAATGAGAAAAGAAGAAATTGCAGGAAAAAGCGCCGCGGTCTATCTGAAGTCGGGGAGAATCTCCCGGATTGTCGAAAAACCTTCTCTCGACGAGATTGAGACCGGCCTCGCCTCCATACCCTTGTATGCCTTCGGTCCCAAGCTCATGGGGTACATTCCCCTGGTGAAGCCTTCCAAAAGAGGGGAGTACGAGTTGCAGGATGCGGTTCAGATGCTCATTGATGACGACGGGAAAATCGGCTACACAGTCACGAATTGGAGGAGGCAGGTTACCGCCCCTGAGGACCTCCTGGCAATCAACCTCGAAATGTTGAGGAAAGAACGGGGTCAAACGGGGCTTCAAATTCCGGGCGTCGAAATCGAGCAGCCGGTCATGGTTGGGGAACGCTGTGTGTTCTCGCAGGACTCGCGGGTCGGGCCCAACGTTTACATCGGCGAGGGGAGCACCATCGGGAGGGATTGTCGGCTATCGAACTGCGTTGTCCTGCCGAATTCCAGGGTGCCCGATGGAACGCGAGCCAATCACCAACTTTTGTGGTAAGAGCGACCTACCGCGGCTCTCCTTTCTCCGCTACGACCACAGCCACCGCATAATGGCGGTCGTGGGAGATAGAAAGATGCAGCGCCGTGACTCCCGCTTCCCGCTGCATCGCTGCTGCGACGCCGGTCAGCCGAATGGAGGGGGGCGTGGACTCCGTCCCCAGAGTCTCGAAATCGAGCCACTTCATTCCCTTTGCCCATCGCCCGCGGAGTGACTTGAACGCGGCTTCCTTGGCCGCGAAACGGGCGGCATAGCGAAGGCACGTGTCTCCTTTCCCCTCGCAGTGGACGATCTCCTCCGGCGTGAAGACCCTCCGGGTGAACCTTTCGCCATACTCGGCGATAGCCGTCCGAATTCTTTCGACCTCGACGATGTCAACGCCTACACCGTGAATCATTGGCCGCAATCCTTTCCTTCCGACCGCGTGAAACTGCCGCATTTTAAGAGAAATTCGGCAGAATGTCCGCTTCTTTCGCGGCTGCGGTAAAGGCACTGGAAAAGCAAGGGTGCGGCTACTTTTGAGTGGCACACCTCGTGGTTCTTGGGGCGTTGCTCCCGTGGCACCCAAGAAGCGTAACGCCGCCGTCCCGGCGGCAGTCGTGAGGGCATCCCGCCCTCACATGGGACCCAGCCCGGCAAGATGTTTCGCCTTGGGGGAGTCGAAGCGGGGGCAAGATGCCCCCGACACAGCCGGCAGGATGCCGGCGGTACAGCGACACAGGCCTCTGGCCCCATCCCTACGTCCCCAACTACCGCCGATCCCGCGCCTCACCACTGAAACGTAGCCGCACCCGAATGTGGCGCTCCCTGCGGGAGCTCGGGGCTTGTTTGTGTTTGGGGCATCCACGGGCTTACGCTCGGTGGCAATGACAGTGTCGCCCCTATCGGGGCTTATGAGAACAAGCCGACGTCGTGTGCGCTGCAAAGTGATAGTCCCCCGCTCCCGGGGGCTCACCGTTGGGGCGACCATGAAATGGAGACGACATCGAGATAGTCCCCCGCTCCCGGGGGCTCACCCAAACAAGCCAACCTTATGCCTGCCGGACAGCCGGCAGGATGCCAGCGACGCAAACTCTAACCGGAACATTCACCACACTCCCCGCATCTGTCAGACCCAATAGCTCGCAAATCCATTGCCGAATCCCCCCGAGCCTCCCACCACTTAAATACAGCCACACCCATTCGCGCCCCTGTATCCCCTTGGTGCTCTGATTCGTAAATTCGGTGGCGTATTTTTCGACAAGATTCACAGGATTACCCGGATTTATCTGAAGCCGCCGTGCCGCGCCTCTGGCGCGCTTATCCCGTCGAAAAGAGCGTCCCATGGAGCTCGATAGGCCAGCGTATTTACGAATTGGTGTACTTAGTTACGCATGGCAAAGGTGATTGGCAATCCCCGACCCCTTGCGAGAATGAGGGATTACTGGTTGAGAAACTGCGGCACGCTGGGGCGGCAGGGGCAGCCAGGCAAAAAAAGCCGGCGGGAGAATCGCTCTCTCGGCGGCCTGATTCATCGCCATGAAGCCGTCGGCAGCCGATGGCCACTCCCCGCGACGTTGTGCCCCCGTCTATTGTTCTGCGTGGCGGGTGAATTTGCCCTCGGCGAGCTGCCCGAACCACCTAACGTGGGAATCCGCGAATAAGATGTTGTACCCGGTCGCATGGGGACCGGGCCAGTTCGGCCCGCCGCTCTTGTACCACCACAGCCCGCCCGGGCCGTAGCCGTCGAAGCCGCTGTTCCCCCATTCGTCCGTCATGTCGGCGTCGGAGGGACTGTGCGGGTACAGATGCTTGTCGTAAAGAACCACCACCTTCGTTGGGAATTTCAACCTCTCCAGGTGAAACGAGCCTGACGTCGAGTCCGTGTACAACCGCGAGTTCAGGAGGTAGCTGGTAAAGTTTATGCCCCCTTCGACTATGGTGTCTCCCGGGCACCGGAACACCTCGGTCCTCGGCGAGCGGGCGTTTTCCGGGTAAGAATCCCCGATTCCGGTCGGGTTGGCATCAACGTACGGGAACAGCTTATCCACCCAGCCGTCCCCTTTCCCCCACCCGAACTCGATTACGCCGCCAACCGCTGGCATGTAGCCGCCGTACTCGCTCATGTACGTAGCAAACGCCCTCCCGAGCTGGCTGAGGTGCCCCGCGCACACCGCCCGGCGCGACGCATCCTTGGCTTTCTGTAGGGCTGGCAGCAACAGTGCCGCAAGGATAGCTATAATTGCGATCACGACAAGCAATTCGATAAGTGTGAATCCGTTTGCCCTTTTCATATCAGCACCTCCATTATCGGGCGCTTCCCACCCTTTGGCCCTGAGCGACCGGCAAGATTGGACGGCCACCTTATGACGGACAATATATTACCCTAAAAGGACCGAAACATCAATACCCAAGTGGGTCCGCGCGTAGCGCCTCAGTTTTGGGGGAACTCACCGCAGAGGGCCCCGAGAAGATGGTTTTGCCTCTCTGCGGTCTCGGCGCGATCTGCTCTTGTGAGCCAAAGCCTCACGGTCCTACTTCTTCTCGTTTCCCTCCTTCGGGAAAACTGCCTCGATACTCTTCCCTGATGCGCTGCACTTCGGGCACACAATATTGGTAATCAGGTCTATACCCTCGGGAGACCCCGAATCCATCCACTCTTCCTCGTCGGGCGCGGTGACCAGCTCATCTTCCCTTGCCGTCGGCGGAACCTTCTCCCCCCGCCTTCGTCTTTCCCTCAAACGCTTCAGCTCCGGGTCCCACATCAGAAGATAAGCCCGAAAGACCTCGCCGCACTCCTTGCACCTGCATTTCCTCAGGTACACCCCCGTCATCTGCCGGCAACGCGGGCACCGAATCGGCGCGTCCTGATCCCTGTCAACGAACTCCTTTTTGCAGCTCGTGCAGTAGAAAAAAACTCTCTCTGAACGTCCCCCTTTCTTCAGGCGGCTCTGCTTCACGATGACGTATGCGGCGACGCCAATCACGACGATTGCGAGGAGGGCAACCACCGCCTGCCCTGCTCCCTTTCTTGACTTTAGCGACAGCATCTTCTCACCCGAGCCCGGTTGGCTTTTCGGACATGACAACCCGCGCCGCAGGTTGCCCTTCCTCCATTGCGTACCCAGCAGAGCACCGGCATCGTCAACGAGCCCTGCAAAGAGCATCCGCCCTGGAGACCGACGCGAGACCTTTCGTCAGAAGCGCCACTACCTTTTCGGGTAACATGATACCGCGCCTCAAGCGTCCATCAAATAAAAATGAAATTATCCCCTTGAGCCAGGGCCTAATTCGGTACACGGGTCCTGTGCGGCAGTTCTGCTAGGAAAAGAAATATTGGGAGCAACGCTCCCCGTCTTAGCCCTCCCAGGGCGGAAATGGAGCGAAAGTTTGCCGATTCGCTCTCATACTCATGCCAGCATATGCGTTAACCACCTGCCCCATAATGGGTTAGGCCACGTTGCGGTGCCGTGCATTTTTTCCTTGACTTTGCAGCCGTATGTGGTAGACTGACAGTGTGAATCTGAAGATGCAAGCTCGTTATTTTTTGCTTGACTCTGCGGCCATATGTGGTAGACTGACAATGTGGATCTGAAAATGCAAGCTCGTTAAAATGAGGTATGGCATGAAGACTGGCATCAGAGAGCAGCTAAACGGTCAAGACATCGACGCCGACATCGTCAAAACCGAACGGGAATTGGAGAAGGCCACAAGCATTGTGGCCCAATACAATCAGCGCATTAAGGAACTCAAGAGGGAATTGGATTTCTTGCAAGAGGTGCGCGAGCGCTTCTTCAGGCCGATAACGGAGCACCGAAAGGAAGCTCGTTCGAATCGCTTTGCCAACCTAAGGATGGCGCAGGCAGCTGAGGTTGCCTTGAGAGAACACGGACGGCCTATCCACGTTAACGAGATCGCGGACTCTTTGGAACAGGGTGGCTATCCTCATACGAAGAGCCGAAAGCAGCTTTACACATCGCTAATGGCCTGCTTGTCCCGGGACGATACCTTTATTCGGGTGCGCCCGGCTGTCTTTGGGCTCCGAGAACGCGACGCGGAAAAAGAGCAGGCCCTGCCCGTCGAGGAGCAGGGCCAGTAATGCTGTGGGGGAGGCTCGCTGCGGAGCCAGGCCTCATCAACCGACGCTCCGAGGGTTGGAATCCCTCCTCCTCCACACGATACGGGGGCATGATGGAAATGGCAGACATGCATGGCGTGGAACCATGTGGGCTGATCTGCCCGTCCGAGTTCGAGTCTCGGTGCCCCCAGAGCGCTCTGACGCCGGAGCCTTCGCCATTCCCGTTAGGAGCCGAAGGCTCCGGCGACACATGTTTGACACCTTATGTCAGTTAAACACTACCACAGTTCAGGGTCCTTGTCAAGGCGCAAGAAGCGAAAAAACGCAGCCCCGACATACCAAGGGCCGGGGGCCAAGCTTATGCGAGGCTTCGCGGACGTTTAGGATCGGAATTGGAAGGGCGCCGGTCTGTGGCAGTCAGTGCTTCGGAACCCACTTGAATTTGGGACAGAGGAAGCGTAACGTTACAAAAGAGGGGGACGCTCAATGAAGCTTCAGGCAATAACCATAGTCCGCAGGCCAACAATCCAAGTACTTCCGGCGCAGGACGTTCTTGAGACTTTGGCCAATATCCACCATCCGGTCACAACGACGATCCTTGACCCGTGGTATAATAAAGGCGTTGGGGGCACGCGCCCCGACTATCACCGGTGGCTTTTTGGCGTCATAGAAAGGGCGGCGAGCATATCTGAGCACGTGTTCGTTTGGGGGTTCCCTGAAATTATTTATCCGGTGCTGGATAACCTCCCGGCGCATTTCGGTCTTGTCGCCTGGTTGACCTGGTACTACAAAAACTGTCCGTCTGTCATACGAGGCTGGCGTTCGGCCCAGCTGGCCTGCCTTCATCTGGGACGCGAGGGGTACAAGCTGTATCCAGAGCACTTTCTGAACGGTGCGCAGCTGCAGAAGAAGAAGGAGGGCAAACTCCGATATATGCCTGGCCCCCCTTCGGTTATTGAGACATCGCTTCTCGTTGGATTCGTCGGGAGAAAAGAGCAAACTGGACACAAAGCCCAAAAACCGGAGAAAACAATTGAACCCCTAGTGTTAATGACAACAGAGGAGCATGATTGGGTTCTTGACCCCATGTGCGGTTCTGGGACGACAGGCGTGGTGTGCAGGAAATTGAACCGCCGTGCGATCCTGTGCGACGCCTCTGAAGAGTGGGTAGATGTCACGAGGCGACGCGTTGCATCCGGCCAAGCTGCTCAAGCAAAACGAGAAAGGGTTCTTTGATGGGTCTACCGCAGGCTGAGACCAAGAAAAAATACGCCCAGCGTTCCGTTCGGGCCCGAATTGAAGCCTTTTTGTTAGACAACATCGGGAAGGTGGCTACGCGCGAGCAGATCATTCACGTGGCGACAGACCCGCGAACCGGACGTGTTCCAGAAAATTGGCATCAACGATTGTCCGAGCTCCGCACAGACTATGGTTACACAATCCTATCCTGGCGGAACCGCGGGGATCTCAAAGTTAGCGAATATATGATGCCCACACCCCAGCGCAGAGAAACAGCGGGCAAAAGGGTAAGGCCAACAGCGCGAACCTGGAAAACAGTGCTGGAAAAGGCTGGGCACTCTTGCGCTTGGCAAGAAGGCGGAGAGAAATGCGCTCTCCGCGACGGCGATATTGACCCCGTTGGCGGTGGCAGGGTGAAACTGACGCCAGACCACAAGGAACCGCACTCCCTTAATCCTGATGCGGACCCTACGAATCCCGGTAAATGGCGCCCGCTGTGTGGCAGGCACCAGGTGATGAAGAAAAACTATTGGGACAACGAAACGGGGAAGCTAAACGTATACGCCATCGTGCAAGCAGCTTCCGAAGCAGACAAAGGCCGCGTATACGAGTTCCTCGCCACCTATTTCAGGGAACCCCGGCGGCCACCCGACTGAAAGGGATAATTGCAAATAAAAATGGAGCAAGCCCTGGGTGGACGCATGCGAGGCGCGAACGTCCGCGCGCATGAGAAAGGGGCCGAGGTTCGCTCGGCCCCCCTGAGCAAAGGAGAGGGTGACCCTAAATCTGTTCCCAGTGACCCGGCGCCCACTGCATCTCCGTTCTGTATTCGTGATAGCCCGGGCGCCAGACTCTATCATGGAAACCGGGGCGGACTACCGTCTCCTGCCAATGTCCGCCAAAGGGCGTCGCAACCCACACCCGTTCGCACACGGGAGGAACCCAGGTCCTCTCATATCGCCCCGGCACCCATACTCTCCGCGTGACTTCGACATATCTTCCTTCGACCCAGACGGGTCTTGGCGAATACACGTGGATTACTCTGCGAGGAGGTGGAGGGGCAATGTACATTGGGTGATGGTCCGCCACCAAGTCGCTCACAACCGCCAGTGCCGCTAAACCAGCCATGACTTTCCCAGCGATGGCCCACTCCTTGTCTCCCGCAAAGGAGCTTCGGAGAGGAGCCGCAGTCATCGCTACCGCCATCAGGAGAATCAATGCCTTTTTCATGTTCTTCATCTCCTTTCCGTTTGAGTTTTTCCTCTCTTTACGCTCCACTTAGATTGACGAATTTCGACGAGCGATTATTCGACCCTGTTTAGAAAGCTGAGGTCAGGGGCGCCATCGGCCCGTGCCACGCAGTCGGCCTGACGGGCCAAATCGGAAGCTTGAAGCCGCGCCCAAGCCTCCTTTGCGCCCACCGGCGCGGGCCCGGGGCGCCCTCTCAGAATACCGGGTTGTTGAGGCCCCATGTTCCGCCCCAGGGTCTGGCCTCGGTTCACGGGCAGGGGTCCAGTCCACCCCCCCAGCCGCCCCCCCCCTGCTCACATGCCCGCGCGCCGGGGGCCCGGACGGTGAACTGAGCTGTACCGCCGGCATCTTGCCGGCTGTCTTGGGGGCATCTTGCCCACACATCAGGGAGCGGGACGCTCCCCGGACAGCCCCGGGTTGGGCAGGGCGGCTTTACCCTCGATCTATTTCGCCATCAAAGCAGAGCCACACTTCCTTGCTTCAGATGGAATTGGACATTCGGTCGTGATCGGTTAGAATAAGGGCTGAGGGGGAAACGGCCCCGGCGGGAACTTGGAGGTGTCGTCCGCCATCATGTCATTGAACTCGAAGCAGAAGGAGGGGGCGATGAAAGGGAAAGTGTTGTTGAGGTTGGGTGTTCTGTTCGCTGTTTGCGCTGTCTGGTCGTGCGCTTTCGCGGCTCAGGGGAGCGAATCGTACGTCTTTGTCGGAAACTGGGGAAGGGAGGGCAGCGGAGACGGGGAGTTCAGGTTTCCCCAGGGCGTTGCTGTGGACAGCTCCGGTAACGTCTATGTCGCCGACAGGAACAACGACCGCATGCAGAAGTTCACCCCGGGAGGGGTATTGCTGAAAAAGTGGGGAACCAATGGCGAAGGGGAGGGGGAGTTCGAGTGGCCGTCGGGCGTTGCCGTGGACACCTCCGGCAATGTCTATGTCGCCGACACCTCCAACCACCGCATCCAGAAGTTCACCTCGGAAGGGGTATTCCTGACAGAGTGGGGGAACTGGGGCAGTGGAGACGGGAAGTTCAATGAACCGCGGGGCGTTGCTGTGGACGGTTCCGGCAATGTCTATGTCCTGGACTATGTCAACCAGCGCATCCAGAAGTTCACCTCGCAAGGGGCATTTTTGAAAAAGTGGGGGCGCCCGGGCAGCGGAGACGGAGAGTTCCATTACCCCGGGGGCATTGCTGTTGACCCCGTCCCCGGCGGGGGTAACGTCTATGTCGCCGAGGACGGGGACAACCACCGCATCCAGAAGTTCACCTCGGAAGGGGCGTTCCTGACAAAGTGGGGGAGCTGGGGCGAGGAAGACGGGCAGTTCGAATTTCCCTGTGGCCTCGCTGTGGACAGCTCCGGCAACGTTTACGTGACCGACCCCGGGAACCACCGCATCCAGAAGTTCACCTCGGAAGGCGTATTCCTGAAAAAGTGGGGGACTGCGGGCAGCGGAGATGGGGCGTTTGACTCCCCTTTGGGGGTCGCTGTTGACACCTCCGGCAACGTGTACGTCGTCGAGATGGGCAACAACCGCATCCAGAAGTTCCGGCCGATCCTATTTCGGGTCGAAAGGGCCCGTTACGCGCCGGCCGGTCTGACCGTGGTTTGGGTCAGCGTACCCGGCGAGCGCTATCAAATCTGGCAGAGTGGCGACCTTTCAGCATGGTCATCGCTTCCAACAATTATCGAATCCGAAGGAGAGTTCACATCCTGGACCGATGATACCGCCAGCGAAGTCCCCAAGCGGTTCTACAGGGTGGAGCTGCTCCCCTAACCGCCCAATTCATAAATTCGTTGACGTATTTTCCGGGGGATCATGGAGTCAGGGGTGAGCCGCCTCGTTTTTTCAAAGGGGATAACCCCGCCAAAGGCGGCGCGGAGCAGCAGCAGACTAATCCCGTTCATCGTGTAACCTGTGAGAAGATTCGGAATCGAATTCATGAGGTGCAGCGCTGAGGCAGGGCGAGGGTTAGCTGAGGGCGCGGACGATGACTATGTAGGCGGAGCCGCCGGGCTGGTCAATGATGGTGATTACAGGGGCGCCATTTTTCCAGACGGAATAATTGGCGTCGAACTGCTTCTTGCTTCCGGAATAGAGAGCCAGATAGAACTGAGCCCTCTCGCCTTTCGGTCCCACCGCCCCTTTGAATTGAATCTGTCCGCTTATCTGCTCGGCGACGGAGAACCTTTGGGTCTGATCCTTGTTGAGTTGGATTCGGCTTCCCCGGAGATAGCTTGCGCTCGTGTAACCGCGTCGCTGGAGGTCGGCTTTAGCGAAGTTCAGCCGGGCGTCAATTCCGCTTCCCGAACGAGAAGCCCTCGCGATGGTAACCTCGAACTGGGCGGATTCGGCGGCGAAGGATGGCGAGGCAAAGGCAAGAATTCCCACTGCAACGAGAATGCAGGGCAGAATGGTCGCAGGATATTGGATGAGTCTCGTTCCCTTAGACATCAATTCTCCTTGACCGCGTCCAGTCCGGTTATGCACACGATAGCCGAATAGTTTCCCTGTGGGACGACTACGCTGAGGGTAACTTCCGGGCTGTAGCTGGAAATCGAATGCACCTGCGCCTGGCGAAGCATGTCTGGCTGCCCGTCGGACAGCAGCCAGTTCGTGACAAAGAACCCCGCGATTAGAACAATCAGTGCCGCGTAGGCCAGTTTCGCGGCGGGCTTCCAGAGAAGATTCACGATCAACTCCCAGACCTTCGGCTGCTCTGCCGGCGTCCCTATGGCTTGCCGGACATTCGTCCACAACCCTGAGAGGTCGCGACCCTCCGCCTCTTTTCTTATCGCCCCGGAGACAAGCTCGCCCATCCGGCGAAGCTCCCGGACCTCTCTGGCGCATATTTCACAGGCGCGGAGGTGCTCCTCCAGTTGCGCCACCTTGCGGCCCGTCAACTCGCCGTCCACCAATCTCTGAAGCTCTTTTTGGTCCGGGCACTTAATCATCTTTGCATCCCCTCCGCCGATTGTGAAACGAGCGGCAGCAGCATCTCCTTCAGCTTTTTCCTGCCGTAGTGCAGCCGGGACATCACGGTTCCGAGGGAGCAGTTCATGCTTCTGGCAATCTCTTTGTAGGACAGGTTTTCAAGCTCCCTCAGCACGATCGTCGCCCTTTGGTCTTCGGGGAGCGTCTCAATGGCCTTCAGGACAGCTCCGTGAATCTCTTTTCTGTCGAGCGTCTCGCGTGGGTCGTACTTCTTGTCCTCGACCGTCCTGGCTTCGACCCGCGGCTCTTCCAGGATTTTCTCGTCGAAGTCCACGGTTACGACCTTCTTCTTCCGCCTCTGAAAGTCAATCGCGACGTTGGCGGTGATCCGGTAGAGCCACGTGTAGAAGCTCGACGCTCCCCGAAAATCCTTCAGCTTTTTATAAATCTTGATGAAGACCTCCTGAGCGATGTCAAAGGCGTCGTGCTGGTCGTGGGAGATACCGTAAGCAATCGTATATACCTTCTGCTGGTATTCCTTTACCAGCTCCTCAAAGGCGGTCTGGTCGCCCCTGGCTGCCTTTTGAACAAGCTCGAGGTCCGAGATTTCTGGTCTCCCATCATCTTTCTTTCCGCTCGTTAAATTTAGACGGGCGCTGAGCACGAATATTCAAACCTCCGTTCTTAAATACCTTGAGGATAAGGAAATGTCAACGAAAGCCGAATAGAAGGACGCAAGGCCCGGGTCTCGGCAGGAATTCACCGCGGAGAGCGCGGAGATCGCAGAGGAGCCCTGTCTGTGGCATCTGGCCTTTGGCGGGACCCGCAAGCGCGCCTCCACCCCCCCAGCCGCCCCCCCCATCGCGCGGATCCGGGCGGGATGCCCACCACGTTTCTCCCACCGGCGATGACGCCTCTGCCTGTGTGTGTCCTCTGCGGTTGCGCTCCGACGCGAAGCAACCCGGGATTCCCCACGGGCTTCGCGGGCAGGCATTGGGAGCTTACAAAAGGGCCCGAACTGAGATTGACTTGCCTCTCTACCGTGTCCTAATATTCGTTATGGAATAGAACACTCGGGCTGGCTTAGAATATTGCCGGCGTTCTTGCGTCTCTCTTAGAGGCGGTTTTTGGGCGTTCCTTTCTCAAGCGCTCGGCGGAAAAAACACAGGGTGTGGCGATGAAAAGCAAAATCTCGTTCGTTTCGTTGGCGGCGTTTGCGATGGCTTGCGTGTCGCTCTGCGGCATTTCAGACGGGACATGGATTTGGACAAGGGAAACCGGCAGGTTTCGCAACGTCAACGACATAACGAAAGAGAACGCCGCGAAACAGCTCGAGTACGCCGAAAGCTTCGAGAAGAAGGAGGACTTCAAGGGCGCTCTGCGGGAGTACAAGAAGACCGTCAAGCATTTCCCTACTTCGCCCGAAGCCGCCACGGCGATGTTCAAGACGGGGGTCTGCTACGAGAAGATGAAAAACGCGGACAAGGCTTTCAAGGTCTATCAGCAGGTTCTCGAAAAATACCCGTCCTTCCCCGACCCGAACGAAGTTCTGAGGCGCCAATACGCGATTGCGAAGGGGTATTACGAAGGGAGAAGGAGGCCGTTCCCTTTCATCAAGCTGAAGCTTTTTAAGGCAAGAGGGGCGGCTATCGAGTACCTCGCCAAAATAGTGGAGACAGCCCCATACAGCGATCTTGCCGCGGAGGCCAAGCTCAACGCGGGAGAAGTCCAGCAAAGAAAGAAACTGTTCGACGACGCCATCGAGAGCTATCAATTCGTGATCGAGCATTATCCCCGCACCGCTGCCGCGGAGACCGCGCAGTTCCAGATGTCGTCTTGTTATTATGAAAAGGCGCTGCGAGCGCGGTACGACGGGAAATCCATCTCGTTAGCCAGCACCAACTTCAAGGGCTACGTGGAGAAGTATCCCGACGGCAAATACGTCAAGGAGGCGCGGGAAAGGCTCATGTCGTTGGACGACAAAACGTCCAGAGGGGCTTTTGAGGTGGGGGCTTTCTACGAAAAGAACAAGGCGTACGAGAGCGCCCTGATGTACTATAGGGAGGTGTTGCAGAGGCATCCCCTGTCCGCTTGGGCGGTCAAGGCGGAGGAAAAAATTAGAGGGCTTGAAAAGCGAGGCGTCCTCGAAAAGAAGCCCCCGGCGACAGGCTCTTGACCCGACTCTGCTTCGGGTGGGGTGCAAAGGGCTGAGGAGTCAGGTACGGTGTTCCGTCAACCTCATCTCAGGGAGAGAAATGTGAATAATCCTTCTGGTCATAGGGTGGTTGTCGTCCTGTTGGTGGCGTGCCTGATGCTTGCGGGGTGTGCAGGTTACCGCGTCGGAACGCTCCTCCCCGAGCGGTACAAGACGATCAGCGTTCCCATGTTCAAAAACGCCACGAACCAGCCCAACATCGAGTCGTTAGCCACAAACGCCGTCATCGAGCAACTCAACGTGGACAGAACCCTTCGCGTGGTTGACCAGGACACTGACCTCCTCCTGCAATGCTCCATTGCGGGCTATACTCGCGCCGCGATTCGCTACGCCGAAGGCACCCGTCCCAAAGAATACCGGTTGACCATAACCGTCTCCGCCACCTTGACCGATGTCCGCGAGCGAAAGGAAATTTGGACGAACCGCCCCATCAGCGGCAACGTCGAGTTTGAAGCAGGGGGGGACCTCTATTCTTCGGAGCGGGCGGCTCTGCCCGTTGTCATGGAAGACCTTGCCCACGACATCGTCGAGGCAATTGTCGAGGGCTGGTAAACGATTCCGTCGCCCGCGAGTAATACTCTCCTCCACGGATATTCGCCGCCATGAGGTTACAGGATTTCAAAGCGTGTCTCTCCTCCCTCGAACCGAGCGGGACATATCTCCTCTGGGGGAACGAGACTTTTTTCATTGACGCCATAATCTCGAAGCTCAAGGACGTCCTGTTTGGCGGAGGGGAAGCTCGTTCGACCAATTGCGTCGTTCTCTATGCCGCCGATTGTCAGGCGTCCGAGGCCATAGCCGCCGCTTCCACTCCCCCTTTCTTCGGGCAAAAATCTCTGGTTATCGTCCACGCCATTTCGGATTTCTCCAAAGCGGACCTGGAAACCGTCAACGGCTACCTCTCCCGGCAAAGCCCCGTGGCGGTCCTGGTTCTGACCGATACGACAAGCCCCCGCTATCCCATGCCGCCACATCCCGCTATTCCCAAAGGGAAGGCGCGAGTCATCGAGGTCTCTTCGCCTCCGAACTGGGACTTCGACCGATGGGTGCAGTTCCTCCTCTCAAAGCAGAAGAAGAAAATCACTCCGGGAGCATCGGAAAGCCTGCGCGAGAGCATCGGCAATAACATCACTAACCTCGCCATGGAAATCGAAAAGCTCATTTGCTTGGTGGGCGACGAGCAGGAGATCAACGAAACGCACACGAGCCTCTTGCTCGGACGAAGCAGGGGCGAAAGCGAGTTTGCCCTTGCGGACGCGGTGGCTTCGGGGGACACGGCGCTCGCCATGACGGTCTTTTCCGACCTGATGCGGGAGGGAAGCAGAATTCCCAGGATGCTTGCCATCATCCGTTCGCAATTGGAAAAAATCTGGCTTGCGAAGGAGATGCTGCAAGAGGGGCGTCGCGCGGAGGATGTGTGCGCGGAGCTGAAAGTTCCTCAGAGACGGGCAGGAGATTTCATCCAGACCGTCGGCGGATTTCGGGTGGAGGACCTGAAAAGGGGATTGGGGCTTATCGCGGACGCAGAGTTGCGAAGCCGCTCAAGCAAGCTCGACGAGCGAACCATCACCGAAATGCTCCTCCTCAGGCTCTGCAAGCATTGAGCCGCCACTTCGGGGGACACGGCGAGCTCGGTGTAGCAAGTCTCCTCAGGTTCCGAATCGGCCCGCCCGGTTCTCACCTCGACAGGCTGCTTCGACGGCGCCGTCGCGTCAGCCCTTCTTCCAAAACAAGAGCGTTGCCATAAACAGTCCGGCCCTGTATCATCATTGAGCGTGTCCGAATAGGCCCGTTACGTTTGCAGGGGCCTTCTGGCCGGCTCAGGCAGTCTCGGCAGGTACTGATGTATGGGCGAAGGAAGGGCGCCAGGTACTCGCTGCCACCCGGGCCTGCCCAACAGTCGGACGAGGGCACGGAAAAAATATAAAAATACAAAATACAAAAATACAAAAAATCAAAAAGGACGGTAAGGCCTCACCTACAGGTAGTCGGGTCGTTGGTATTGATCCACTGGGGCCGCGAGGAACACCGGGAAGGGGGAGAGTTGGACGGGATGAACAGGATGCACGGGATTGACAGGGCGGTGGGTTGCATCGCCCGAGGCGGTCGGAGGTGTGCCCCCGGGACACGGGTTCCGCCAAAGGCGGGGGAAGCCACAATGAGGAGTCCTCTGCGATCTCTGCGCTCTCCGCGGTGAGTCCCCCCGTAACTGAGGGATTACAAAGGACGAAGGCATCCATCTTACTGACACGGATACCCTGAAAGGCGGTGCGCCGAAGGAAGTGGTCGGCGACAGGTCAAGGAGCACAAATGAGAAATTCGATTGCCGCAATTGGAATGGGTTATTGGGGGAGGAACCTCGTTCGCGTATTCCACGAACTGGGTGCTCTTCGCGTAGTTTGTGATGTGAATCCCGCTCGCGCGGGGGAGGTCTCCGAAAAATATCCCGGCGCACGGTTCCGTGCGAACGTTGATGAGGTCCTGTCCGACCCGGAAATCGAGGGATTGGTCATTTCCACCCCAGCCGTGACTCACGCGGAGTTGGTCCGCCGCGCACTGGAGGCGGGGAAGAACGTCCTCGTGGAAAAACCCCTCGCTCTATCCGTCGGGGAGGGAGAAGAGTTGGTGAAAATCGCGGAGCGGGAGCGAAAGGTCCTGATGATCGGGCACCTCCTTCGGTATCACCCCGCGGTCCTGAAACTGAAGGACCTGATTGTCCGCGGGGAGCTTGGCCGCATCCAGTACGTTTATTCCAACCGCTTGAATATCGGCAAAATCCGCACGGAGGAAAACATCCTATGGAGCTTTGCCCCGCACGACATCTCGGTTATGCTGGAGCTTTTGGGAGAGGAGCCGAGCGAGGTGCGGTCGCACGGGGGCTCTTACCTGAGCAGCAAGGTGGCGGATGTGACTGTCAGCGACTTCGTTTTCCCCAGCGGAGTGTGTGGGCACATATTCGTGAGCTGGCTTCACCCCTTCAAGGAGCAAAGGCTCGTGGTCGTGGGGTCAAAGAAAATGGCGGTCTTCGAGGACACCGCGGAGGACAAGCTGGTCCTCTACCCGCACAAGGTCGAGTGGATTAACCGAGCGCCGATGGCAATCAAGGCGGAGAGAGAGGTCGTCCCGGTCGAGATGCGCGAGCCTCTGAAGCTCGAATGCGAGCACTTCCTCGAGTGCATGGAGACCGGCGCCGCGCCCAGAACTGACGGAAAAGAGGGGCTGCGAGTTCTCCGCATCCTCGACGCTTGCCAGAGGTCTCTCGAAGGAGGCGGCTCGACTATTAGCCTGGCGGCGCCAGAAAAGCCCGCGAAGAAGCTTCCCTATTTTGTGCATGAATCCTCCTATGTGGACGAAGGGGCCGAAATCGGCGAAGGAACGAAGATCTGGCATTTCAGTCACATCATGTCCGGGGCGAAAATCGGCAAAAATTGTTCCCTCGGCCAGAACGTCAACATCGGCGGAAAGGCTGTCGTCGGCAATCACGTCAAAATCCAGAACAATATTTCCATTTACGACGCGGTAATCCTCGAGGACGAGGTGTTCTGCGGACCCTCCATGGTCTTCACGAACGTGATCAATCCCCGCAGCGAGATTGTCCGGAAAGAGGAGTATCAGCCGACGCTCGTCAAGCGAGGCGCCTCCCTCGGCGCCAATTGCACTGTCCTCTGCGGCAACACAATCGGGAGATACTCGTTCGTCGGGGCGGGAGCGGTCGTAACCAAGGACGTGCCCGACTTTGCTCTCATGATGGGGGTGCCCGCCCGAATCGTCGGGTGGATGTGCCGCTGCGCTGCGGCGAGAATCGAGTTTGACTCCAGCGGTGACGGAGTCTGCCGCGCCTGCAACCGAGGGTATCGCAAGGAGGGGGATCGCGTCACGGGAAAAGATGCCGTGTAGGTAATGCCTCAGTTATAGGCAGGGGATCCCCGCGCGCTGGGGCGCCGTCGGCACGAGAGATGGAACCGCAGATGAACGCAGATGGACGCAGACAAGAAACAGGCGAGTGCTGACCCGCCCCGGTGGGTCGGACTCTTGCGGCGTCGTCCCCCCGTAACTGAGCGGTTACCCGTGTACGGAACAAAAGCGCTTCCCCGCAGCGTCATTCTAAACCGCCCCCAACTGATTGCCCTGTTTGCCGGTAAGCTCCCCGCGAACGCACATGGAGGCTGTCAGACATGCGCTGATCTCGGTGACGAGGCATGGACCTGCCGCCTGGCCTCCAGATTCTCCCCCGCCTCCGAAAACTCACGCCTGAGTCATTGCGGCGCTTGACAAGATGACTCCATTGTTGTATTATCTCTACAACAACCATGGGAGGGACGGCACACATGAACACTGTTGTTCGGACCAACTTCGGCAGTTTCTTCGAATCGCTTCGTCAGCGCGACAAGCTGACATTGCGTGAGTTCTGTAGAAGAGCAGGCGCGGACCCCGCCAATATAAGCCGAATGGAGAGAGGCGCCTCGCCTCCTCCGAAAACCAGGGAAATCCTGGAACGCTACGCAAAGGCCCTCGGCATTGAATCCGGCTCCGATGAGTGGTACCAGTTCTTTGATCTGGCCGCGGCCGATCAGGGGATAGTGCCGGAAGACCTGATGAAAGATCGGGAACTCGTGAGGGCCTTACCCGCCTTCTTCCGGACTTTGCGAGGTCAAAAGCCGACACCGGAAGAAATGAGACGCATCGCAGAGAAGATCAGGAGCGGGGGGCGGTGAACATTGACCCTGCGTCATTCAGAGCGCCTTTCATTTCCCCAGAGCAGGCGTGGAAGGAGGCTGACAGGATTCGCGAGTTGTACTGGCCGTCCGGACGCCTCCCGGTCGAAGTAGAGGAGATTCTGTGGCCGCTTGGACTGCGTCTGGAACCCATTCAGTCTCTGAAAGAATCAGGTGATGTGGACGCGCTGTTGCGAAGCGACTTGGCGGCCATCATGGTTGACCTGGACGAGTACATGGACGACCGGCGGCAGAATCGCATTCGTTTCTCGATGGCACACGAACTCGGACATTTCGTCCTGCACGGAGACCTCTACCGAGCTATTGCCTATTCCTCCGTGGAAGAATGGATTGATTTTGTTCAACGGCTTCCGGAGGATCAGTATGGCTTTATCGAATTTCACGCATACGAGTTTGCGGGCCGCTTGTTGGTTCCCGTTGAGCGCCTCAGGAAGGAGTTGGAGAGGGCCGCAAAAGAAGCAGACAAAGCTGGGTTCACAGCGTGGGATCAGTCTGGTGACGCCGCAAGGGAGTACATGGCAAATTCCTTGGGTCGAGTTTTCGGCGTCTCCACTCAGGTGATAGAGAAGCGCATTATCCGAGAGAGGCTCTGGCCGCCCGCTTGAACTCCCACAGCAATCATCGCCGAGAGTAGGACATTGGGGCATGGGGAAGAGTAAATCGGGCTGCTTGAAGCACGCGGGACGCCTTCGTCGGGGCGGGAGCGGTCGTAACCAAGGACGTGCCCGACTTTGCTCTCATGATGGGGGTGCCCGCCCGAATCGTCGGGTGGATGTGCCGCTGCGCTGCGGCGAGAATCGAATTTGACAGCAACGGGCATGGGATCTGCGAGGCCTGCCAGCGGGAATATACCAGGCGGGGTGAGGCTGTTGCCCCGCGGGACGAGGGATAGAGACAGCCTGCCCATACGGAGGCACAAGAGCCCCGCACTTTTCACGTACCTTAAATGTGTGCAGAAACAATGAACCGCGTTCTTGACAAAACACAGGATTTGTGATACATTGTTGCCAGAATAGCGAACACGACGGACCAGGGATTGTTCCGACCGCGCCTCCATCGCGCAGGCGCGTCGCGCAGGACAGGATGTGGTCCGCCAAGAATCGCCGCTGCCACTGAAAAGAGAACAGGGCAAGCGAAACGGCCATGACGGTCGGACGCTTGCCCTTTTCGTTTGCGGAAGGCTTCCGGAGTAAGTCTTCCACGGCGAGTCGCTGTCGCGGGAGGAACCCGTCGGCGCCGCTCGGGCGGCTCAGAACTGGGAGGTGACACATGGTGAATATAAGGTCGAGACGCAGAAAGCTATGTCGGGAATCGAGACTCGTTCTTTATCTGGAGATGAAGGACGCAATCGAGAAGGTGTTGGGAACGGGGACGGCCTCTTTTTCGAGGGCCTCGTCAGGATGCCTGTACTGGCGGCGGCCGGGTGCCAGCGCCGGCGTCAACGTCCCCCGTCATCGGAAAGGGCTTCTCGTCGAGTCGTCCGACACAAACGCCCTCTCTAAGAACACGGGTCGCCGCCAGGAGGAGATTGACCTCCGCTGGAACGGCATGGAGAACGGATGCCTGCGGGCGTTTTTCTTCAACAGCAACTGCAACGATGAGATGGGAATCGGAAACGGCGCCCCGACGGACATCAGTTACGTCTCGACGGTGAGGTACTGGCCGCAAGGGACGATGCGGAGAGGTCTGGCTGCCGACTTCAACGGCACGACGAGCAAGGTGAACATCGGTTCCGCAGCGGACATTGATAGTCTGACGGAACTCACGATCGCTTTGTGGACGTATGTTCGCGGACCGGGAGAAGGAAACAGGGGCAAAATCTTCTACAAAGCCTATAATTCTGGGGCGACAATGTTTGAGTGCAATAACGAATCGGGCGGATATGTCGGGTTGTACGGGTCCATTCGCTGTGCCACGACCAACGCGGAAAGCCTCAAGTATTGTCTTTCAAAGAATGGCTGGCATCATGTTGCCTTTACCTACAGCGACAGCGGTGACCGGAAAATTCACATCTTCGTGGATGGCGTCGAGGTGACGGGATATAGTTACCAGACTGCGGGAGTGGGAGCCCGTATTAGCGACGCTGCCGATACCGCCTATATTGGAAACATGGATGATGGAATCCGCACATTCGACGGGTTGATCTCGACATGTCTCCTCTACAATCGCATTCTCTCTTCTGCGGAAATCAAGTGGCTCGCGCACGACCACTATCACGGAGCCGGCGGAGACCTTCGGCCGAGCATGTGGGAGAAACAGGGGAAGGTGGACCCAGCCAAGATCAGTCACGGCATGGTCTGCTTCTGCTTCGACGACGCCTACGTTGCACAATATACTGCGGCAAAGCCCGTGTTCGATTCACACGGCGTCAAGGGCTCTCTCGCTATCATCTCCAATAACATCGGAGCAAGTGGGCGACTGTCGGCGGCACAATTACAGGCATTTATCGCATCCGGTTGGGGAATCGAGAGCCATTCCAAAACCCACGCCGATCACGTTGGGCTAACAGAGGAGCAGTTACGCGCAGAGTTCGCGGACTCTAAGGCCGCGCTGGAGGCGCTTGGCGCGACCGTGGATCACTACTGTTGGCCGAGCGGGGCGCCGCAGGAGGAATATCGCGCGGTCTGCGCCGAGTACTACAAATCGGCGAGAGGCAGCGGGCTTTTGCAAGACGAGAACAACCTGTTCACTCTTCTTTCCTACGTGATTGACACCCCGGGCGCCGGCGCCATTGCGACGTACAAGACGTACATTGATGAGGCGTATACTCTCAATCGTGTCCTGAACTTCTGCATGCACGACGTAGACGCGGACGATGTAACGACGCTGACCGAGTTGATCGAGTACGCCCAGAGCAAGGGAATGCCCATCCTTACCCGGGCGCAGGCTTTTGCCAATCTCACGTTCACTCCGCCGGAGCCGATATATGAAGCGTTCTCGACGAGATGCCAGAACGTGTCTGCCTCCCCACGGCAGCTCTATCAGATCAGAACCTTGACTGCAGAGGACTACGTCGTTTCCTTCCTGGCCTATACGAATGGTGGGGCGGTCACATCCGGGGATGTTGTGCCCTTTGCAGACACGGCGTTCACGAATGAGATCACCGAATTCCATTACGAGCATCTCGGCGGCGGAGTCTATCTCTGCTGGGGAAAATTCGCGGCTTCGTCCGGAAGCTGGAACGTGGGATTGGAGGTGAAGGGAAACAAAACGGTCTATGTGTCCCTTCCGACGTGTGTCAGGGCAGGCACGAGCATGGCTTCCGGCCCCTATCCGAGGAGCCTTATCGCGAACCTCACGACCGGCGCCGCGATTCGGGAGGCGGATTCGCTCACGGTCAGCGGAGGCGAGTGCTTCCACCCGAATGAGGGAACGATGGACATTGAGTTTTATCCGCTGTACCCGTCGGACCTTTCCGATAGTTTTCAGTTCTACTTCGCGCACCTTTACGGCGGCAGCGGACAGGTCAGCCTCTACAGGGACGACGCGAATACGATTCGATTCCGTATTCAGGCGAACGGGGACGACGATTCCGTCAGTGGGACAATCAGTTGGAATCGGGGCGATCGCGTCAAAATCCGCGTCGTCTGGGATTGCGAAGAGAAGCTCGATGGAACGAACTACATGCTCATGTACGGGAGGGTCAACGACGGGGCATGGACTCAGATCGGAGCCTCCGCGGGTCAGCCGACGGCGCCTTCCTCCGAGCAGAGCCTGTACGTGGGTCGAGCCGGCGACTCGTCCGGATACGAAGCGAATTCCTTCACCAGTTGGCTTCGGGTCTATGACCGACCGCTGCTGAACCCGGCGTGGTAATGCATCGGGCTTCCGACAGCCGCCGAGACGCAAAGTAGGGAGCTCCGGTCATCCGCTGCGAATTCTCTTTGGACAGGATTCACAGGATGAACAGGATTCAGAGGCAACCGCGGATGCACGCAGACACACGCAGATACAGGCTGTGCAAGCCATCCGCGTCCATCTGCGGTTCCTGATCATCCCCCGCCATCGGCGGGGTTATCCTGTCGAATTTCTTCCTGTCTGCGATCTCTGCGGTGAGTCCCTCCCGAGACTGGGGCATTGCCCGCCAGCCAAATCTTGGCTTGACACCGTGCTCTCTGCTCCGTAGAGTCTCATTTGTGAGACAACAGAGCGCTGCGCCAGGAGAGACGATGCTTTTGTCGTAGCGCGGGGCTCTGAGTCCCTTCCGTACGGAGAGGTGGCTGAGCGGTCGAAAGCGGCACCCTGCTAAGGTGTTGTGGGGGTAACTCCACCCTGGGTTCGAATCCCAGCCTCTCCGCCAGTTCTTTGCCCACATTCCATGCTCCCTGGGAGGAGCGGTTCCGCCGATGGCGCCGCGCCTCGGGGAGTTGGTGTCAGCCGAGTTGAAGGCGGTCCTTCCCCCGCTCGATCCACCTGCTTGTTCCTGGCATCAATGATTTCCACGAGCGACGCGTCTTGACCAGCCCGTGTCCCACCGTAGCAACTTCGGCAGGCTCTTCGATGTCGCAACCAATTGAGGCTTGTTCTTAGCCCATGTTTGTCAGTTTTTGGCCGGTTTTTGGGGTATTTGAGGGGATGTC
>CAZFAP010000029.1:0-36444 GCA_964516325.1 uncultured Verrucomicrobiota bacterium
GACCTCTCCACATGGAAGCTCGCCGACGAGCTCCCCTCCGACGGCAACGAGACCACCTCCTGGATAGACGACGGGCGTCTGACCGGTTCCTCCCCTCTCCTCGTCCCCCGCCGCTTCTACCGCATCCTGGAAAATCCGTGATCGCTCGACAACGGGTGGTCAACCGCAGCCCTTCATCAACTTCGTTCACCCGGAGACCATGAAAATGGTGGCTGCGCGGCACTGATTTTCGGGGCAGAGATTGCGGAGAAGATTTTGAGAACATCCATCGGATTGTCGAACACGGGAGCTCCGCTCCCGGGGACGAAAGCTGAAGCTCCGCTTCAGCACTCCAAAGGGACAAGCCCCAGCACTCCCTCCTTTGCGTGCTTGGCGGCTTTGCGAGAGACCTCCCCCGCCGAAGGCGGGATGCGGCAAACATCTATCCTCTGCGCTCTCTGCGGTGAGTCGCTCCCGAGGCTGAGGCATTACCCTTGAACAGCCATCGCTCCGAGGATATTATCGAGCGAAAAACGAAGAGTCATTTTTGCTCCACAGGCTTGGAGAAAGATAGCACAGTGTCGGAGGGAGCAAGCGGCGAAGAATCCGGTGCAAGACGCGACGGGAGATGCTGGATGAAACATCTGACAATCTCTGCGGCTTTTCTGTGTATGTGGGCTTCGGCGGCTCGCGCAGGGGCGGCGACGATATTGGTGGGACCGGGCGAGGAACACACGACAATTCGGTCGGCGATTGACGATGCAAGCACCGGCGATGTGGTGCAAGTTCTCCCCGGGGAATACGTCGAGAACATCACACTCAAGGAAGGGGTTGATGTTGTCGGGGCGGGAGCGGAGCAGTGCACGGTCCGGAGTCTCAGCGAGGTTTTCCCCTATGTGACGGTTGCTGCAAGGAGCAATGCGACGCTCCGCGGTTTCACCATCACCGGCGGGTACTATGGCATCAGATGCAGCGGCGCTTCCCCGACCATCACCGACTGCGTCATCTGGCGGAATGGTTCTTGTGGGATACTTCTCGAATCATCGTCCCCTACGGTCGGCAGGTGTGTGATCGCTCAAAACCCGCGTTATGGCGTTCAATGCCTTGCCTCGTCGGTGCCCGCGATTTCCAACTGCACGTTCTCCGCGAACGGCTACGGCATCTTTTCCTCGGAATCAAACCCCAGTTTGACCAACTGCATTCTCTGGGATAACTGGGACGACGGGATCACTGACGGGAATTTAGCAAGCCACTGTGATATTCAGAACGACGATTTCGCAGGACAGAACGGGAACATATCAGCCGTGCCGAAATTCGTCGCATGGAATTCATTCAACGATTCCGAGAATCAACTTTACGTTGACATTGCCCACACCGGCGAGGAGGAGGGGACGCGAGCTAACCCGTTTACAAAGATCAAGTCGGCGCTGTCGGTTTACAGCTATCATCTCGGCATTGGCTCTCCATGTCTCAATGCCGGGGAAGGGGGTGTCCATATGGGGGCTTATCCGGATGAAACGCCGAGCGAGCCGCCGGGAAACGATACCGTGGTCGTGAACGTCGCCCCGCGGACGTATTACGAGAGCCGCCTCTTTTTATGTCATAGAACAAAGATCGCAAGTTTGCCAGGGACGCCCGCGACGATTGTGGCTTTTGGAGACACTGTCTTCTACGCCCTCGACGAGAGTTCTGCGGAGAACTTCATCATCCGTGGCGGAGACAACGCGATCGGATTCTTCTTCTCGGTCGCAGATGTGAGGGACTGCTTCATCACGGAGTGCGGGCAAAACGCTATCTACTCCTTCAGAAGCGCGCCTTCGATTCGAGGATGCCACATGTACGGGAATGCCGGCGCCGGCGTACTGCTCGATGGAGGGAACGTAGCCATCCGGGACTGTTCCATCGGCAACCACGGGGCCGCAGGGATTTCGTGCGTCGCGGCTTCCTGGGCGACCATTTGGAATTGTCTCCTGACAGAAAACCCGGTCGGCCTGTCCTGTAACCAGGGCTCGGGTGCGGACGTGGGGAATAGCACCATCTCAGGCAACGAGTGGAGAGGCGTCGAGTCTCTGGACGGGGCGTCGGTCGTGATTGCGAACTCGATTGTCTGGGAAAACGCCTTCGGTGAGCTGATCGAGGACGGCGGAACGATTCAGGCGACGTTTTCGGACATTAGCGGCGGCTTCCCGGGAGAAGGAAACCTCAACGGAAACCCGCTTTTTGAGGTAGGGCCCCTTGGCGGGTTCTATCTCGACTCCGACAGCCCTTGCGTTGACAGCGGGAACGACACGGCGGCGAACGTCGGGCTGAACGAGAAGACAACCCGGAGGACAAGCGAGCCGGACTCGGGGACAGTGGACATCGGTTTCCATTATGAGAGATTTCGGATAACCGATTGCATTCTCCCCGGAGGAGAGGTGACCCTTCAGTGGACTTCCACACCCAACCTCGAGTACAGGGTTTTCCGGGCGTCTTCTCTCGGCGAGCCGCCGTCGTGGGAACCGCTCGGCGAAATCACCGCGTCCTGGATGCAGCAGACGTACTCATTCGATGAGCCGCCAGCGCCCGCGGAATTCTATCGCATCGGTCGGCAATGAAGCATCCGCAGCAGCTTATCAGAACTTGACAAGGATGCCCGCCGTCCCGCCGAACTGGTCGCTTTCCATCTCATCCACGATCCCGAACGGCCCGTACGGGATTCCTTCAGAGACACCGGACTCCTCGCCGTCTGTCGCTCGGAGGAACAGGTACTTCAAGCCGGCGACGATGTCTATGTTCTTGGTTACTTCGAAGTCCAGGAGGAGGTCGAAGTCAACGCCATAGCCGTCCGCGGACTGCGAGAATGACAGGTCGCGGAACAGCCACTTCCCCTCCGCCTCGAAGTCAGCAAAGGGGATAAAGGCGAGATTTCCCTCTATCGAGAACCTCGGCCATAAAGCCAGCTCCATTCTCAGGCCGGCTCGCACGCCATTGATTTTCATCTCATACTCCGCGACCTTTCCGGCGGCCGCGAAGTACACAGGCGTTAGGACTCGCCCGTTTGTATTCGTGAAGGAATTCTCCTGATTGTGATACCCGACGAAAACATCAACCGAGTTCTTGGGTCCCCACCCCATGAGTCTGTAGTAAACATTCGTCGTCAGGAAATCGCTGTCGCCGTCGGTATCGCTCTCCGCGTAAACGAGCGGCTCCGGGTCATCCCAAACCCAATCCCAGTCTTTTGTAGTCCCTTCGAGATCCTCCGAGAAGCCGTAGTTCAGGTCAACCGCAAATCTCCCGACCCTCTCGGCGAGAAAGGAGTACTCCGCCCCGAAAATGACAAAGTCGCCCTCCATCGGAAATTCCAGTTCGGATTCCCAGAGACCGACCATCGGATCGAACCCGACATCCCTGAACATCGCGCTGCCGTCGGAGCGCCAGTACTGCGCCTTGACTTTGAAGGGGAGTTCCGCGACTCGCTGAACGACGGCAACGGGGATGCCCGGTGTTGGCTGCGGGGCAGGTTCTTCGCAGAGGGGCTCAATCGTTGCGGCTGACAGGATGACGGAAACCACGAGCACAAACCAACTCTTCATCTTCTTTACCTCCCTTTGCATCATGCATTCACGCTGATGGGGCTCTCACTCGATCCATTCTCGAATTCAGGGCGGAGGCGAGGACAGGCTCCGCCTTTGGAGTGCACGATGTATTGACGTGCCTATCGCATGTTTTATTCGATGACGGTGCCGCACGCATTTCTCGATAGACAACCCGGTCACAAACCGAGGAGCTTCTCGGCGTTCTTGTGAAAGATTTTTTCCTTTGCCTCGGCACTGATGGGCAGCGATTCAATCTCCTCGACGCAATTCGCCTGCTCTTTCCAGGGCGAGTCCGTGCCGAAGAGTATCTTGTCCTCGCCGTGAAGATTGATCAGCTCCACGACCTTGTCCTCAGGCAAATCGCCGATGGTGTAAGAGGTCTCGAAGTAAATGTTCTGACCGGCAAGGTAATGTCGCACTTCGTCCCACTGCCGCCACCCGCCGAAATGGCAGGCTATTATTTTCAACTCCGGGAATCGCTCAAGGACCCTTGCTGTTTTGTCCGGACTGGCGGACGGGTCCGTAGGGAAAGAAATGTCGAAGCCCGCGTGGGTCGTGAGAATCAGCTCATTCGCAGCGAGGGCCTCGTAAATGGGCATAACCCTATCCTCGTCGAGCTGAAAGCCCTGATACTGAGGGTGCATTTTGATGCCTTTCATGCCCAGGTCTCTGATGCGGGCAATCTCATCCCGGAAATCGGCGTAGTCAGGATGAATGGAGGGGAAGGGAATGATTCTGTCGGAGGCGATCTCCTTTGACCACTTGACGATTGACGGCACTTGCTTTGGAGCGGTGGCGATGGAGCAGATAACGGAGGTCTCGATGCCGGCTTTGTCCATGGACCGGAGGAGGTCAGAGAGCGTCCCGTTGAGGTGGGACTTCTCGCCGTAAGAGGTGGCTTCCAAGGCGGCGATGGCCTTTTCCGCCAGAAAGTCGGGAAACGCGTGCGTGTGCACGTCTATAATTCTACGTTTTCGGCCCATGGATTCCTGCTTAACCTCCTTCCCTCTGGCGCACCGCAATCCCTCACGAACTTCGTTCACCCGGAGACCATGAAAATGCTGGCGCCATCGTTACGCCTCAGTTGCGCATCGGGCAGAGTTCAAGGTTTCTCGGCCGGGCGGCGTGGCTCGATGTCTCGTGGGACAGAGACTGCGAACTCCTCCCCACCCCGCACCAGTTCGTACACCAATGCCGCCGCGACGCTGCCGAGGACAGTCGCCACGAAGTACACCCACAGGTATTTCAGGGCCGCGCCGTGGGCGAAGAGCGCCGGGCCAAGGCTCCGGGCAGGGTTCATCGAGGCTCCGCAGCATTTTCCCGCGGCGAGGCAGTCGAACGCCACCGTGAAGCCGATGGCAATGCCTGCGACCCCGGGTGCCGGCCTCCTGTCGGTCGCAACGGCCATAATCACCGTCATGAGGAGAAAGGTCAGGATCGCCTCCAGAGTGAGAGATTGCCAAACGTTGCCTGCGAGAGGGACAGTGGCGCCGAAAGCCGCCTCCCTGGCATGCTCATCAAACACCATCAGGTGCGCTGCGCTGGCGAGGACAGCACCGCCCACTTGAGCTGCCACATAGGGAAGAACCTTCCCCCATGGGAACCTCCTGACGACCGCCAGACCGACCGTTACCGCGGGATTGATGTGCGTGCCGGAGATGTGCCCGAAGGCGTAGACCATAGCGGCGACAACGAAACCAAATGCCAATGCGACACCGACGTGCCGGATGTCTTCGGGGAACTGGTGAGCGGCAATGCAGGTGCCGCAGCCTATGAATACAAGGGCAAATGTGCCAAGAAACTCCGCAAGATATTTGGCTCGAAGCTTCATCTCGCGCGCCCTCCCAGTAGATCGTCAACCAATGCCACGACTTTCTCAGCTCCTTTCTCGACCACTTTCATCTCTTCTTCGCGGAGCGCTCTCCTCGCCTCCCTGGAGGCAGTCGCCTTTCTTTAGCTCGACTTTTATGGTCATTACATCAAGCCCTTCCTCCCTGTCGAGTTGAATGAGGTAGTTCGTCCCCACTTCCGGGGTCCTCATCAGGACATCTTCCACCTGGCGAGGGAAAATGTTCACTCCGCGCACGATGAGCATGTCGTCCGCACGCCCTTTCAATCGAGAGATTCTTCTATGGGTTCCTCCGCAGGGGCACGGGTTGGGAATGATGGCGGTAAGGTCGCCGGTGCGGTATCTCAGCAGCGGCATCGCCTCCCTCTGGAGCGTCGTCAGGACGAGTTCGCCAGGTTCGCCATCGCCCACTGCCTCGCCCGCTTGCGGGTCAGCGATTTCGACGAGGTAGTTGTCCTCCCAGAGGTGCAGGCCGTTCTGGTAGGGGCATTCGAACGCCACGCCGGGACCGTTCATCTCCGACAACCCGTAGCAGTCGTACGCTCGAAAGCCGTACGTCTCCTGCAATTTCGTGCGGGTGGAATCGCTCCAGGGTTCCGCTCCGTGGATGGCGACCTCGAGGTGGAGGCTTTTGGGTTCAATCCCCATCTCTTCCAATACGGTGATGATGTGGAGCGCGTAGCTCGGCGTAATGTGGACGACGTTGGCGCCAAAATCGCAAATCATGAAGATTTGTCGTTTTGTGTTTCCGGCGCCGGCGGGGATGGTTGCCATGCCGATTTTCTCTGCCCCGTAGTGCAAGCCAAGCCCGCCTGTGAACAGCCCATACGACATCATGTTCTGAAAGACGTGCCGTTTCGTGCAGCCGACCATCGTCAGGCAGCGGGCGATCAGGTCGCTCCATCGCTCCAGGTCGCTTCGCGTGTAGAACACAGCCGTCGCTTTCCCACTCGTTCCGGAGGAGGAGTGTATGCGAACCACATCGTCGAGGGGGACCGCCAACATTCCAAACGGGTGCGCCCGGCGGATGTCGTCTTTGGTCGTGAAACGAATGCGGGTGATGTCGTCGAGCGATTTGATTTGCTCGGGCGACACGCCGGATCGCCCAAATAGCTCCGAGTAGAAAGGCGCCTTCGCGGCTCTCTCGACGGCTTTTCGGAGACTTGCGAGCTGATAGGCAGAGAGCTCATCCCTGGGGATGGTCTCCAGTTCCTTCTGCCAGAAGCGAGAAAATGATGGCGTGGGTTCCATGGGACGTCCGTGCCCAGCCAGAGGGTTCCAAGACTACCGGGTGCGAATCTCTTCCGGACTGAGGAGCGTGACGCCCTCGGCTTTCAGAGCCTGGATGCCCTTCTCCACGTCGTCGAATCGGAAGATCAGAATGGCTCGGTCGGCGCTTCTCTCCACGAAGGCGTAGGTGTACTCGACGTTGATTCCCGCTTTTCTCAGAATCTTCAGGATGTCCACCAGGGCGCCCGGACGGTCCTCGACCTCGACGGCCACGACGTCGGACCTGAGAACCGTGTAGTGCTTGTCCGTGAGAATCTGGTACGCCTTGTCAACGTCGTTGACGATCAACCGGAGAATGCCGAAGTCCGACGTGTCCGAAAGGGAGAGAGCTCGGATGTTGATTTTCTCCGCGCTCAAAAGGCTCAGCGCCTCGACCAGCCTCCCGGAGGTGTTCTCCAGAAAAAGGGATATTTGCTTGATCTTCATTTCAGATTCTCCTTTTATCAATAACCCTTTTCGCTTTCCCCATGCTCCTCTCGATTGTCTGGGGCTCCACCAATTTCACGTCCACTCGGACCCCAAGGACGCTCTCGATTTCCTCGGTGATTCTCTCCCGCAAGGCCTCAAGCCCTTTGACCTCGTCTGTGAACAATCTCTGGCTCACTTCAACTTGAAGCTCAAGCTTGTCGAGTCCCCGTTCGCGGTCCACGACGATCAGGTAGTGGGGCTTCGCCCCTTCGACGCTCAGGAGAACGCTCTCGATTTGCGAGGGGAAGACATTGATTCCGCGAATAATGAGCATGTCGTCGGTTCGCCCGACAATCTTGCCTATGCGGGGCATAGTCCTTCCGCACGGTGCGCAGGGCTTGTGCGTGATCGAAGTGATGTCGCCCGTGCGAAAACGGAGCAATGGCAAGGCTTCCTTGGTGAGCGTGGTGATGACAAGCTCCCCTTTTTCTCCGTCCCGAACTCGTTTGCCCGTGTCGGGGTCAATGATTTCAGGAAGGAAATGGTCCGAGAACAGGTGCAGGCCATCTCTGGCGGGGCATTCGACCGCTACTCCGGGTCCGATAATCTCGGACAGCCCATAAATATCGCAGGCGACCATATCCCATTTCTCTTCAATCTCCCTTCTCATCTGCTCACTCCACGGCTCCGCCCCAAGAATCCCCAGGCGGACAGAAGTCTTCCGCGGGTCCATTCCCGAATCCACCGCCTCCTCCGCCATGTGGAGAGTGTACGAGGGAGTGCACGTCAAAATGGTGGAGCCGAAATCCTGGATAAGCTTCAGTTGTCGCTTGGTTTGCCCTGAAGAGGTCGGGACGACCGCGGCGCCCAGCTCCATTGCGCCGTAGTGGAAGCCAAGCCCGCCCGTGAAAAGCCCGTAGCCATAAGCATTCTGGACAATATCCTGCGGCGTCCCCCCGGCGCAGGCAATAGTGCGAGCCATGACGTGAGACCAGAGCTTGATGTCGTTTTTGGTGTAAGCCACGACGGTGGGGTTGCCCGTTGTGCCCGAGGAAGCGTGAATCTCCGCGACCTCACTCAGTGGAACAGCGAGCATCCCGAACGGATAGTTGTCCCTGAGGTCGTTCTTGTACGTAAACGGGATGCTGTCGAGGTCGTCGAGGCTTCGAATGTCCTCCGGCTTCAGGCCCCTTTCGTCGAAGACCCGCTTATAGTGCGGAACCTTCTGATAGACGTATTTGGCAATCGCCTTGAGCCTCTCCAGTTGCAGTTCGCGGAGGCCGTCAATGGGCATGCATTCATGTTTCTCGTCCCAGATCATGGTTCTCGCTCCCTATTCCTCTGCCAATGAAAAATGCGTGTTTGTTATCTTCGAGGCGCCTGGGGGGAACACAGGCAGCAATGGCGTCTATCCATATTGTCTCGGAAATGTCCAGATGGACAGAGAGAATCCCCACGACGGCTGTGTTCAGGGTTCTCGGATTCCTGAGCCTTCCCGCTGTGCCGAGCGGAGCTTCGAGGAATAGGCCTCCCTTCCGCAAATAGCTGATGTGCCTCCGTCCTTCCTCGGGGTGAAGCGACAGCAAGATGTCTGCGTGGCCCCTTTCGATCAGGGGCGAATAGACCTTGTTCCCAAGCCGAACGCAACTCGTAACGCTCCCGCCCCGCTGGCTCATCCCGTGGACTTCGCTTTTCTTGACATCGAAGCCCGCCAAAAGGCCAGCCTGGCTGATTATTTCGGAGGCCAGCACAATCCCTTGCCCGCCGATTCCGGCCAAGAATATATCAATTTTGCGGGACTCGGTGCGACTTTTTGTCAATAGATTGCCTCCACGCGACAAACCTGCCTGCACAGCCCGCACCCGTTGCACAACTGCGGGTCAATTTTGACTATTCCTTCTTCGGTCGTGCGCATTGCCGGGCAGCCGAGCCGGAGGCATAGTCCGCAACCCCCGCACTTTCCCGCGTCAACTCTCAGCGCCGGGGCGTGCGGTTTTCTATCGAGGAGAACGCACTCTCGCTGGCTGATAATCACGGAAAGACCTTCCTCCTCGGTCGCCCGCTTAATCGCATTGGTGACTGCTTCCATGTCGTATGGATCAACGATTTGAACGCTGTCTGCTCCCAGAGCCCGGCAGAGCTTTTCGTAATCAACTCTCTTTGTCTCGCCCCCCTTCAGAGTCTTGCCCGTTCCTGGGTGGTCCTGCCGCCCGGTCATCGCGGTCGTCGAATTGTCCAGAATGATGATTGTGCCGGGTGTCCGGTTGTATGCCATGTCCATCAGACCGGGCAGCCCGGCATGGAGAAACGTCGAATCTCCTATAACTGCGACTACTTTCTTCCGCTGTTCCGGCGGAAGGACGCGGCTGAACCCCGCCGCATTGCCGATGGCGGCGCCCATGCAGATGCACGTATCGAGGGAATTGAGCGGCGGCAGAGCCCCCAGCGTGTAGCATCCGATGTCCCCGGTTACTTGCAGCTTGAGCCGCGCGAGGGCGTAGAACACCCCCCTATGGGGGCAGCCGGGGCACATGACGGGCGGACGACCGCCGGATTCGGCAGAGGGCGACTTTGTCTTGCCCTTCCTGCCAGTGACGATTTGGCGGACAAGCTCCGGATTCAGCTCGCCGCACATGAACTCGGAGGGCTTTCCCTTGACCTTCAGCCCGATGGCTTTTATGTGCTCTTCGAGGAAGGGGTCCAGCTCCTCCACGACAACCAGCCTCTTCACTCTTCGGGCGAATTCTCGGATTTTCTTCTGGGGCAGAGGATAGCTCATCCCCAGTTTCAGATAGGACGCCTGCGGAGCAACCTCCTTGCAGTATTGATAGGAGACTCCGCTTGTGATGATGCCGAGTCGTCTATCACCAAGCTCGATCCGGTTTATCCCGATTTCGTCGGAGAGGGCTGACAGCTTCTCGAGTCGTTTCTCGACAATCCTGTGCCTGACCCGGGCATTGGCGGGAACCATCACGTATTTCGCGGGGTCCTTATCGAAGGACATCTGCCGGTTCAGGTTGAGTCTTGCCGCCGGTCGGACGACGCTTTTGGAGTGAGAGATTCTTGTGGTAAGCCGGAGGAGGACGGGCGTGTCGTATTTTTCGCTTATTTGAAAGGCGAGGCGAACGAAGTGGCGGGCTTCGTCGCTATCGGACGGCTCCAGCATCGGTATCTTGGCGAATTTTGCATAGTTACGGTTATCCTGCTCGTTCTGGGAGCTATGCATTCCGGGGTCATCGGCGCTGACGACGACCAGTCCCCCTTTGATGCCGGTGTACGAAAGGGTCATCAGGGCATCCGAAGCCACGTTCAGACCCACGTGCTTCATGGCGACAAGGCTTCTCGCCCCGCACATGGAGGCGCCAATGGCGACTTCTAACGCGACTTTCTCGTTCGGAGACCACTGGCAGTCCACGTCATCGTACGTGGAAAGGGACTCCAGGATTTCGGTGCTGGGCGTGCCGGGGTAGGCGGCGGCGAACCGCACTCCTGCCTCGTAAGCCCCTCGGGCCAGGGCTTCATTGCCTGACAGCAGCTTCTTCTTTGCCAATGTTCGGGTGGAACCTTGCATCCGATGCGGCTACAGATTTGGGTCAAGAAAAGGTTGCCGCGAGCCCGGAACGGCGGCTCGCGGCAACCACATTTGCTTGCTTCAGGCCGGCTCGGCCAAACGATTACATAGCCCTTTTCTCTGGGGGTCGCAGGTCACACTGCCAGGAGGGCAATCATGACAAGCGCTCCCCTGTCGCGCTCAACCGTGCTTAAAGCCGGCTTTCGCCACTTAGAAGGTGCACATCATCTCGAGACGAGCGAAGTACGCGGTATCGTCAACCAGGTAGTAGTCTCCCGGCTGCACAAATTCTCCGAGGAGGTGCCCGGACCACGTGTTGTTCAGCTTGACCTTGAGCCAGGCTGTGTACATGGAGCCGCGCTCGCTTTCGCCGCCCGGACCGTCTTCCTCCGGCGCCCACATGTAGCCGCCCGTCAACTGGAGAAGAACCTTCGCCGAGAATGGCACGTCCAGGCCCACGTACGGGTATGTTACGTTGGACCACCGGCCGGCGCCATCGGCGTCCCAGGCGTAAACGAATAGCTCGCTGTGCTGCGGATAGCGCGCCCAGAGCGGATTCCATCCTTCGTCATCCTCGGAGTCCGGATCATCTCCCGACAGGCAATACAGTCCGGCGCTCACGGCCGGATTGACCTTTTCAGTGGCGGCGAACTTGTAGGACAGCTTGCCATCCACCATCCAGCCGCTGACGTCCTGCGAGCCTCTCTCGCCGAGTTGGCCGGCAAGTTCGAGGTTTCCGCTGACGCTCGGAGAGAACTGCGGCATGAGCCGGACGCCGACAGTGTGCAGGTTGAGGTCGTCGGGCTGCGCGACGGTAACCGCCGGGTCCGTCGCCGTGGCGGGAATCGTGAACTTGTAGTCGCTTTCGTTCTTGAAGAGATAGTACGCTTCGAGGGGCATCTTCTCGATGGACTTGTTCTTCAAATAGACGCCCCCACCAGTCTCGACCATGTCGGTGGGATACTTTCCGATAAGGCCGACGAGGTCGCGATGCTGGGAGTTGATTGCGAGCTCATCCTCGGCTTTGTTCCAGATTCCAAGGATGTCGGCCACGGTCTTCGGCCACTTGATGCTTGCCTTGATGGCGTTGAAGTATATCGTTCGCGACCCGTCAAGAGGGTTGCCTTCGAGTATGACCCTTCCCGTGCCGTAGATTAGGTCCTGCCGCCCGATCCGCAGGTCGAACTTCCCATCCGCCAGGTTCGTGAGGTCGAGGTACAGGTTATCGAGCACCCATTCATCCGGCCAGTCCCAGGTGTTCTTCCCGCTCCCTTCTTGATAAGAACGGAACTCGTTCACGATTCGTGCCTTGAACAGGACCAAGTCGCTGAACGAGTACTGTCCCCATATCCGGGTGCGACCCCGGAAGTAGATGTTTTCACCGCCGCGAGTCACACCGCCGGCGCTGATGGGAATGTCGTCAAAGTTCTCGCTTCTCAGCCGTATGTCTCCACCCCAATCGAACGCCTTCTTCTCGGGCTGTGCCGCCGGCGCCGCCGCGGCGCCTGCTTCCGAATAGGCCGGGGACATCAAGATAACGAACGCAAAAACTGCTACAAGTGCTGTGATTCTGCTCATCTGAATTCCCCCCCAATCTGTGGTTTGGTTGCGTGTTTGAGAACTGACAGAAGTCCAGAAAACGATTCTGCTCTCTGCTTTCACCCCCTTCCGTGTGTCACTGCAAAAGGTAAACCTACACTTGTTAGATGTGTTCAGAAGCCAAAAGGTTGATTGGAATGGGCACAATATATTCGCGGCCCGCTCTCTTGTCAAGAAGCAAACCGCGCCGCGCAGGAAATCCGTTTTCCGCTGAAACGATGGTGGATTATCCACAACTGGCCACCCAGTGTCAAGCCGTAAAAGGGTGTGGCTGTAATCCCTCAGTTATGGGCGGCGAAGGTCGTCGGCAATCCTGAAGTCTTTCCCATGGGGATGGAACCGCAGAGATCGCTGAGATGATACCGGCCCAGGACTGCGGAAGCCGCGATTCCGCATGACAAAGCGGGAGCTGCGCGCTCCCGCACCCCATATTGCGGGGCGCCTTTGAGCGAAGCTCCCGTGCTCGGGAATCCGATTCGTCTTCTTGAAATCTTCTCCGCTGTGTTTGCCCCGGAAGTCAATGGCGCGCAATCAAGGTTTTCACGGTCTCCGGGTGAACGAAGTTCATGAGGGACTGCGGTTGTTCTCTCTTGTCGTGTCCCAGTCAGCCCCCACCCCCGCCCGTGACTGAGGCATTACACCCTCCCAGCACTTTTTCTGGTTAACTCTCCCGAATTGCGGTACACTATCGCTTGACCCTCAAAAAGTGACTGCCTCGAGTTGGCTAAGGGGACGACTCGGAGAATCCGAAAGGAGGTGTGGCCATGCAAAAACCACAACGCAGAGCCTTCACCCTCATAGAACTTCTCGTTGTTATCGCCATTCTCGCTATCCTCGCCGCTCTACTCTTGCCCGCGATTCAATCCGCGAAAGAGAAGGGGAGGCAGGCGACCTGCATTTCAAACATGAGAAGTCTGACGAACGCCTTCATGATGTACGCTGGCGAGTTCGATGAACACCTCCCCACATCGGGGCGCAGCGGCAGCAGCCCCTATTTCGAGTGGGTCGAGGGCGGAAACGTCATCGCGGTCCCCCAGACGAATCCCGACGCCTGCCAGCGCATTCGGATCGAAGACGGCACCATCTGGCCATATCTCTTCGGCCGGACGGAAACCGCCCGGGCCCGTCCCGACGACTGGTACGCCGACCCGTCCAAGAATCCGTATCTCTGTCCCTCCGCGGGGCCCATCGGCAGAAATCGCGGCTTGAGTTATACGATGAATTTCTATCTCGATGTCCCTGCATCCCACGACCTCTTCCGCATCGGCATCAAACTCGGACGAATTCGGCGTCCTTCCGACACCATCATGCTTGTTGACGAAAGCGAGCTGACGCTCAACGACGGCACCTTCTGGCACCGGGGGGTTGAGCTTGACATCCCCAGGCTCCTCCTCAAGCATTCTGGCGGAGCAAACCTTGCGTTCTGTGACGGGCACGTATCGTGGATCCAAAGAGATAAGCTCCTCGGGATGATGAGTAGAGATTCTGATGCTTTTTATCCCGAACGGTAGAGCTGTCCCCGTCGCAAGCCTTCGTCGTGCCTGGTCGTCAGCGTATCTACTGCCGGCGTAGCTGAGTTCGTCATGCATGACAATTCAAGCGGAGGCGCCAGACAAGGGCGGAAGTGTCCACCGAAAACTCGAAGTGAGGAGAAGCAACCGTGAGACAGTTTTCCTCCTGCGTTCTTTCCCTGCTGGTCTCGTACGCTATTTCCACCGCAGCCGAAGAGGTGCGGTTCGAGAAAATCGTCCTTGACCGCGAGTTCCAGGCGGAAGCCTGCGCCGTCGCCGACATAAACCGAGACGGGAAACCGGACATCGTCGTGGGAGATTCCTGGTACGAAGCCCCCGACTGGACAAGGCATCCTTTCCGGACGGTTGTCAAAGTGCGCACCTATAAGGACGTCCGGTACGACTATCCGGAAGATGTCAACGGCGACGGGTATCTCGACCTCCTGACGGTACGGTTCGATAAAAGGGTAGAATGGTTCGAGAATCCCCAGGGAAAAGAGGGCGCCTGGGCGAACCACCTTATCGGCGAATTCGACCTGTGCGAGGGCGTTCTCTACGAGGACGTGAACGGGGACGGAAAAGGCGATTTCCTCGGGCCGTTTCAGGCGCCGGCGATCTGGTGGTGCGAAAGGACGGACGACCCGAAGGCGCCCTGGACGCGGTACGAGGTCGGCCCTCGCGGCGGCGACAGGCACGGCATCGGCGTTGGCGATGTCAATCGAGATGGCCGCAGTGATGTCGTGACCAAGCAAGGATGGTACGAGGCGCCGCTCGACCCCAGAAAGCAGGAATGGGAATTTCATCCGCTCGACCTCGGAGAATGCTTTCTGATTCACGTTTATGACGTGGATGGCGACGGCGACAACGACCTCATCAGCAGTTCTCCCCATGATTACGGACTCTGGTGGTGGGAGCAGAACGTGACGGTCTCCGAGGAGGCTAAAGCGGCCGGTGCTAAGCGAACCGAGACAGCAACGTGGTCGAATCACCTCATTGACCAGAGCTTCTCTCAGGCGCACGCCCTGGCGCTCGCCGACCTCGATGGGGACGGCGACAAGGACCTCGTCTCCGGCAAGCGATTTCAGGCTCACAATGGCGGCGATCCGGGGGCAAATGAGCCCGCCGTACTGGTTTGGCTTGAGCTCGACCGAAGCGACGGCAAGGTTCGCTGGACACGTCATCTGATTGACGACAATTCGGGCGTCGGATACCAGCTCGCCGTATGCGATATAGACGGCGACCGCAATCCGGACATCCTGACTTCAAACAAGAAAGGCGTCTTCTTGTTCAAAAGCAGGTCGGCCCAGCGCTGGACAAGGTTCTTCGCGACGCTGAACGATCTCGACGCATGGACCGGCGACAGAAAACTCTGGTCCGTCGAAAATGGCGTCCTGATTGGTCGCTCGCCCGGAATTCCTCGCAACACGTTCCTCTTCAGCAAAAAGAATTTCTCAGATTTCGTCCTGAAGCTTTCGGTCAGACTCCAGCCGAATAATGGGAATAGCGGCATCCAGTTCCGGAGCGAGTCGCTGGAAGGGGGCGAGGCCAGGGGTTACCAGGCTGATATAGGCGAGGGGTGGTGGGGAAGCCTCTACGACGAGAATGGGCGGGGAGTCCTCTTCGATGGCTACAAGGGCAAAGGAGAAAGAGCTGTCCGAAAAGGAGATTGGAATGAATACGTCATTCGGGCGATCGGCGATCGCATCCAGATCGAAATCAACGGCACGATAACTACCGGCCTCCGCGACGACAAAAGGCGCGATGGACTTATCGGCTTCCAAATTCATTCCGGCGGACCGCTTGAGGTCTCGTTCAAGGACGTGCTCCTGAGGGATATTGCCGCCGAACGGGGGCAGTGACCGACCCAAGACATCGGGGTTTCCACGGCATGCTCTCGCCCAAAGCATGTCCTCCGTAACTCCGTGCCGCCTCCTTGAACGCGTCAGCCCCAGACGCAGCGTAATCCCTCCGTCACAAGTGGACAACGCCACAGAAGGCCGAGCCACCCGGGCCAGTCAACCCCTCCCCCGGTTCTTATCTGCGTCCATCTGCGTGCTCTGTGGTTCCGCCCCTCTCCATGACGCCCCTGGCCGGGCGCGAGTGTGCCGTCCACAACTGAGGCGATACAACACAGCCAATTTTTCTTGAGAGAGCCAAGCCCAATTGTGGTATCGTATTTTTCAGGATTGAAAGGTGGCTTTTCGGCGACAGCTTTTGCTCTTTCCGACGAGGAAGTCGCCGAAAAATCTCTGTCAACGGCGCTCCAGCGCCTTCCGGGAAGAACTCCTTATGTTCAAGATAATCGAAATGGGCGGGCCATTGATGTACCCGATCCTTTTGTGTTCCGTCCTCTTCCTGGCCATTTTCATCGAGCGCCTTTATCATTACCACCGAGCCAGAATTGACACCGAGCAATTCATTTCCGCAATCCGAAACGTCGTGAAGAACAAGAATATTGATGAAGCTGTCTCCATCTGCGACGGAACGCCGGGCCCCGTCGCTCACATCATCAAAGCCGGAATTCTCAAGCACGACCGTCCCAAAGACGAGATCAAGGAAAGCATCGAAAACGCGGGGCTTCACGAGATTCCTCGCCTGGAAAAAAACCTGAGCGTCTTAGCGACGATCGCACACGTCGCCCCTCTCCTGGGGCTTCTGGGCACGGTCATGGGCATGATTAACGCTTTCCAGAAAATCCAGAGCGAAGGCGGTCGCGTCGTCCCGGCTGACCTTGCCGGGGGCATCTGGGTCGCGTTAATCACGACCGCAGCCGGCCTGTGCGTCGCCATTCCTGCGTACGTCGCTTACAACTACCTGGTGCGACGGGTGAACGCATTTGTCCTGGACATGGAAAGGAGCGCCACGGAGACCGTCGAACTCCTCGCCAGCGAAGAACACAAGGCGGACAAGCATGCAGTTTAAGAGAAACGTGACCATTGCCGGGGCGGAGATGAACATGACCCCGCTGATCGACGTCGTTCTCCAGCTCATCATCTTCTTCATGCTCTGTTCATCGTTCGTCTTCAACCCGGGGCTGAAAGTGGACCTGCCGGAGTACAGCTCCAGGGAGCCGGTTGCCGAGAGCGACATCATCGTGACCATCACCGAGGAACCGCTCTATTTCTACAACGAGAATTCCGTGGCTCTCGCGGAGTTGCGGAGGAAGTTCGTCGAGGCGGCGTCGCTCAACCCCAGCGCTCGGTTGATTATTAAAGCGGCAAACGAAGTTCCTCACGGCGCCGTCGTCAAGGTCATGCTCATGGCGAAGGACGCCGGGATCAATAATCAGGCTTTTGCGACGCGCTCCGGGGAGGAATGAGCTCGGGCAAGGCGCTGTAAGGCCTCAGTTTGGGCTGGCGAAGCTCATGGGGAACTCCGGGGGTCCCTTGCATGGGGATGGAACCGCAGATGAACGCAGATGGACGCAGATAAGGAACACGCGAGCGCTGAGTCGCCCCGGTGGGTCTCGGACTCTCGCGGGGTTGTCCGCCCGTGACTGAGGGATTACAGGATGCGAATCTTTCGTGTGGAAATGTGGCGGAGTTTCTTATACTTTGGCTCCTGAAGAGAGTAAGAGTCTGAGCGCTGCGGAGGCGGCGGCTACGCATGCTTTCGTCATAAACTCCTAAGAAAGAAAGGGGCAGTTCAGCATGGGAATGTGGGTAGGGAGAGGCCGCAAGGCCCGATGGTGCTACGGCTTCGATGAAATCGCGCTGGTCCCGGGAACGGTCACAATCAACCCAGCCGAAGTGGATACGGGCTGGCAGATAGATGACCTGAAGTTCAATGTGCCTATTCTCGCCGCCGCGATGGATGGCGTGGTGGACACGAGGTTTGCCGTCGAGATGGGGCGGCTTAGCGGGCTGGCTGTCCTGAACCTCGAAGGGGTCCAGACAAGGTACGAAGAACCCGGCGAGGTCCTGGAAAAAATAGCCAAAGCCTCTTCTCAAGAAGCAACGGAGCTTGTGCAATCCGTGTACGGGGAACCCATCAAAGAGCAGCTCGTCGCCAGGAGGGTCGAGGAGATCAAGAAAGCGGGCGTCCCGGCAGCCGTCTCCAGCATCCCGCAGAGAGCCGAAAAGTTCGGCGCCATCGCTCAGGAGGCCGGCGTGGACCTCTTCGTGGTTCAGGCGACGGTTACGACCGCGCGACACGTCTCCACCCACTACAAACCGCTCGATTTTGAGAAATTCTGCAAGCAGATGAGGGTTCCCGTCATCGTCGGGAATTGCGTTACCTACGAAACCGCAGTCGAGCTAATGGATACCGGAATTGACGCCCTCCTCGTCGGCATTGGCCCCGGCGCCGCCTGCACGACCAGGGGAGTCCTCGGAATCGGTGTGCCCCAGGTTACCGCAACCGCCGACTGCGCCGCTGCCCGCGACTTCCACTACAAGCGCAAGGGGAGGTACGTGCCGATTATCACGGACGGCGGCATGAGCGTCGGCGGTGACATCTGCAAAGCCTTCGCCAGCGGCGCCGACGCCGTCATGGTTGGATCGGCTTTCGCCAAGGCAAAGGAAGCTCCCGGTCGCGGATACCACTGGGGAATGGCTACGCCTCACTTCAATCTCCCCAGGGGCACCCGAATCTACGTCGGCACAACCGGAACCCTCGAGCAGATACTTTTCGGTCCCGCCGTCGTTGACGACGGCTCTCAGAACCTCATGGGCGCCCTTCAGACGGCTATGGGCAGCCTCGGCGCACGCACCATCAAGGAGATGCAGTTGACCGAGCTGATTATCGCCCCCGCCATAAAGACGGAAGGCAAAATCTTCCAGACCTATCAGAGGGTCGGGATGGCGAGGTAGAAGCTCTTCTTGTTTCCGAGGCGCGAGGTTGCGTTGCCGATGCTCGATTTTCACATTCACACGACCCTCTCCTGCGATGGCCGCTCCACCCTGGACGAGGTCTGCCGCAGAGCCATGGAAATCGGACTCCGAGCCGTTTGCTTCACCGAGCACATGGAATTCGACCCCAACGACTCCGGATATGGCTACCTCAGCTACGAAGAATACTCCGCCCGCGTTGACGAAGCCCGCTGCAAATACTCCGGCAAGCTCACCACATTCAAGGGGGTCGAGGCCGATTACCAGAGCCGCTTCGAAGAGAAGATCAGGGATTGGCTCGCGGACAAGGAGCTGGACTTCGTTCTCGGTTCCGTTCATTATGTGGACGGAGAGATATTCTCCGAGCCGATGCTCGCCAAAAGGGACATAGACGAGACGTATGTCGCTTATTTGGAGCAGGTGAGGCTCTCCGCCGAAAGCGGCCTTTTCTCCGCCATCGCGCACCTCGACTATATCAAGAGGTTCACGGGCGACGTTTCCTACCTCGAGTCCAGCGAGCGACTTCGCCCATTCCTTGAAGAAGCTCTTCTGGCGATAATCGCAAACGGAGCCGCCCTCGAGGTGAACACCAAAGGGCTGGTCGGCAAATCGCGCGATTACCGCCCCTCTCTGAACATTGTCCGTTTCTACAAACATCTCGGCGGCACAAAAGTAACCATCGGCTCCGACGCCCACGACTGCTATGTTCTCGGGACCGGCGTCGGAAAGCTCCGGCTCACTTGTGCCAAAATGGGCCTCGAGGTCGTTACGACTCCAAAAACACTGAAAAGAAACCTCCTCGCTCACGGGGATGACGGGAAACTGTCAGGGTCACGGCAAAAAGGCGTTTACACAGGGGGTGGCCGTTGTTAGTATTCGTAACGAGTGATTGGGGGATTGCTTCCTTGCTTCGGTGAACTATGGAACCTTTAGAAAAAATTGCGATACTCGATTTTGGTTCGCAATACAGCCAGTTGATCGCCCGCAGAGTTCGGGAGAACGGTGTCTATTCGGTCATCGTTGACCATGACATCGAGCCGGACGAACTGGACAGACTCGCCCCTCAAGGAATCGTTCTTTCGGGCGGCCCAGCCAGCGTTTATGACCAGAACTCTCCGAAATGCGACCCCGCGATTCTGAAGGGAGACCGCCCCGTCCTCGGAATCTGTTATGGCATGCAGTTGATGGGCTTCCTTCTCGGCGGAAAAGTCGAGCGAGGCGCCAAGCGAGAATTCGGGCGCGCGGAACTCACCGTCGAAAAAGATAGCCCCCTTTTTGCAGGATTGGATAAGCGTCAAACCGTCTGGATGAGCCACGGCGACAAGGTCACCATGCTTCCCGCCGGATATGAACTTGTCGGGCGGACGGATAACTGCGAAATCACCGTCATGGGCGACCGCCGGGGAACGCACTTCGGCGTCCAGTTCCATCCCGAAGTCGTCCACACCGAACGCGGAAAAGAAATCCTCCGCAACTTCCTGTTCAAGCTCTGCCGCTGCCGCGGCGACTGGAATATGGGGTCCTTCCACAGGCAGGCCGTTCGAGAGATTCGGGAGACAGTCGGTGGGGAGAAAGTCGTCCTGGGAGTCAGCGGCGGAGTGGATTCTTCCGTCACCGCCAGGCTGCTCCACGAGGCCATCGGCGACCAACTCACCTGCATATTCGTCAATAACGGTTTGCTCAGGAAAGGCGAAGCCGAGGAAGTCCGCGAACGCTTCGAGCGGGACGAAGAGATAGAGCTTCTCTATGTTGACGCCGAAGAAGAATTCTTGACCGCACTCAAGGGCGTGGAGGACCCGGAGCAGAAAAGAAAAATCATCGGCGCCGAGTTCATAAAGGCTTTCGAGCGAGCCGCCGCAGAATTGAGGGACGTGCGGTTTCTCGCCCAAGGAACGCTCTATCCGGACGTCATCGAGAGCCGTTCGCCGAGAGGCGGTCCCTCCGCGACCATAAAAACACACCATAATGTCGGGGGACTCCCCGAGTGGTTGAATTTCGAGCTGATAGAGCCATTGAGAAACCTCTTCAAAGACGAGGTGCGGCTCCTCGGCGAAGAACTGGGGATGTCCGAAGAGGTCGTCTGGCGGCATCCTTTCCCCGGACCCGGTCTCGCCGTCAGGATCATTGACGAGGTCACAAAAGAAAGGCTCGACCTCCTGCGAGAAGCGGACATCAGGTTCGTGGACGAAATCAAGGCGGCCGGCTACTACGGAAAGATAGCCCAGGCGTTCGTGGTTCTCCTGCCGGTGAAAACCGTCGGAGTCATGGGTGACGAGAGAACCTACGAGAATGTTGTCGCCATCCGTGCAGTTACAACTGAGGATTTCATGACGGCGGATTGGGTCAAGCTCCCGTACGACCTGCTGGGGCGGATTTCCAACCGGATCATCAACGAAGTCCGAGGGATAAACCGGGTCGTGTACGACATCAGCTCCAAACCCCCCAGCACCATCGAGTGGGAGTAAGAGCCCTTTCGGCGTCCGCGTCCTCAGCGCCTTCTGCGGTTAGCAGCGATGCAACTACGGGAACCGCAAAGACCGCAGACTACACTCAGAGAGTCAAACGGTGAATCAGCCCACTTTCGTTCACCTCCACAATCATACCGAATACAGCCTTCTCGACGGCGGATGCCGCATTGCGGACATGGTCAACACGGCGGCGCAAATGGGGATGCCGGCGGTTGCCATTACCGACCACGGCAGCATGTACGGAGTCATTGAGTTTTACAAGGCGGCGCGCTCCGTCGGCGTCAAACCCATCATCGGCATGGAAGCCTACATCGCCCCTCGTGACAGGAGGGACAAGAGAACCTACGGGATCAAGGACGCTTCCTTCCACCTCGTCCTTCTGGCCAAGAACGCCGAAGGCTATCGCAACCTCATCAAGCTGGCCACCGCAGCGCATCTCGAGGGCTTCTATTATAAGCCGAGAATAGATAAGGAGATACTCTCGCAGCACAGCCGCGGACTAATCGCCTTGTCCGCGTGCCTGAAAGGCGAAATCCCCTGCCTCATCCTCAAGGGCGAAACCGAGCAGGCGAAAAGCGTTGCTCGCTTTTACCGCGACCTATTCGGGGAGGACTTCTACCTTGAGCTCCACAACCACGGCATCCCCGAACAGCTCCCCGTCAATTCCGCGTTGATGGAGCTCGGGAGGCAGTTGTCCATTCCTCTCGTGGCCACGAACGACTGCCACTACCTTCATCGGGAAGACGCCGAAGCCCACGACGTTCTTCTCTGCATCCAAACCGGCAACTCCGTGTCCGACACGAAGAGGTTGAAGTTCGCCACCGACCAATTCTATTTCAGAACCCCGGAAGAAATGGCCAGCGCCTTGCCCGAAGACCCGAAGGCGCTTCGCAACACGCTCGAAATCGCCGAAAAATGCAATCTGGAGCTCGACTTCAGCTATCACCACTACCCGACCTTCCACGCCGACTATCCGGGCAGTCTGAAGGATTACCTCGTGCATCTCTGCGAAGAAGGTCTCCCTCGCAGATACCCGAACGTCTCGCCCGAGGTCCGTCAAAGGCTTGACTATGAGGTCGGCGTCATTGACGCCAAGGGGCTGACCAGCTACATCCTCATCGTCTGGGATTTCGTTCACTACGCCCGGGAGAGAGGTATCCCCGTTGGCCCGGGCCGCGGCTCCGCCGTCGGAAGCCTCGTCTGCTACCTGCTGGGCATATCGGACATTGACCCGCTCAAATATGGTCTCCCCTTTGAACGATTCATCAACCCCGAACGACCCAGCTTCCCCGATATTGACATTGACCTGTGCTACAACCGCAGAAACGAAGTGATTGACTACGTCGTCCAGAAGTATGGCAAATCGAACGTCGCCCAAATCATCACCTTCGGCACGCTCGGCGCGAAGATGGTCGTCCGCGACGTGGGGCGCGCCCTCGGCTATCCGTACGGCCAGGTGGACCGGGTCGCAAGGCTCATCCCCGCCGGCCCCAACGTATCCTTGCAGGACTCGCTCGACTCGCAGTCCGAACTCAAGAAGCTCTACGACCGCGACGACATGGTCAGGAGAATTTTCAACATTTCCTTCCAGTTGGAGGGCCTCGCGAGAAACGCCTCCACGCACGCCGCCGGCGTCGTCATATCCAGCGAGGACCTCACGAATCTCGTCCCCCTGTGCCGCGGCAGCAGCAACGAAATCGTGACTCAGTACTCCATGAAGCCCATCACGGAAATCGGGCTTCTCAAGATGGATTTCCTCGGCCTCAAGACCCTGACCGTCATTGACGATGCGGTCCAGATGGTTCGGGAGCGCCACGGCGTTTCTCTCGACATGAGTCAAGTGCCGCTCGATGACGCCAAGACCTTCCGGTTACTCAAGCACGCGAAAACCGCAGGCGTCTTCCAACTGGAAAGCCCGGGGATGCGAGACCTCGCTCAGAAGCTCAAGCCCGACTGCTTCGAGGACATCGTCGCCATGATCGCCCTTTTCCGCCCGGGTCCCATGGAGATGATCCCGGACTTCATCTCTCGAAAGCACAACAAGCGGCGCATCGAATACGACCATCCCCTTCTGGAGCCCATCCTCAAGGAGACCTACGGCATTTTCGTCTATCAGGAGCAGGTCATGCGGTGCGCCAACGTGCTGGCGGGTTTCTCCCTCGCCCAGAGCGACGTTCTTCGACGGAGCATGGGCAAAAAGAAGCCCGAAGAGATGGCCGCCCAGAGGAAGGTCTTCGTCGAGGGAGCTCAGAGGAACAAAGTTCCCAGGGAAGTCGCCGAGAAGATATTCGATACCATGCAGAGGTTTTCTCTCTACGGCTTTAACAAATGCCACAGCGCCGCGTATGCTTTCATCGTCTATCAGACAGCCTTCCTGAAAGCCAACTATCCTCACGGATACATGGCCGCCCTCCTCTCCAATGAGATCGGCGCCACCGACCGCGTCAGCCGATACGTCCGGGAATGCGAGTCCCTCGGCATCAAAATCCTTCCCCCGGACATCAACGAGTCCGACGCCAGGTTCACGGTGGGCGACGACGGCATAAGGTTCGGACTTTCCGCTGTGAAGAACGTAGGCAAAGGCGCCATTGACCACATTGCCTCACGACGAGCCGTCCACGGGCCCTACAATTCCATCTACGATTTCGCCCGCAACGTGGACTTGCGGATCGTCAATCGAAAGGTAATGGAAAGCCTCATCAAGTGCGGCGCCTTTGATACTACCGGCTGGAAGAGATCGCAGCTTTTCCAGTCGCTCGACCGAGCAATCGAGCTGGCGAGCAGAACGCAGCTCGATCGGCAGAAGGGGCAGACCTCCCTCTTCGACGTCCTCGCCGAAGGGGATACTTCCGCACTCGAATACCATGAGCCGCCCGACGTCGAAGAATACCCGAAGGCCCAGCTTCTGGCATTCGAGAAGGAACTCCTTGGGTTCTACCTGACCGGCCACCCCCTCGATCGCTACGCAGAGAAAATCAAGCAACTCCAGTGCTGCACAATCGAGGAGCTCGACCGAACGACCTCCAACTCCCGCGTTCGCCTCGCGGGGATCATTTCGGCGATCCGCAATACAGCCAAGAAGTCCACCCAGGAGAGAATGGCCATCCTGACCGTCGAGGACGTGGAGAACATAATTGAAGTCCTCGTTTTCCCCGAAGCCTACAAAAGATGCTCGGCTGTCTTGACCAAGGAAGAGCCGGTCGTCATCGTGGGCAGGCTCGATAAGAAAGACGTTGCTCCCAAGATCGTCGCCGACAATGTCGTCTTTCTTGACCAGGCGGACGCGAGCCTCCTCGAAAGCCCTCCTGCTCGTGCTGCCGTTCCCGCCGACGCAGGCGCCGCGCGCGAATCCGCCACAGACTTCGATTTCCCATTTGGGACGGTTCCCGAGCCTTCCCCGAACGGCGTAGTCATCCGGTTGGATGTCGAAGCCAACGAGGACAACCTCCTCGAACTGAAGGGGCTTTTGTCTGACTTCCCCGGTCAAAGCCCCGTCAGGCTGTTCTTCTGCCTGGACAACGGCCGGCAAGTCGTGGCGGAAGTCAAATGCGGATTTGGAGTCTCGGCCGAAGGAAGCCTTCTGGAGAAGCTGCGGGGGCTACCTTACGTCGGGGAGGTCACCCATTCCTCTGAATCTTCGCCCGAGTGACCCTCGGGAACGACTCAGCTACGATCGGGCGAGCCGTCACTGCTGAGCAGGCGCTCACGCAGGCGGGTCGAACCCCAGAGACCGCAGAGGGGGCTCTCTGTGAGTCCATTGCTCCTCGGCGGTCTCGGTGTTCTGTGCGGTGAGTTCCTCCCAAGACTGAGGCATTACGACCCTGGGAAATTTTTCCTTGACCGGTGGGGGCGCGACTGGTAGCATCCATTTTACTCTTATAGTGGAACTTACGTCTATGACCGATCCCAAACTCGACAAGGAAATCGAGCATCTCAAAGGGTGCATGGAGTCGCTGCGCCATTTCCACAGCGTCTTCGACAACGCCATCTTGACTGAAACCGTCGTCCCGGAAGACGAGGGGAAGCTCCAGGAACTCCGGTTGACTCTCCCCACCCAATGGGACACCCTGGTTCAGCGACTCGGGCTTCGCGCCGATAACTCAGTCAGCACAATCGCGGAACTGGCGAACTCCCTTGCGACTGTGGTCACGCTGACTGACTTCCAGAAGCGCAAGCTGTACGATGTCTGGCACAGAGCCCAGATGAAGCTTCATTTCCTCCTGGGGAGGCTTCTGGATAGAAGACAAAAGCTGGAGGCCTTGCACCCGGGACGAGAGAAGGCCCGAAAGGTGGTCACCGGCGTCGTGTTTCTGGTCGCGCTGGCCGTCATCGCCATTGTCATCTTCGTCATTTTGCGCTAAGCTTCGGTTTGGCTGTGCCGGTCCGCGCGGCTCGGTGCGCGCTGGAAACAGGTGGGTTTTGAGGATGAACTCGTTCCCGTCGCTCTTTCTTTCCGATATCCAACTGCCAAAGGAGGAATAACATGTCCAGGTGCACGACCAAGAGGGAGTTGGTGGTCAAGATTGCCAAGGAGACAGGCTTAACCCAGCTCGAGGTAAAAGAAGTCGTCCAGAGGCTCCTCGATTCGGTTATTGATAGTCTGGCCGCTGGGAATACCATCGAACTTCGTAACTTCGGAATCTTCAAGCCCGTCAAGAGAAAAGCCAGAGTCGGCAGAAACCCCAACAACCCCACTGTCGAGGTCCAAATCCCTGCCAAGTGGATTTGCGATTTCAAGCCCGGCAAAATCATGAAGGAGAGGATCACCAAGATTGTCTCGTGACAGGTCCCTTTTCTTCCCCGGGCGCCGCCCGCGAACGAGAATTCCACCACTCGTCTTACGGCTTCCGCTGGGTGGCAGAGCGACCACCAGAGCATGTCTCCTGGGACAACGTCCTGGCGTGCTGAGCACTCCTTCGCCCCTTGAGACGCATTGGGAGGTTCCAACGGCTTTCACATAGAAGCTTTGAACGAGACCGGGTGAAGTCGCAGGAGCACAATCCCCCAATTCTATCAGTTGTCCGGTTACCTGCTGGCGGGTGTAGTGCCTCGGGACAGGCTCCTTCTTGCACGTGCTCGTCAGTGTGAACGAGAGAACAATTGTGAGTATCCGCGCATTGGACAACTCGGCGCCGACGGCGACGCAAATCCTTTTCGGAGACGTGAAATCATGAAAAGAACGCACACTTGTGGAGAGCTGAACAGAAGCCATCTCCACCGGGAGGTCCGCCTCTCCGGCTGGGTTCATCGGATAAGAGACCACGGAGGAGTCTTCTTCATTGACCTGAGAGACAGATACGGGATTACCCAGCTCGTTCTCAACCCGGAAGTCGCCCCTCAAGCCCACGCTCTTGGGGCTCGCCTTCGACCAGAATTCGTAATCTCCGCCTGGGGCAACGTCGTCGAGAGACCCGAAGGAACCGTCAATCCCAAACTCGCCACCGGCGAAATCGAAGTCAAGGTCAACAGGCTTGAAATCCTGAGCGACTCCAAGACCCCTCCGTTCCCGATCGCCGACGACGCCCAGGTCAGCGAGGAAATCCGGCTGAAATACCGTTACCTCGACTTGCGAAGGCCGTACATGCTCAGGAACCTCATCCTCCGTCACACAGTCGTCCTCGCCGCCCGCAACTATTTGTCGGAACAGGGTTTCCTCGAAATCGAGACCCCCATCCTCACCAAGAGCACCCCCGAGGGCGCGAGAGATTACCTCGTCCCCAGCCGCATGGAACCGGGCTCCTTCTACGCGCTGCCCCAATCCCCTCAGCTCCTCAAGCAGCTCCTCATGATTGCTGGCATAGACAAATATTTCCAGATTTGCCGCTGCTTCCGCGACGAGGACCTGCGAGCCGACCGGCAACCGGAGTTCACCCAGATTGATATGGAGATGAGCTACGTCGAGCAGGACGACATCTTCCCCGTCGTGGAGGGGCTTATGCACGCCTGCTTCAAAGCCGGCCTCGACATGGAGATTCCGATCCCCTTTCCGAGAATGTCCCATCCGGACGCCCTCAACAAATACGGCACGGACAAGCCCGACACCCGCTACGGGCTTCTCCTTCAGGACGTGACCGACCTCGCCGCCCAGTCGAGCTTTCAGGCTTTCCGATCCGCCGTTGAAAAGGGAGGCGTGATCAAAGCCGTCCGCTTCCCCGGCCGCGCCCGGTACTCCCGAAAACAGACAGATGATCTTGGGAACCTGGCTTCTTCGCTCGGCGTCAGCGCCTTCTCCTACATCAAAGTCGCCGACGGCGCCCCTTCCTCTCCAATCGCGAAGTTCTTTGACTCGAGCCTCCTCGAAAAACTCCTGGGCCATGTCGGCGCGGAAAAGGACGACCTCGTTCTCCTCGCCGCCGGCGAACGGAAAAAGGTCAATGAGGCGCTCGGCGCCATCCGCATCAAGATAGCCACGGATGAAAAGCTCATCCCCGAGGGGCGGTTCTCATTCCTCTGGGTCGTGGACTTCCCCCTCTTCGCCTACAACGAGGAAGAGCAGCGCTTCGACAGCGAGCATCATCCCTTCACCTCCCCGAACGAACAGGACCTCCACCTCCTCGATGCCGAGCCTCTGAAAGTGCGTTCGGGCTCTTACGACCTCGTCCTCAACGGCGTCGAGGTCGGCAGCGGAAGCGTCCGAATCCACAACGCCGAAGTCCAGAAGAAGATTTTCCGCCTCCTCAAACTGACCGAAGAAGAAATCAATCAGAGGTTCGGTTTCTTCACCGAAGCTCTCCAGTACGGCACGCCTCCCCACGCCGGAATCGCCCCCGGACTCGACCGAATCATCCGAATCATGGTCGGCGCCGACAGCATCCGCGACGTCATCGCCTTCCCGAAGACGCAAAAGGCGGCGGACATAATGAGCGGTTCGCCTTCCCCCGTCAGCGACCAACAACTGAAGGAACTTCACATTAAGGTCTTGAAGTAACCGGACGCTTCGCACGCGGCCTCTTCTGCGAGAACGCAGAGACCGTAGTCTGTCATCAGCTTCATTCACCCGGAGAAGATGAAAATGGCGGCATGGTTATAGGCTGCGGGTGCGCATGAGCCAGCCATCGCCTGATGCGCCGTCCGCATGGTTCGGCTACAACGCCAAGGCCCCGGGCCATGGTTGCCGGTCTTCCGTGGCGCCATCGGCGCCGCTTGTAGCCGGGCTTCTCGGCCCCATGGGGTTCACCCCGTTCCCACCTCTCAGCCGTAGCCACGCCCCGCTTTCATAGAAGGGCAGAGGACGCCGAGAGCGTTGAGAGTGCCTCGGCTGATGCGAGGGACCTCTGCGATCTCCGCGAACTCCGGGGACTCTGGGGTTGAGCCGGCGCCGGTGCAGGCGAGTGTCAGGTCGGGCGACAAAAGGGCGGACGGACGCAGATAGTGGATTGCCGGGGGGCAACGTCGTCCTTTGTCGCACGATTTCACGACTACGATGACGTATGGAGAACTGACCGGCTGTTTCTGGACGGGATGGACAGGATGAACGGGATTCTGTGACGACGATGCGAAGGAAGGACGACTTCACCTCAGACCAAATGACCTACCCAACAACCCGTTATCCTATAATCCTGTCACACGATGGGGCGCCGAATTTAGGAACCAGAGCACTTAAGAGGCCCCGTGGCTATTTAGGCGCGAAATCCCCAGGGGAGGGCGTAACCTGGGGCTTCTTATCCGGTTGCGACGTTTTCTTGTCGGGCGAAGCCCTTTTTGGGGACCGCTTGAAGAGACGATGGGGGAGGCTCTCCCGAGAACGGCTGTAGTAGTCGTAGTAGTACCGGTCGTAGTACCTGTAGTAGTAGTAGCTGCGGTAGCCGTAGTAGCCGTAGCCGCCCGCCCTTTTCGGATCGTACTTGTTGAGAACGACTCCCAGAATCTTGTCTTCCTCGATCTTGTCGAGGCGTTCGAGTCCCTGCGCGATAACGGGTTTGGTGTATTTGTGCGCCTCGATCACCGCGACGATGCCATCGGCGTACCGGGCCAGGAGGAGCGGGTCGGAGAACTGGCAGGGCGGAGAATCGAAAATGAGCACGTCGAATTTCTTCTTCAACTCTGTTACGAGCTGCACCATTTTGGGAGAGCCTATGATTTCCGTCGGATTCGGGACTCTCCGCTCGCACGGCAGAATCCAGAGTTGACCCCGGGTAATTTCCGCGGCGCCGTTCTGGGGCTGCTCTCTCTGTGCCATCCCGCTCATATCCACGAGAGCCTCGTCGAGGCTGCAATCCCCGGCGAGGTAGCTGACCAATCCTTTGGAGTTCTTAATGCCGAAGTCCCTGTAGATTCTCGGTCTTCGCATGTCGGTGTCCAGGAGGACAACCCTTTCGCCATGCTGCGAGATAACAATGGCAAGGTTTTCGGCGGTGGTGGTTTTCCCCTCTCCGGGGCATGCGCTGGTTACCAACAGCGACGGGAATCGCCCGTCTCTTGCCATTAGCTTGATGTTCGTTTGGAGGTTGCGGTACGCTTCCGAGACCGGCCAGCTCGGGTGGTCGTAAACAATCCTACCCATGTCTTTCGCAGAGGCGAGCTTCCTTTTGGGCTTGGGGATCGCGGCGAGAAGAGTCTGGCCAAGGTCCTCCGTGATGTCGTCGGGATTCTTGACCTCGTCGTGGAGGTATTCCAGGAAAAAGGCGGAGCCACAGCCAAGAGCCAGACCCATGACGATGGCAAGCGCTATGTTGACCAGCGGCCTGGGTCGGAAGGGGGTGCCCGGGGGAACGGCCCTGTCAACGACTCGGATATTGCTCGTCCCGCGCTCCTCGAACTCGGTGGGCGCCTTGGTAACCCCGGTCTGGGCTTCACTCTCTGTGCCCCTGCGGAGAACCTCCTGATAGGTCGCGGTCTTCGTCTGAACCGCGGTCTCGAGGCTGCGGTACTTGTCCAATGTGCTGCCCTCGAAGTCATGGACTCGGCGCTGGGCCTCCTCCAGCTCTGCAATGGCCTTCTGCTCCTTTTGCTGGGCGGCAACGACCGCCTCTCTCAGTCTGTCCCGAATTGCCTGCGCGGTCAGGTCAATCTGCTCTCCGATTTTCTCGACCGTATCGGTCGCGGCTTTCCACACCTCGTGCTTGGGTCCGTACCGGAGAGAGAGGGCGTCCAGTTGCGTTCTCGCCTTGAGCAGGTCCACCTGAAGCTGCTGCATGACCCTATCGTCGGCAACCTCGGTCTGCTGCTTGAGTTCCTCGACGGAAAGGTCCTTGACCCGGTTATACACTGTCTCCGCCGTGAGCCGCTCCCTCTGCTTCAGAGAGGCTTCGGCGGTGAGGGCGTTCAGGTTGGTGTACAGGAGGTTCTGTTCTTTCTGAACGGAGACGATGTTGTTATCCTGCTTGAACTTGGCGAAGGCCCGCTCGGCTTCCCTGACGTCGTTGGCAAGTTGCTCGAGTTGCTGCTTGATGCTCTGCGCCGCTGCCTTCCTTGCCTCCAGCTTGCTCGTCACGTCGAATTTGATGAACTCGCCTGCAAGGGTGTTGGCTATCTCGGAGGCCTGTTTGCGGTCGCCGTCCGTGACGCTCACGTCCACCAGACGGGTCTCGCGTATGGGCACGACACTGATCTTCCGGAGGAGCTCCACCGGATGCATGAATCTCTCCTCGCCGGTCTTTTTATCGGTAACCTTGAGCCTCAGGGCGTTGATGACGTTCTCGGCGAGGGTGCGGCTGCTCTTCAGAATGCCGCACTGGGTGTTGAGATACTCGGCGCCCGTAGTGTCCACGGCGAGCACGCTCTTGGAGCCGGGGAAAAGGTCGAGCGTTTCTTTCTCAATGACGAGGCGGGTCGTGGCTTTATACAGCCAGGGAGTCTTGGCGGTCCAGATTCCGGTGATGGACACGACGAGTAAGAAGAAGAAGAAAACCACATACCTCCGATTCCACAGAAGGAGAAAAATGTCCTTGATGTGGATCGTTCTTCCTCGGGCTCGCCGCTTTTTTCGGTCCTTTTTCCCCTCTTTAGCGGCGGACGTCTCCTCGGCTCGCTCTCTTGTGGAATTCTCCATGGTCTCCGTCTCTCAACGTTGTTTCACTCCCGGCGGTTACAGGACCTCCTCGCGGATGAGCACCGCGTCGCGTCCTCGCGATGCCTGTTCTCTCGAATGACCCTGCAACGGTGCGCCTATGCCCCGGTAGCTGGAGTCCTCTTCCGCTTCGACAAGCTCAGAAGAAGGTCTCGGGAACCTCAATAATATCGTCCGCCTTGATGGGGGGATCGAGTTCCGGGTTCCTTCTCATTATGTCGGACACATCAATGGTCTGTACGACTTGCTTCCCCTTTCCGTCGGTTGTCGTGAGCTTCACCTTTTTCTCGCTGGCGTTGGGAGCGAACCCACCCGCCATAATGATGGCGCGATAGACCGTCATCCTGTTTCTGCCAGAAAAAGGATGCTGCCCGGGTCGGTTGACCTTCCCGTGGACATAGACGAGTTTCTGACTGTACATGGCGACCCTGACGTTGACCTGCGGGCTGACGAACCAGCCGTCCTTGAGGCGCTCCGTCAGAAGTTGCTCGACCTGCTTGACGGTCTTTCCGATGACCTCCACGTACCCGATAAAGGGGTAATTGATCGCTCCGTCCTTGTCGCTGACCTCAAAGTTTACCGGGAGGTCCTTCTCGCCGACGATGGTGATTTCGAGAACGTCTTTCGGACTGACCAGGTACTCGGCCGCCGTGGGCGGGGGCTCCAAGTTATCCAGAGAAGTCTCGGATTTTTCGCCGCTCTTGGCGGGCTGCTCGCACAAAGGCGCCCCCCGAAACAGGAAAGCAAACGCGACGCAAATGAAAAATCGGATAAGCCATGTGACCATACGTTAAAACAAACCGGACTTCTCCTCGCGGATAACGTCCGGTTCGCCTCCTTCCGAAAAGGTTTTTTCCGTCGGGCGATCAGAAGACCGCTGAAACCCCGAGAGAAACCCTGTTGTCGTCGTAATCGTAGGGGTCCTGGTTGGAATTCCTTTCCTCATGAGTGTACCAAAGGCTTGTGGTCAACCATTTTTGAATCTGATACCTCAGGCCGACTCTTCCGCCCCAGATATCGTCGTCTCTCTCGGTGAAGCCTACTCCGTCAAAGGTCGCTTCCGGGTAATCGCTGTTCGCGTAGAAGCCCGATACACCCACAGTCCATTTCGCGCCCAACTGCTTGTCCAGGCCGGCCCTGGCTTCAGTAGTTGTATAGAAATTGTTTGTGGAGTAAGTGGATTCTACCGCCTCACGGGTGCCGCCGGCGGTCAGCGTCAACGTGTCGGTGCAGCGGTGGACAACGTCCAGGCTGAATGCGCCGCCGTTATAGTCGTCCCGCGGGCCGTCGTAATCTCTCTGCTGATAGCCCCCCTTCGCAAGGACGACCAGCTTCGGGGTGATTTGTCCCGTAACACCGAGAAAGGCGCTCATTCCGTCGGCATCGAACCGGACGCCGGTTTCCCGGTCGTAATTGATCCACTTGAACTGATACTGCCCGAGGAGGGACACCCTGCTGAAGATGCGGTAGAAAACGGTTCCCTCCACCGTGTCATCGTCGCGGTCGTAAACCTCGTAGATGGGGTCCTTGTAGTCGAGAATCAGGTGGCCGTAAGCCGCCTGGACGGACAACCTCTCGGTGAATTCATACCCCACCCTGACGTCGGAGACATTCTGGGTTTTCTTGACGAGAGGAACGAACTCGTAGGTCAGCCTGTCCACGGTCTTTCGGAACACGTCCCCGACGAAAAACATCAGTCCGCTGGGGAACTGGAGGTTAACCGAGCCGTTGAGGAGATGGTTCTCATAATCGTAATCGGTGGTATCCACGAATCTGCCGATTTCGGCAAGGTAGTTGACGCGCGCCGATTTCCCTTCATGGGTAAAATCGAGGTCAACCCCCGGCCGGATGGTAAAGAGAACATCGTCCACCTTCTTCTCCCCGAGCAGGAACACGTTGTCGTCGTAAGTCGCTTCCACCCCAATGCGGGGATGGACGTACAACTGACCGAAATGGATGTTCCCCACTTCTGTGCCAAGGGCGAAACTGCCCATGGCGAACGTCGAAACCAAAACAAGAATACCACATGGCCTTCCCATCACGGACACTCCTTTCTCAAAACAGCACCGCTGTGCTTGACTCCCAAGTGGTTCTGTGTACCCAATCTACAAAACGCCTTCATGGGCGATACCCCAAGCCATATATTCTGGCCCCCCAAACCCACACCCAACGGAACATGCAACACTACGGCCGGTATGGACTCTGTTCGATCCTCTCCGGCTCCGGCACGAGAGGCAATCCTTCCACTCTGGGCGGTAAGGCCGTCGGCGAATAGCTAAACTGAACTTCGCTGACCTGTCCGGGATTGACGCTGATGGACGAGTACAGGTTCGTCGGCATGGTCAGAAGAGCAGAGTCTTTCTCGCGGACAGTCACTGTGTTCTGAGGGATCAGGACGGTCGTTGTTCCGGTCACGGAGACGACCTCCATGAGGTTTTCCGCGGTGTTAACGTTGAGGTAGAACTTCCGCGTGCCCTTCAAGTACTCGAACCTCACCCCCTTATTGTTTTGCAGCAAGGAAACCCGCACCATCTCGCCCTGCCGCATGGTCCAGCTAATGGCGTTGAACTTACCGGTGAACACAGTCGGAAGCGAAATCCGAAAGCTCCCTTTCGCTCCGGCCAGTTCGATGGTCGCCGGCAAAGCAATCGGCTTTGAGGTATCCGTCAGGGTTTCGGCAGTGCCATCGGGTTTGGTGACATTTGCCGCTCCCTTGAGCGAGGTTACCTTAATGACGATCGCCTGCTCGGCACACACGCACACCGAACAGACCCACAGAGAAAATAGAAGGGCAAAGCCCGATAGGGCCGCTCTTCTCAACGAAATGTACCGCATAACCTATTCCTCCTCTTCCAAAGGGTTGCACACTGTTCAGGACCCATTCGCAGGCGCCGCCTGGCGCCCGAGACCTCTCGGACCCCCAAACCGGTCATGCGCACACTGCGACATTTTTGGACGACAATTTACTACATCATCGCCCACTCTGTCAAGGTAAATTCTTGCCAGAATCTGACGCCCCAATTTCGGCGGAAATTCACCTCGGAGAACGCAGACGGCACGAAAAATATATGTCTGTGCCACTGCGGCTCAACCGGGGCGCCGGCGTTCTCCCAGCAGGGGTCCGCCCCCTCCATCCGGCCGCCCCCCGGCAGGAAAGCCTTGACACTCCACAAGGTTTCGGGCAAGGTTACGCTTGTTTAGAAATATCGTTCCTGCCAACGTGCCCGCTCGCGTTCCCGCCTTGCAGAAGGGCGCCCGCGATGATCGGCGGCGCCCGCAGCCCGAGAGAGAGCCAGACGTAACGCCATGAGCATAGCGGTTTGCCGCGACGGCGCCTGACGCGGCGTACCTTACCGAAAAGGCGCCCTCCGAAACCGCGGGGCATCCGGGAGCCAGGTCGCGGCAGTACGGGCGCACGACCGGTTCGCCCGGCGCCGGTCAGTCTTTTCGGCGAGGCTTTGGGAACATCATAACTGGTCTATCCGCAAGAAAGTACGACGCCTGGTGACGGAACCGGGAGTCCTTGAAGCTGAGAAACGAAAGGAGGGAGTTGTGAACAATTCAAGACTTTACGGACGGTTAGGAAAAGCGGTCGCAATTCAAGTTGCGCTGACACTCGCGCTGATTCTCGGAGTTGCGGCGGCTGTCTGGGGTAATCTTCTGGTCAATCCCGATGCGGAGTCGGGAAATACGCAGGGCTGGACCGACCCCGACGACGCATGGGCGGCGGACGCCGCGTTCCCACCCCACGGCGGCGCCTACATGTTCTGGCCGGCTCGCAGGGCGATCCCCCAAACGACGATGTACCAGGACGTTGACGTTTCGGCTTCAAGCGACATCATTGACTCGGGGGAGGGCTATTTGCATCTCTCCGGCTGGCTGGCGAATTGGGACCAATATCCGCACGACCAATCCACGCTGGCGATTCAGGCGACGGACGGGGACGGTCAGCAGTTGCTCTATCTGTATCGCAGCCATCGGAGTCCAGTGTGGACACGGTACGTTATCGAATCCCGCATCCCCGCGGGGACAAGAACGCTGCGGGTCGTGCTCACCGCCAACCGATACATCGGCATTGACAACGACGGCTACTTCGACGACCTTTCGCTGGAGGTGGACACGAACGCCCCCAGTGTGTTTGTCAACATAACGCCCGCCGCGGGGGAGCCGAGGGTCGCGGTGGGGAGTACCTTGCAATTGAATGCGACGACCGTCGGAGGGGACAATTTAAGCTATATCTGGACTTCCTCCTTCCCTGCGGTCGGGTCGGTGAGCTCAACGGGGCTTGTAACGGCTCACCAGCCCGGAAGATTCACCATTCAGGCGGAAGGGGAATCAACCCACGCCGTGGGATACATCGAGTTGGTCGCTTACGCGCCGAATTATGTCATCTTTCTGGAGCCGCAGGCGGGGGCGAAATGGATGTCGGCAACTCAACGGAACGTTACCTGGGACCTCATGGGAACTCTCGACGGGGGGACATTGCATTTCAGCTCCAACGGCGGGGCAAGCTGGACGGAGGTTGCGACGGTCCCGGACCTCTCCGTTGAGTCGCACTCGTGGGAGGTTCCCAGCACGGATTCGCCGCTGAACTCGTGTATCTTGAAGATGACGTGGAGCGGAGGCGAAGCGCTGAGTCCGGTGTTCTCGGTCGTGCCTGCGGGCGCCCCGGAGACCTCCATTGCGTTTTATGCGGGGGTAACGATATACGGAGTCGTGGGGCGAACGTATGAGGTGCAGTACACAGATGACATCAGCCAGCACAACTGGACGACAATAGGCGTTGTGACCCTCACAGAAAGCCCGCAGATTTGGTTCGACGTGGACTCTCAAAATCGCAAGAAGCGATTCTACAGGGTGATCGAGCAGTAGCGAGGGTGAGGAACTGCGACGGAGCGCGCAACTATGTGCTCTGATTCATGAATTCGGTGACGTATTTTTCGACAGGATTTACAGGATTACCCGGATTTGTCTGATGCTGCTCCCCCCCTCTGGCGGGGTTATCCCGTCGAAAAGAGCGTCCCATACAGTTCGAGGCACCGCCGTATTTGCGAATTGGTGTACTTCGTGCCGTAACCCGTAAATCCGGTGACGTATTCTTAGACAGGATTTCAGGATAAGGGGATGTTGCTGAGGTTGCTTCGCTTGGGCTGAAGTCGTCGTGCCTTCGTTTCGTAGTCTCCAAATCCTGTCCATCCTGTCCAAAAACAACCGCGCCGAAGGGGGGGGCATACGTCATCGTACTTGTGAAATCGTGCACCGGTACGCCCGAAATCCTGATTTCCTGCGAGCCCCTATCCCATGTTTGTCAGTTTTTGGCCGGTTTTTGGGGTATTTGAGGGGATGTCTCGTC
>CAZFAP010000030.1:0-36085 GCA_964516325.1 uncultured Verrucomicrobiota bacterium
CACCTAGTCCCGAGCATTTCCACAAGAGGATAGGACGCTGGCAAAAATCCCCCGTCACTCGAGGTACCTGGCATCCCTCCTCAAGAGGAGCGAATTCGTTACCACCGAGATCGAGGAAAGAGCCATCGCCAGACCTGCCCATTCGGGGTGAATCTTGCCAAAAGCAGCCAGCGGAATCCCCAGAGAGTTGTAAAAAAGAGCCCAGAACAGGTTCTGCTTGACTTTCCGAAGGGTCTTTTTTCCGAGAACAATCGAACGAGGCACGTCCCGGAGGTCGTCTCTGACGAGCACAACGTCCCCGGTCTCCTTGGCCACATCTGTCCCTGATCCGATGGCAACGCCAACGTCTGCGGCAGCCAGAGCTGGCGCATCGTTGATCCCGTCGCCCACCATCGCCACCTTGTGGCCCGCCGCCGATAACCGGCGAACAAACGCTATCTTATCCTGTGGCAGAACCTGAGCCATGAAATCGGTAACGCCGACGGCTTTAGCGACCCCGGCTGCCACGGCGTCGTTGTCTCCCGTGACCATCACCACGTTCAGCCCCAGCTCTTTCAGTCTCGCTATGGCTTCGATAGAAGAATCCTTGACCTGATCGGCGAGGGCTATCGCACCGACCAGTCTTGAATCAGCCGCCACAAGCACCGCCGACCTCCCCGACGAAATCAGCCCGTCATAGTGCGAGCCGCTTACCTTGATGCCCTGCGATTCCAGGAATTTCCTGCTGCCGACGAGCAGTTCTTTCGACCCATACCGACACCTCACGCCAAAGCCTTTCAGTTCGCGCACCTCTTCAACGGGTTGCGGTTTCAGCCCTCTGCTCTGGGCGAACTGCACGATTCCTCTCGCGAACGGATGGGTGGAGTTTTGTTCCGCGGAGGCTGCCAGACTGACCAACTCCTCCGGCGAGTGGGGAAGCTCGGGGATGACCTCCGTCACTGAAAGCCTGCCTGCGGTTATTGTCCCGGTCTTATCCATGACCACCGTGTCCACCGACGATATGACCTCAAGCGACGTCGCCCTCTTGAACAGAATGCCGCGGCCCAATCCGATGGCAGAGCCGACCGCAATGGCTGTGGGCGTCGCCAAACCCAGCGCGCACGGGCAAGCAATCACGGCCACCGCAACCGCCGCCGAAAGCGCCTTCACCAGGGGCAAGGATGAGGCGGTCAGCAGCCAGGTCACAAAGGCGCCCACCGCAATGACCAAAACGACCGGAACAAAGTAGTTCGACACTCTGTCTGCGAAGCGCTGAATCGGCGGCTTGTCGGCCTGAGCTTCTCTGACCATTCTCACCATCTGGGAAAGAAACGTGTCCTTCCCGACCCTCGTGGCTCGGACGCGAAGTGTACCCGAACCGTTGATCGTCGCCCCTACGACCTGGCTGCCCGGTCCCTTCTCCACCGGAGCAGACTCGCCCGTTACAAGAGACTCGTCCACTTCCGAAGTGCCCTCGATTACCACACCGTCAACGGGCGCCTTCTCCCCGGGGCGAACGACCGCGACATCGCCGATTTGAACCTGCGACGCCGGGATTCTTTTCTCTTGTCCGTCAACGACAACGATTGCCCAAGGCGCCTGAAGGCTCAGAAGTTTCTCCAGGGCTTTGTTCGCCGAGTGTCGCGCCTTCGCCTCGAGCCATTTTCCGCATCGGATGAAGGATACGAGAAGGGCAGGCGTCTCGAAAAAGTGCTCGCTCCCGGTGAAGACGGAAGGAAAGAACGTTGCCAGCAGGCTATAGACATACGCAGCGGAGATGCCAATGGACACCAGCACGTCCATGTTCGTGGAGCGGTTCTTCAAGGAACGGTACGCCCCCGAATAGAACGTGGCGCCCGCAGTGAACTGGAGGATGCTTGCGAGAAAAACGCGGCTGTACTGACTGATAGAGTCGGTGAGCGGAGCGTACGTGATGATGAGGATCGGCGCGGCAAGGACGACGCTATAGACAAGCCAGTGGAACTCCCTCCGCGCGGTCAGCTCTTTTTTTTTTCGAGGTCACCCTCGAGCGGGGTATAGCCGAGGTCCCTAATGGCCCCGAGGACCTCCTCTTTGTTGATAAGTTCCGGCTCGTATTCGACCGTGGCTGTCTCCGCGGCGAAATTCACGACCGCGCTGCGAACGCCGAGCGTCTTGCTCAGAACCTTTTCAATCGTCCTGGCACACGCTGCGCAATGCATGCCGCTGATTTGAATTTCGTCTTTCGTGATAGCCATTTTCTGGAAGCCTTCAGAAGACGTCCTGCTGCCAACACTTTCACTATCTCAACATGGACCTTGTATGTCAACGCAGATTGAGACCGAACTGTTCCGCAATGTGCGGAGCGATGAGAACGGCAACATAGTCCTCTCCGTGTTGCTGCCCGGTGACCGGCGCTCGCGCTGCACACCAACTGCGCAGGGTTCACCCCCCGATTTCGCGGGATGGCGAAAACAAACCCGTTGACTCCTCGTGAATCTGAAATGTAGCATTCGACTCGGTGAGCGAGCCGGAATTCTCCGGGCTTCCCACGCGTGAACATCTCGGATGAGAGAGGATTATTGTGGCGCACGTTGACCGCAAGAGGATAGACGAGCTGCGAGGAATAGTCGGCAAGGAAAGGTGCATGACCGACCTGGAAGATAGGCTCGTGCACTCCTATGACGCCACGAAGCAGAGTAGAATCCCGGAAGTGGTGGTCAAGCCCAGGTCAACCAAGGAGGTATCCGGAATCCTGAGGATTGCGAATGACAAGGCGATTCCTGTTTACGCTCGCGGCGCCGGAAGCGGATTGACCGGTGGAGCCGTGCCGTCGGAAGGCGGCATCGTCGTGAACTTCTCGGAGATGAAGAGAATCATCGAGATTGACACGAGGAACTTCATTGCCGTCGTGGAGCCAGGGGTTGTCCTCGAGGAGTTCCAGAAAGAAGTTGAGAAGCTGAACCTGTTTTACCCGCCTGACCCGGCGAGCAGCGCCGTGGCTTCATTTGGTGGAACTGTCGCCGAGTGCGCCGGCGGCCTGAGGTGCGTCAAGTACGGCGTCACGAGAGATTACGTTCTTGCGCTGGAAGTCGTGCTGGCGAATGGCGATGTGATTCGCACTGGCTCCCGAACCGTCAAGAATGTTACCGGCTACGACTTGACGCGGCTGTTGGTGGGCTCCGAGGGCACGCTCGGGCTATTCACAAAGATTACGGTGCGGCTCATTCGGCTGCCGGACTGGGTGGTTACGGCAATTGCTTTCTTCAATGACTTAACCAAAGCGGCGGAGGCCGCCTCCGCGGTGATGTCTTCGGGTGTTCTACCGCGAGCTCTCGAAATCATTGACAGAGTTTGCTATCAAGCCGTCCGGGCTTATCGAAGGAGCGACTTCCCGGAGAATGCGGAGGCGATCCTTCTTGTCGAAACGGACGGCAGCGAGGAAAGCGCGAGAGAGGAAATGGCTAAGGTGATTTCCGTGTGCAAAGCGCATGGAGCTTTTGACATTCAGGACACGGACGACCCGAAAAAGAGAGAGGCGTTGTGGCAATTCCGCAAAAACATTTCTCCCGCCCTCTATTCCATCTGCCAAAAGAGAATTAACGAGGACATCTGCGTCCCGCGAAGCGCCCTGGCGAAAACCTTCGCCCGGATCGAGGAAATAGGCAAAAGGCATGACCTGGTCATTGGCAACTTCGGGCATGCGGGCGACGGAAACATCCACGTCAACCTCCTCCTCGAAAAGGATTCGCCGGAACTCGCCCAGAAGGCGGATGCGGCTGTCGAGGAAATCTTCCGCGTCGCTCTGGGCGCAGGGGGGACACTCTCCGGCGAGCACGGCATCGGCAACACGAAATCGAAGTTCCTCTCCATGGAAATCCAGCCTCGCGAGATGGCGCTGATGAAAGAGCTTAAACATCTGTTTGACCCGAAGAACATCCTGAACCCGGGCAAGATATTCGTCTAAATGCGGAGGAGGGTAGCGGAGAACAAGGAAGTCCGAGATGTTTGACGTAGGGAAAGAACTGTGCGATGCCTTGATGCGCCACCAGGTCAGAGACGAAGGCTCGCCTGACTTTGGCGCTATCTCGTGTCCTTGCTGCCGCTGTGCCCACGCGAGAACGGGGGAGGCAACCTTCCCATTCTGCTATTTTTATACCGCAACAAAGCAGGAGAAATACCTCCAGTCAGCCCTCGAACTCAGCCGTTGGCTTGCCAGAACCCAGAATGACGACGGTTCATGGGGCGACGGGATTTCTGAGTCGCGGGAATGTGCGACAGTTTCGCTGACAGATGCTCTATGCCATGCGCATAGGTTAGTGTACAGCCAACTCACCGCAGAGGACAAAGCCAGCCTCGAAGGGATGCTTCGCCACGCAGCACAATACATTTACCAGACAGCCAGCCTTCAATGGGCAGAAAGCGAGGCGGTTGGAATCAATTGCTTTGCGCTATCCTGTCCAGCCTTACACCTGGGGAGCATCATCACAGGGGAGGTGAGATACGCTGACCGCGCGAGGGAGAACGCTCTCCTGGCCATCAGCCGGATCAACGAGGAGGGTTTCCTCGTCGGCGAAGCTCCGTCCGGGGGCAAACGCAGTCTTTCCGGGGTTGACGTGGCTTTGAATCTCGAAGTGGGGTTGGGAGCCCTCGCTATTTACTCCAGCTTGTCAGGAAACCGGGAAGTGAGGGAAGCTGTCCTATCTGCTCTCCGAGCGCACATGAGTTTCATTACCCCTTTCGGCTCCATTGACGATTCCTGGGGGACGAGGCTGAAAGAATGGACCGTGCTGGGAAACGCCAACGGGTACGGTTGCCAGGTGCCGTTCCTCGCTCTCAGGGATTCCGACGCCCGCTTTCAGAGGGCGGCGGGTCAAAATCTCCGGTTCATGGTCAAGAACATGGTCAAGGACGGATTAGTGACGACGGGGCCTCACGCCAAGGAAAAGGCGGACTATGTCCCGTGCATCCAGTCCACTGCCGCGCGGGCGACAGCGATCACTCATACGCTCATCTATTCCTCCGGGGTGCCCCTCAGCCGCGCCAGAACGTGGATTCTTCCCACCGAAGAAAAGGGATGGGTGCGGTTCTATAAGTCAGTCAACGTCCTTTTAGTTCGCACCTCTTCGTTACTGTGCACCCTATCCGGAGGTCGGTTCCATCATGCTGAAGAAGAGAATAGCCCCCCTTTGCCTTCCGGCGGCACGATTTCCCACCTATGGAATGACCGCTTCGGGACAGTCCAGGCGGCGAGTGCTTGCCTTAGTGAGGGGGTTGAAACTGAGGGCGCAATCACCCAGTCCGCAATAGGTTATCTGACGCCAAGAATTGAGCTCGAAGTCGCCAACGAGCTCTTCAGCAATCTTTTCGAGCCGGACGCCGAGATTTCTCCATCCGGCACGGAATTGATTGACGATAGGTTCGAGGTGCTCGTCAGAGGACGGCTCAAATCTGGCAGCGGCAAGGATTCAGGATTGAGCTACACCATCGCCTACCGGTTTGACGGGGGCAGAATCTCGAAGGAGATTACCGTGGAAGGACCTCTTGGGACATCATTGCGCATGATGTCCCGCTACAGGCTGCGGAGCATTGAGCCGATTGTCTTTGGAAAGGGTTGTGACCTTGTTGCGGCACAACTCGGAGTCGAGGTCAGGCATCCCGCGGGCGCCTCGTGCCTGGTGATACCGTCAGAAAGCGCCGCGATTCGCAGTGTGAGCGGCAAGGACGTCGTGTGGAATCCCACTCCCGGTTTGTTTGCCCTGCCGATAATCCTCGAACCTGCGAAGCAGACGGCCCCCTTCAGGATGACCTATGGTATTGAGCTTAAGGAATGGGAATAGCCTGTCGAGTGAGCGCTCACTTTTGGCAGCACTCGCCGCAGAGAGCGCTTTAGGGCGCCGAGAAGAAGAATTTTGACAGGATGACAGGATTGACAGGATTCTCCTCTTGCGCCATATCCTGTTCATCCTGTAAATCCTGTTCAAAGAAAATTCGCAGGGGATTCTCCTGTCGATCCTGTGCGGCGAGGGCGTCTCGTCCGTGAGAATCCATGGGCAAAATGCCCATGCCACGTTTCTCCGGAACATACGGGCGGTCGGTTGAACGGCATCGAAGAGCATGGGATAATCCGAGTGGGGGAGGAAACGGATTCCCACCCCACCACGTAACGAAACGGGACTTCCGGATGTGAGAGTCAAACCAAGGAAGCGGAAAATCTTGCCCATTCTCGCCGCGGGGACGGTTCTCTTGTTGCTCCGAGCGGCTGAGGGAACCTCCCCCGGTCCCATACGTCTCCGTTTCGACCCGCACAAAACGGTCGGCCCCGTCCCGGCGATGAGGGGCGTCCACATGGCTCCTCTGAACGAGGGATACCAGGAACAAGACGTCCTGCGCCTGAAGGAGGTCGGAGCGACCTGCGTGCGCTTTGGATTCAGCGGACTGCTATTGGAAAAAGAAGATAGACCGGGGGAGTACGACGAAGCGGGCTTTCAATATTTGGACAGATTCATCCGCTGGTGCGAGACGCACGCCATCGCCGCCATTCTCGACATGCACCAGGCAATCGGCCGACGAAAATGGGAAGACGCCCGGATTTGGAAGCATTACTTCGGGTCGCCGGACCCAAAGGAATATCAGGACCGCTTTGTCAACCTGTGGCGCGAAATTGCCCGACGCTTTGCCTTGAGAAAAGGCGTGGCGGCCTACGAATTGCTGAACGAGCCGAATCCCCCCGAGGACGACTTCGATGTTTGGAACGAGCTGGCACACCGAACCACCGCCGCCATAAGGGAAGTGGACAAGACTCATCCCATCATCGTGGACTCCATCGGCTGCGCGAACCCGGCGAAGTTCAGAGGGCTTAAGCCCACCGGCGACGCTCAAGCGATTTACAGTTTCCACAACTACGAGCCACGGGACTACCATCAGCAGAAGCGCCCCTGGTCATTCAGCGTGGACGGCGAAACGTACTATTACCCCGGTGTGATAAACGGCAAATACTGGAATCGTCGCCAACTCCGAGCCGTTCTTGACCCTCCGGTTGAATTCGCCAAGCGACACGGGTCGCCGCTTTTCTGTGGCGAATTCGGCTGCGTATCAGACTGCCCGCTGATGACGGACATGATTTACCTCATGGACGAGATTTCGCTCTTTCACGAACTGGGAATCGGCTGGACGATGTTCGGCTATCTTCGGCGAGAGTCCAAGCCTTATTGGAAAACACACTTCGACTGTAATCTCTTTATATATTTCGAGCCTGAAGAAAAACTCTACCGATTCGACCGAAAGATCAACCTGCTTCGGTTCTTCCTCGAGACACGCGGATATGTTCTGGACCTCGATCAGCCCGAGGACGACGATGTGACCTTCTATGGAGTGAAAGAGCCAAGCGGGACAATCTCGCTCCTCATATCAAACAAGGACCGCGAGAAAGCCAAGCGGGTTAGAATTGAGGCGGAAGGGCTTAACCCCGACACAAAAGGCTTGGTGTCGGTTATGACGGTCGAGTATGATGATTTTGAGCCAGCAGGGGACATCAGCCTTGAAGGAGCGGCATCCGAGTTGGCCCTTCCCGCCCTCAGCATTACGAAGCTTGTTTTGACCGGACAGCATGCGGGCGCGGAGACTGGAGTGGACCAGAAGACATGCTCGCCTCAGCAGCGAGCTGGAACCAAACCGGTGAATGATGGAGGGAGACAATGAGAAAGGCGACGGTTCTTTTCATATCGGCATATGCGGTTCTGTTCATGCTTTCCTGCGGGCGAAAAGAGGGAGGCCCGGCCGCTGAGCAACCGTCCGCCGGCGCGGCGCCCTCCGCGCAGGCGGTAAAGCAAGACCCGATGCTGAACGAGCCGATTGCGAAGGAGCTTCTTCCCGAGAAATTGCGGGACAAGACAACCATGACCTGCAAGAAATGCGGCTGGCACATGAAGGCGGACGCCGCGAGCTGCCCGAAATGCAAGAACAGCGGCGACTTCAAAAGAGAGAGAGACTTTTATCCGGAGTTTTTCCGCCCCTGGAAATGGTGTCTCCTGCTCAACAGCGATGAGATTTGGGCCACCGGCTGGGGCGGCGTAAGCATTTACAGCCTCAAGGAGATGAAGGAAATCAAGCGGGTCACCGAAGACGACGGGGTCCATTCCGATTTCCTCGGCTTTGCGGCGATGTGCCGGGATGACGACAAGAATATCTGGGTGAGCGGGGGCGGCATTCCCGAGTCCGAAATCTTCGGTCTGTCGAAATGGGATGGACAGAAGTGGGTAGCGCATACGGCGGACGTCGGGCTGACGTCGAGGAACATTGGAACATACACCGTCGTGTACACCTGGAACTCGACCTGGGCTGGCGGGCCGAAAGGGGGCTTGGTGCGCATACGCCCCTTGTGGAAGAAGGGAGCCGAAGGTGACCCCTGGCGTCGGTACTGGTCGGGCAACTTCGACTTGATCCCGTGCGACAACGTCATGGACATCGCCGTGGACCGAGAGGACGGGACGGTGCTCTGGCTCGCCATGTACGATCAGCCAGAAGGCAAGCGTTTCGGCGAGTGGAGAAGACCCGGCGAGGGAATACCCCCGTGGGACAAGGGGGATAAGATTGATCCCCCCGGCGGCCTTGCCAAGTGGGGTTGCCGCTGGGGAAGGGAGATAGGGTTCTGGACAGCGGGTAATTCGGAGTGCCCCACAGGGCGAGCCTTGGCCGTCGCCGAGGATGGCAAAGGGCAGATGTGGTTTGGGGGAGATGAGCCGTCGAAAGGGATAGGCTGTCTCGACAAGAAGACGGGCAAGTGGAGCATCTACAACGAGGCGAACGGCTGCCCGATTAAAACTGCCTGGAACATCGTCGTGGACAAGAACGACAACGTATGGTTCACGCACGCCCGCGACCCAATTTACCGATTCGACGGGAAGACGTGGACTCCGTTCGTTCCGGAATTCCCAGGCAAAGGAAAAGCTGGAATTCCGGGAGGCGACTCGCTTCTGGTGCTCGACAACGGGAACGTAATCGTTTCTACGGAGTTCGGACTTCTTCTCTACGACGCCGCAAGCAAATCGTGGAAGCCGTTTCAGGATTTGCCGTATCCATACGAAACCTCAGCTTCGGCGGCTGGCGGTGCAGGGGCAGCAGGCAAATGACGGGTGGCGCCTGACGGCGCCGCTTTTCGCTCCGCAAATGAAGGGAGAGATGTGCGCAGCGGTGGAGCAAGCGCGCACTACACAACTGAATAGACAAAATGGATGATGCCTGGGAAAGGAGGCGAGGATGAAGCGATGGACCGTGTTGTGCTGTGCAGCTTCTACGCTCTGCATGGCACAGGTGGCCGTGGGCCAGGAGGAGGTCATCTTCCAGCAGGACTTTGAATCAGACGTTGTAGGGCAGCGCCCCTCCGGGCGCTGGTACCTCAATCAGGGAGCCGGAGCCAGTTGTGCCGTCTCAGACGAGGCCACGGACGTCCCTGGTTCCCCAGCCGGCTTGAAGAACCTCAAATTCGCAAAGACCCAGACCGGCGCCGGCAGCCAACTGACCGTTCAATGGATTTTCGAGGAACACGCGGAAAAGGTGATGACTTCTGGGAAGTTGACGGCCAACTACTGGGTCTATTTTGCGTCTGGCGCCCTCATGCGCCACATCGCGTTCAGGGGCTACAGCCCCTATAAGCACTACATGAAAATGGCCATTAGAGGCAACTGGCCGGATGATATCCGATTAGAATTCCCAATCAACGGCGCCCAGAAAGTGCTATCGGGTGCAGCATGGCACAAGCTCACCTTTGTCATGGAATGGGACCCGGTCTGGCCGATACCCCCCGGGGGCATCCCCAAAGCGGAAGTGAAGTGCAGGTTCTTTGTGGACGACGAAGAGCACCCCGGCAGCCCTGCGACCATCCTCGAAGACCTTGTATCCCCTTTCGGCAGCGTGGAGTTGAACACCGTGGACAACCAGACCGCGATCTCCTATTTCGACGACATCAGCGTCAGGGTCGCGCTCCCGCCTCCCGCCGTGAAGTCGCTGAGTTGGGATGGCGGCAAGCTCGCCCTGCGCTGGGCCGACCCGGTGAAACAGCTCAGAAACCCCACCGTTTATCAGGCGGAAGACATGATGGGACCCTGGCTCTTAGTCGAGGGCAACATCGAATCGGCATGCCTTATCCATCCGGGCCGGGGATTGCGTTCCTTCTATCGCATTGGACCGAAGGAGGAGCCTTCGCCCGAACGGAAGGTGATTTTTGCCGACGATTTCGACGCTTATACCACCACGGATGAAGTCGCGAGCGCCGGTGGCTGGACGATAGTCAATAATTCCGGGGCGCCCGAGGTCCAATGGCGGCTCTGGAACACTGCCGGGGAACCGCTCAACACGGAAGACCCTAACCTCCTCGGCATGTCAGGGAACTACATCATCTCCGATTCGGACCTCGCCCAGTCGGCGAATCTGGACGAGGAATTCATTACCCCCGTCATTGACTGCGCTGGCTACACAAGGCTCTGGCTGGACTTCAAGTCGAACATGAGAGTCTATGGGGATGATTCTGAACCGGACCGGCAGGTCATGGACCTGGACATCTCCCTCTACGATCCTGGCTCGGACACATGGTCCCAATGGATGAACGTCTTCACCCGAGACCGCGCGTCCGGCGATTGGTCGTCCGACAACCCGAAGTCCTTTGGACTGAGCCCGCTCGCTGACGAGCAGAAGATGAAGCTCCGATGGCACTTCTACGAAGCGCAGTACGACTACTGGTGGGCGATTGACAACGTGAGAGTTACCGGTGAATGAACCCCGGACAAACACGGAAAACGTCACGCGGCACAGCGTGAGCTCTGTTCGTCGCGCGGGACACCTGTGGCGCCGAGCAGCGCTCGTCATCGTGACGTGGCTCGTTTTGTTCGGGCTGCTGGTTGCCGCACGCCGTTACACTTTTCAGTCACCGATCGTCCACGACGAAGGAGTCTTCCTCTACGGGGGGATGGCGTGGGCTGCGGGAGAGGTCGCGTACAGGGACTTCTGGGACCATAAGCCTCCGGGAATTACGCTCTTCCATGCCATCCCCATCCGGCTGTTCGGGTATTCGCTCTTGGCGGTGAGATTGCACGAAGTCTTCTGGCTGGCAATCTCGGCGACCATATTCGTGTACTTGTGCCGGGCGCACCTCTCCCTTGTCCCAGCCCTGGTCTCCGTTCTCTTTTACTGCCTATTCGTCAGCACGAAACTGGTGATGAGGTCAGGTGGGTTGACGGAGGAGTCTGCGCTGACGTTTCACGCCCTGAGCTATTTCTTTGCTCTTCGCCCGAGAGGTTCCCCGAGGCTGAACTTCTTTCTTGCAGGGCTGTTTCTCGGCTTGGCGGCGCAGTTTCGACAACCCTTCGGTCTTTCGGTCATATTCATTGGGCTATGTGTCCTTTGGAGGCCGCAAGGGTTGGAGGCTTCTTTCAGAACGAAATTCGGTCTCCTACTGTTTGCGGCTCTCGGTACCGCACTTCCAGAAGCCGTCTGCTCAGGGTATTTCCTTGCCAAAGGGAGGTGGCAGGAATACTTCGAGGCGAGTTACCTCTACAACTTCCTGTACATGCGGGGCGAGCTTGACCCCGACGTCCTGGGACCGGGCCTTCTTCTTTTGCCCATTCTCACCCTTCTGACGCTTCGTGCTTGTTTCGGGATGACGCTTAACACGGCCGCATTTGGCGTGGACGCGGTTCTTCAAAAGTGCTGGCGAATGATCCAGGCGACCGGTCCTTACCTCCTGAGCCCGGCCATCGCCATCCCGCTACTGTGGTGGTTGCCCCGCCGGCTGCGCAGGGTGGGCGCCCTCATGGTAGCGGCGTTTGTGTGCGACTTGATGGCAATCTCTCTTGGCGGCAGGTACTACGAGCACTATTACCTCCAGGTTGCGATCTCGTCCTCGTTCTTGTTGGGGCTAAGCCTTCAGGCAATCTATGAAGGGCTCCGTCCCAGGTCTCTGCTCGGAAAGGCCGCCCTTCAGCCGCCGCTCGCAATTCGTCGCCTCAAGGGCCTGAGAGCAATTTGGTCTCTGCTCTGCGTTCTGACCGGCGCCCTCGTACTTCGTGTATGCTTCCTCTCCACCGCTGGGGCTGTGAAGCAGTATATCCGCAGTTACAAAGCCGAGCTTCAGACTCGCCGGCAGCCCGGAGGAGAGCTGAAAGCGGAGCAGGGAATCGGGAAAGCCATCCGAACCGTTACGCGGCCGGACGAGCGAATCCTCCTGCTCGGAGCGTCGCCCACATCGGTCTATTTCGCAGGGCAGCGCCTTGCGGGGTCTCGCTACTACCACCTTTCCCCGTTCTTCAGGCAAGCCTTTGCCAAATCCATGCGAGAAAGGCACCGTGAGCGATTCATGTCCGACCTGAAAACGCGTAGGCCCGTCCTCGTCATCCTCGCCCGCGAGGAGCGGCAAATCTACTTCGCGGGCATGGACGTCATCGAGAAGAGCGCAGCCGCTTTTCTGACTTCATACCTGGAGGAGAACTACGTCCCCCTCGAGAAGTCCTATTCACGACCGTGGAGAAGGGAAGGGTGGACCTGGTATCGCCGCATCTGCACCTTCCTGATCCGAAAAGATATGACCGAGGAGGTTGCGAGGCGGCTTCAGGAGGAAGACGCCGCCGGGCGTTAGCGCTCGCTCCTCTCTTATTCTTCGTAAATAAAAGTCCTCGAGGCACAATCCATGTCTTTCGATACGTTCATAGGAAACAAGCTCGCCATTTCGATGCTGAGGAAAGCTCTCGAAACCGGGCGAATTGCTTCCGCATACCTTTTTCATGGTCCCGATGGAGTAGGGAAGAGCCTTGCCGCTTCCCAGTTCGCCAAAGCGCTCGTGTGCGAAAAAAGAAAGACGGACGCCTGCGACGTCTGCTCCGCGTGCAGAAGAGTGGATTCCGGCAGCCACCCGGATGTGCATTGGTACAGGCCAGTCGGCAAGATGCGTTTGGTCAAAATCGGCGACATGAGGGAGCTCATCGCCCAGACCGGACTGAAGCCCTTTGAGTCCGCCTGGAAGGTGTTCGTCATTGTAGATGCGGACAGGATGTACGACGAGGCTCAAAATGCAGTCCTCAAGACGTTGGAAGAGCCTCCCGGACAGACTGTCCTAATCCTGATTTCCTCCAATCCGGCGGCGCTTCTCCCCACGATTATCTCGAGGTGTCAGGCGGTGTCGTTTCTTCCGATCTCCCGGGATGAACTCAGGGCTGCCATATCCGAAAAATGGGGCGTCAGCGACGAAGAAGCGCAGCTCGTCGCGTCTCTGGCCTGCGGTTCCATGGGGGCGGCGAAAAGGCTTCTGGACAGGGACAATCTGAGCCGGAGAAAAATCCTCCTCAATCTTCTCTCAGCGGGGTCGAAAGTGGGCTTCCGGCAGGTCATTGATGCGGTCAAGGCGGTGGATGACGAACTGAGGGAGATGACGGAAGGGCTTCGCCGGAAGGAGGAGAAACGAATCAAGACGATGGGGAACGCACTGACCACCGACGAGCGCGACGCCTGGATGGAACAAAGGAACGCCGCCATTGCGAGCCTCGTTCAAGAGGAAGTGGAGGATATTTTGAATCTCCTTGCCTTCTGGTACAGGGATTTGCTACTAATTAAAAAAGGCGTAAGTCCCGACCTGCTCACGAACTCGGACATGGTTGAGGCGCTCCGGGACACCGCGGCACAAACGACTCCCGATGAGATTCTCAGCCGCCTCAGAGCGCTGGACAAGGCACGACACGCGGTGGCTTTGAACGTGCCGTTGACGGTTTGCCTGGAGTCCCTGTTCCTCTCCGGTAAGGAGGCGGCACGAGCGGTGTGAGTAGGATCGGGGCTATGGCGTAGCGATGTCCGGCCCGAACGCGAACGGCATAATGAATATCAACGAGATTTACGAGGGAGATTGCATCCAGATCATGGACTCCCTTCCGGCGCAGTCCGTGGACCTGATTTTCGCGGACCCGCCGTTCAATATCGGAGTCCAGTACGATAGCTCCGACGACAGCAAGGAGTATGACGACTACGTGGAATGGACCGAGAGATGGATCGGGGCGGCGACAAGGTTGCTGAAGAGGTCCGGTTCGCTGTATGTCGCTATCGGGGACGAATACGCGGCAGAACTGCGGGCGATCGGGCGGAACAAGCGGAGAGAGCCTCAAAAGAACCTTTTTCTCCGCAACTGGATTATCTGGCACTACACCTTTGGGCAGCATCAGCGGAAGAAGTTTAGTCGAGCCCACACGCACATTTTCTACTGGGTCGTTGACGAGCGGGAATTCACGTTCAACGCGGATGCCGTTCGCGTGCCATCGGCGAGGCAGACTGTTTATGCCGACAGGCGGGCGAACCCGAAGGGGAGAGTCCCTGACGACGTCTGGCCGGATGACGTGTGGAAGTTCTCCCGCGTTTGTGGGACATTCAAGGAAAGGGTGGGGAAACATCCCTGCCAGATGCCGGAGGCGCTGCTTGAGAGAATTATCCTGGCGAGCAGCAACGAAGGCGACCTGGTTCTCGACCCGTTCTGCGGGACCGGCACGACCCTGGCGGTTGCCCAGAAGTTGGGGAGAAATTACATCGGAATAGATATTTCGCCCAGGTATTGTGAGCTGACGAGAAAAAGGTTGCAGCAAGCGTGTCTCTCCGTGCGATGACCCACACAAATCAGAAACACGGGAAACATCACACCCGCTGAGCGACAAGCTGCTCACGCGGAATCTGAGATTTCAAATATGATGCGGGTTGTTCAGGTTCGGCTGAGAGAAAGAGGAAAGGTTCAGTATTTCCGGTTAGGCGATATTGACCTGAAGGTGGACGACTATTGCGTCGTCCAGTCCGACCGGGGAGAGGAATACGGTCAGGTCGTCGGTGAGATAGAACACGTTCCAGAAGAAAACTTCCCGGAACCGTTGAAGATGGTCCTCCGGAAGATCACCATCAATGACCGCTATCAGATAAACAAAAACATCCGGGACGCCGAGGAGGCTCGCAAGGTCTGCCTCGAGAAAATCCACCTGCACAACCTCCCCATGAAGCTGGTGGACGTGGAATACTCCTTCGACCGGAGCAAGATTATTTTCTACTTTACATCGGATGGCCGCGTGGACTTCAGAGACCTCGTGAAGGATTTAGCCCGCCACTTCCGATCAAGAATCGAGCTTCGACAGATCGGCGTTAGGGATGAAGCGAAAATGGTGGGGGGATTAGGCTCCTGCGGCAAACGACTTTGTTGCGTGACTTTTTTGAAGAATTTTGAGCCGATTAACATAAGGATGGCGAAAGACCAGCGCCTGTCTCTCAATCCCACGAAGATTTCGGGCATCTGCGGGCGGCTGCTGTGCTGCCTGCGGTTCGAGCACTTCAATTATACGGAAATGTCTAAGACACTTCCCCGCGTTGGAACACTGGTTTCCACACCAGCGGGAGAAGGCAGGGTCATGGACCAGGAGGTGTTGAAGCAGCAGGTCAAGGTCCTTCTGGAGGACGGACGCGAGCTGAAGTTCCCCCTCTCGGACATTTCGATTCTCAACGAAGAGACGGCTCGCGGGAGGCAAGAATAGTCGGCAGTGTCGGCGGGACGATTCTACATAACGGCAGCGATTGATTACCCGAACGCCCTTCCGCATATCGGGACTGCGTACGAGAAGATCGGGGCGGATGTCGTCGCCCGGTACAAGGCCCTGTGCGGCCTCGACAGCTTTTTCGTGATGGGGACGGACGAGCATAGCGCCAACGTCGAGAAGGCAGCCGAAGAGCAGGGTTTGTCGCCGCAGGAATTCACCGACCGGGTCGCTCCAAAGTTCGTCGAGGCGTGGAAGGCGTTGGAGATAAACTACACGTCTTTCGTGAGGAGTTCCTCGGACCGCCACGCCCGCTCGGTTCAGGACTTATTCCAGAAAATCTATGACCGGGGCGACATTTACCGGGGATTTTACGAGGGGTGGTACTGCAATTCGTGCGAACGATTCTTCCAGGACAAGGACCTCAACGGCAAGGTATGCCCGACCCACAACAGACCCCTCGAGTGGCTCAAAGAAAAGAATTATATCTTCGCGCTCTCCAGGTACGCCGACGCAATTCTCAGGTACATCGAGGAGAATCCCGGCTTCATGGAGCCGGAATCCCGGCGAAACGAAATCGTCAGTCTGATCAAGGGCGGGCTGGAGGATATCAGCATCTCGCGAGTGGGAAAAAAGTGGGGAATCCCGGTTCCTTTTGATTCCTCTGAGACCATATACGTATGGTTCGACGCGCTGATCTGCTACCTCACAGGAATCGGGTACAGCGACGATCCTGAAATGTTCGCCGCCTATTGGCCCGCCGATGTCCACGTAATCGGCAAGGACATTACCCGCTTTCATTGTGCCGTATGGCCGGCTATGCTTATGTCTGCGGGGATGCCTCTCCCAAGAAAAATCTGGGCTCACGGATTCGTTCACCTGGAGGGGCAGAAGCTGAGTAAGAGCAGCAAGGTGATGGTGGACCCGATCGAGGCTGCCAATAAGTATGGGGCGGACGCGCTGCGATATTTCCTGATGAGGGAGATTCCCTTCGACCGGGACGGCAACTTCTCCTGGGAGAAATTTCACGACCGGTATGCCGCGGATCTTGCGAACGATCTCGGCAATCTTGTCAATCGCGTCGTGGCTATGATAGGGAGATACTGCGGAGGGAAAGTCCCGCAACCGTCGGCTTTGGAACCGATTGACCGAGAAATCGCCCGGCTGGCGGAACAGACCGTCAAGGATGCCGGTTGGGCAATTGAGGAGTTCCGGCTCTCCTCTGCTCTCGTCGAGATATGGGCTTTTATCGGCCGCTGCAACCGGTACGTCGAGGAGACGGCCCCCTGGAAGGTCCGCAAAGAAGGAGCGAAGGAACGGCTCGACACCATTCTCTACGTTTTGGCAGAGGCTGTGCGAATCATCGGGGGATTGATTTTGCCTTTCATGCCGCGCACAGCGGATAGGATTTGCCAACAGCTCGGGCTGGAGCGGGACTCCGGTCACCTGGGGCGAGACGCGCTCGAGAACTGGGGTCGTGTCGCACCGGGCACACGGGTGCGGGAACCGCAGCCCCTGTTTCCGAAGATGGCGTAGCGCTCCACGAGGTGGATGCTTCAGCGGGTGGGCCTGCGGTAATTCGAGGGCCCTCGGGAAGGGCGGCCCCAAGCCCGGCGGCGTATCGAGAGCAAGAGCGCGGCTGGGTAGTCATGTTTTTTGCACTATACACGTAGAAGGTAGACAGGGGTATGGGAGGTTGAGTTACCTGAGTGGTGAGGTGATGAGGAGGTTGAGGGGGAGGGGAGGATGCCCCCCATGGGGGGCATCGGGCGGTTGACAAATCAACCTCGCGGTCTCGGGGAGAAGGTGGTACCGTGTTTCGTTCCGCCGATGAACGCGGATAGACTGCAAAGTGTCGATGAGCGCGTATCCGTGGTTAATCCGCAACTCTGTTTATCCTGTGAATCCTGTCCAAGGAATTCGGACAGGACGAACCCTACAATAGGAAATTGCCCGGCATTCCCTGGCAGGAGAGCGTGGCATCACAGCACAAGGCGGGGTTCCCGCCGGTGCGGGTCCGGGTTTGTGGCGTAGATCGTCGAAATGACGTGCGGTCGCACCTACTTGTCCATGCCCCTTCCGGGGACCTGTTTCTCGCCAGACGACTGCTTTCTGGCGGCGAGCGCTTTATTGACGGTCTCGAGAACCTGGCTGCCGCTGAAAGGCTTGGGAAGCGCCGCAAAGGCCCCAAGGCTCGCGCAATGCTCTTCTGTAATGTCGAGCCGCCCGGTCAAAATCACCGTCAACGGTTTCTTCTCGTCGGGAAGGTCGTTGATAGCCGCGATGAACTCTTCGCCCGTGAGTTCGGGCATCTGGAGGTCAACGAACGCCACAGCGTAATTCTCCCGCCGGAGAGCCTCGACAGCTTCGTTCGGATCGGTGAAACTGTCCGCGGCATGCCCTGCATGGGACAAGATGTCCGCCAGGAGGTTGGCGATTGCTTCCTCGTCGTCCACGATTAGCACGCGCGGAGTCGTTTGTTCTTTCGTTGCCCGCATTTCGCGTCGCGCCGCCTCACGTTTCGCCATGGCGGGAAGATAAACAGTGAAATTCGTTCCCTTCCCTATCCGGCTCTTGAGCTGGATGTCGCCGCCGTGCCCCTCCACGATGCTGTGGCACACGCTCAATCCCAGTCCTGTTCCACGAGCCTTTCCGTCGGGGGCTTCTCCGCCCGCGAGGGCGCCCTTCGTCGTGAAGAATGGCGTAAAGACTTTAGAGAGGTGCTCCTTCGGTATGCCGCAGCCGGTGTCCTCAACCCGAATGAAAGGTCTCCCTTTCTCGGAACCGGTCTGGACGGTAAGCCTCTTCACCGGCGATTTGAGCATGGCGTGCCTTGCGTTTACGACGAGGTTCATCACGACCGACACTAACATGCCGGGGTTGCCCATGACAAGCGGCGCCCGCAAGGAGTGCTTGACAACCACCTCTATCCCCTCGCTCGTGAACTCCTTTCCGGTCATCTTCAAGACCTCGTCCACGATGTCCCCGAGGCTGACGGGTTTCTTTTCTCCCACCTCTTTCCTCGAAAAGACAAGCAGGCTCTTGGTCAGGCTGGCGCCGCGTTCTGCGGACCTCCGGACAATCTCGAGGTTTCGCCGGGCAGCCTCTGACAGTTCTTCCATCTGGAGGGTCAGGTCAGCGTATCCAAGAATGACTGCGTTAATGTTGTTGAACTCGTGGGCAATTCCTCCGGCGAGCGTCCCCAAAGCCTCCATCTTCTGAGCGTGAGCCAATTGCTCCTGAAGCCGCTGTCTGTCCTGTTCTGCTCTCTTGCGGTCGGTGATGTCATGGCTTATCCCGAGCAGCCCGATGACGGTGTCGTGGCCGTTCCGCAAAGGCACCTTGGTCGTCAGCAACCATCCGCTCTTGCCGTCTCTATCTATCACAAGCTCCTCCCGGCCGAGCAGGGGTTGTCGTGAGAGGACGACATTCTGTTCGTCGGAGTAATACTGCTGCGCGAGTTCGCGCGGGAAAAACGCAAAGTCGGTCTTCCCGATGGCGTCCCCGAGCGTTTTGACTCCGAGGGTCTTGAGGTGGGTTGTGTTCGTGGTGATGAAACGGCTGTCAGCATCCTTAACGAATATGTGGCAGCCAGGCAGGTTGTCTATCAGCGTGCGTAACAAGTTGCGCTCTTTGGCGAGCGCCTCCTCCATCTCTTTGCGGTGAAGGGCGACCGCTGCCTGATTCATGAACGTCTCGATGACCTCCCGACGACCCAGCTCGGCTCCCTTGCGCAGGACTATGTTCGCGTTGCCATACAGTTCTCCCTCCCTCACGAAGCCGACGGAGAATATGTCTCCAAGGCCGAGAAGCTTCTCGATGGCATAGCACACGCCCTTCGGGACACGCCTGAAGGTGAACTCGTAGAAGCCCCCGGGCACCTTGACCAACTTCCCGGTAGAAAGCGCTGCCCTTGCCTCTTCATCCATCTTCAGAGTCATCCCGACAGGATTTCTCCCCAAGATTCTCAGAGCGCCACTCGCATGTTTGCTAAGACCGAGTACTGACCGAAGGCAGACGGTATCGGTCGCTCGGTCGTAGGAGTTGACCAGAACAAGGGCGTCGGCTGCCAGTTCCATCAGCCGTTGGCCTATGAACTGATAGATGTCGTCCTCGGGCGAAAGCTCCACAAACCCCATGGCGCTCTGCGACAGAAACGATAGGTCGCGGAGGAGCTGCTTCTCCTTCTCTTCCGCCCGCTTGCGCTCCGTGATGTCGCGCGTGACTCCGACAATTCCGACGGGTCGGCCCTCTGGGTCACGCACAAAAGACATCTTTGCCTCCGACCAGACGATGGACCCGTCCTTGCAGACGTGCTCGAGCTCCAGTACGCGAAATCTCTTGGGGTCCGCCTTACCTGTCCCCTCCAGTGCAAGCTCCTCCTTCAGAACCCTCGCAGCCAATTCGAAGGCACGTGGGGTCATGATGTCTTCGAGTCTTAGCCTCATAGCCTCCTCAACGGTATAACCTCGTGTACGCGTAACGGAGGGGCTTATGTAGGTAAGCCGAAGGTCCATATCCATGGTCCAGATGACGTCGGTGGCATTTTCCGCAACCAGGCGGAATTTTTCTTCGCTCTGCCGGAGCGCTTGCTCCGCGCGCCTGTACCCGGCGATTTGGCGCTGAAGCTCCTCGTTGGCCGCCGCGAGTTCGGCGGTGCGTTCGTGGACGCGCCCCTCGAGCTCGTCGTGTGCCTTTTGCAGGGCGTGCTCTGCCCGTTTCCGTTCGCTAATGTCCGCGACCAAGGCGAAAAAGCCCTGGACTTTCCCGTCTCTGCCAACGTGCGGCACGTACGTCCCGTTGATCCACCGCTCGCTGCCATGTCTGTACCGTACAAGTCTCTCGTATGTTACCTTCCGGCCCAACAGTGCGGCTTCGATGTGCTCCTGGATTGCTCGATACGCTGATTCGCCCAGGACGTCTCTGACGTGCTTGCCGAGAGCAGCCTCGCGCGGATGACCAAACCAGTCCTCATACGCTCTGTTGTTGAAACGGTATTGCTGCTGGGAATCAACGTAGGAGATGAGGAACGGCAACGCGTCGGCTATGAGGCGAAGCTGCTCTTCGCTTTTTCGGAGAGCTTGCTCCGCGTGGTCACGTCTCTTCTCCGCCGCCTCCAGCTCCGCCACACGTTGGCGAAGCCTGCTCAATTCCTCAAGAAGTTCGTCCTTGCTGTTTCCCCCCTCTTTCATCTCGTGGCCCTCCGGAAGTGGATAGGATTGCACTGACCTTGCCAATTCGAACGGGGCTTTCGTTTACGAGCCCCGCGATGAAACAGAAAGGCCCTACGCCTCCGGTTGCTCCGAAAACGTAGAGCCGTGGTTGCCCAAGAAAGGCCTGTCAAGCATAGTCGGCGCCTTATCCTGCCCCCCGACTCCCGGCTTATCACATATTTCCTACGATACTGATCCCCCAAAGTCAAGCGAAACTTTTGTGTCCGCGTAATGCCTCACTCTCGGGCGGGGGCCACCGGTGTCCCGGGACCCCCGGGCACCGCATGGAAGCAGTGGAGGTCGTGGCACGGGCGTCTCGCCCGTAGAGGATCATGGGCAAGATGCCCATGCCACCACACAAGCCGCCGCTTTTTACCGCGGAGCCCCAGGGCCACACCGCCCATAACTGAGGGATTACACGGGTTGGGATTTTTCTGTTGACACTGACGGAAGGGTGTTGTTTAGTTTCTGGCGCACAAATGGATCGTCATGACGCCGAGCGGCGCCGGGAGAGGAAGGCGGGGCACATCGGCGAGCTATCCCTCAGTCACGGGTCGGGAAGGTCATGGACCACCCGGGCAGTGGTCTCGTAGAGATGGAACCGCAGAGGACGCAGAGATCGCAGAGGGGCCTTCATGACCCCGTTCGTTCTCGGCGGTCTCCGCGTTCTCTGCGGTGATCTCCTCTCCAGACTGAGGCCTTACATGGGCGAATTTGCATAGGGTTGAGGCGTGGTTCTTGACAAAATCGCAAAAGCCGGGCAGGAAGTTTACGACGCAAAGCTGAAAGAGCTGCTTGAGCCGGAATCCAACCGGCGCTTCGTGGCAATCGAGCCTTCGACCGGGAGCTATTTCATCGGCGCCTCCATCCTCGAGGCGCTCGAAAAAGGTGAACTGAGCTTCCCCAACGCCGATTTCCACGTCGTGCGAATCGGTTCCCCGGCGGCTGTTTCGTTCAGGCACAAGGTGGTCGTGTGAGAGTTGACGGATACTTCGATACCCTCGGCTGTCCGAGAATCCGGATTCAAGCGGCAACCGGACAGGTGTTCGAGGCGGTCGTGAATACGGCTTTCACCGGCGATTTATGGATGCCCAGGAACATCCTGATGTCCCTCGGGTTCGTGTTGCGGGGATCGGTGAACGTCGAGTTTTCGGATGGAACGGTCAAGCCCGCCGAGCTTTTCGCGGGGCACATCAACTGGTTTGGGCAAAAGCGGCGAGTCTCCGCGGTCGCCAGCGACGGGCAATCCTCGTGCGTGGGAATGGGGGCTCTTCGGGGCGCCTCTCTCACAATCAACCCCGAAAAGAAGCTTCTATATCTGGATGCGCCCTTCGAGGCGGGGCCCTCGAAATAGGACTCCCGATCGCAGCCCGTGATTGGGGAGCCCGATTTTCTGTCCCCGCACCCGCCCCGAGACCAGAAACTGGGCAGACTATCTCACGTCCACCCGGTAGAAGCGGGCGGAGACAAGGGGATCAACAGGCGCCTTTCTCGTGGGGTCGCCTGCGTCGAGGAAAGACATGAACTTGCCTGTGCCGCCTATCGCTTCTGCACACGGCTTCCACATCGTAAGGTCCGGCAAGGCCGCGTCTGCCTGCCCACTGAACGGCCCTTTCCTTCCGCACGGCGGCGACAACATCTCGGCGTAGAAAACTGTGTAGGTGCGTCCGGCGACCGTGGGCCAGGTTATCAAAACCCCGCCGTTCTCTTGCAGAATCGGAGACAGAGTCGTAACGCGGAAGAATGACGAGGAGTCCCGCGGGTCGGTGCCGGCGAGGTATTCCTGGAGGTTGGATTCCCCGTCTCCGTCCGCATCCTGAAGAGCATCGGCGGCATCGGAGGCATTGAACCAGTGCTCGGCCTCCCATTGGTCGGAAATGGAGTCGGCATCGGCATCCACGACGAACTCGTAGGCGCCGATATCGAAATAGGGACGCGGCCCGCCGCCCGTATTTGGCGTGTCCGGATCATCCAACCGCAAGTAACCGCCGGCGTCGAGGAGAGAGGCTGCTTCGGTTGCCCCTGAGTCAATGCAGGGAGACCCGGGTTGCAGCCGAAAATCACCGGCGGCAGGGTCTCGGAACAACGGGTCCAGGGAAATGTTGCCTTCTCCGAGGTCCCCGTCCATTGTGTCGAGGAAGGTCCCGGTGCACCCCACGAGGTCATCCCCATTGTCCCACAGAATGCAGTTGATGATCCTTGGCATGGCGTCGGGCGCGTAGATGCCAAACTCGCAGTCCACGATGGTGTTATTGGCGATCAGAGGCGATTTCGAGGGGCCGCAGAAGACGCCGTAGTAAGTATTTGTGATGACATTTCCCGTGAGGGAAACCGCAGAAGACTGGCATTTGATTCCGCCGGTGCGAGCGCCATCCGGAGCTTTACCGACGAGGCGGCAATTCCGAACACTCCCTGAACTGGTCGAGGCGAACGTCAGAGACGTCCGCGGCTCCGCTGGCACCGCAAACTCGATGGTTACGCCCTCCGCGTAGAGGTTCCCCGAAACGAAGACGTCTGCGCCGGGCTGAGCAAACCGGACGGTTGCCCCGCGCGAGATCGAAAGAGTCTTGCCCGCCGGAACCGCCAGATCACCGACCAGGTACTGCGGACAATCGTAGGCTGGCCAGACAGCGTCCTCGGTCAAGGGGCCGCGAACGAGGCCGTCATACGTATTCCCGTCGAAGACGTTGCCCGACATGACGGGGTGGGTTCTCTCCTCGGAAAAAATCGGATAGTCGCAGTTGAGAAACTCATTATTCGTGATCTCAGGAGAAGAATAACTGCCCGCAGCGGCGTGGAGAAAGACGCCGTAGTTGCAGACGATGAATGTGTTTCCTGAGATTTTTGGAGAAGAGGACATGCAATGAAAGCCGTAGTAGGCGTTCCTGACAATGTTATTCGTGAAGACGATGTTCGAGCTGTAGCACTCGATTCCGCCCGCCAGCTCACCAGAGGAACCCAGGACGGAGATCACCGAGTTATCAATGATCCCCGAGGCGCCTTCCTCGAAAATCATGTGGGCGACTCTCCCGCTCGGCAGGTCAAACTCAAACGTAACGCCGCGCGCGATAATCCCGCCCCGTATGACCATATCTCTCTTGTCGGTTTTGAACTGAACCACGACGCCGGGCTCGATAGTCAGGGTAACCGGCCTCAGGTCCTCCCCGGTCCCTACGTACAGACTGCCATTAACCACGTAAGGATGCCCGTCCACGTACTCCCATACCGTATCTTCGAGGATGATTCCTCCCTGGGCGAAGCCGAGCGTCAGGAACTTGAAGAACTTCCCGCCGTTATCGTCCACGGCGGTGTTGCCCGCTCGGTCAATGGACTCGACCCTAAAATAATAGACGGTTCTGGGCGTGAGGTCGGTGAGGGTGAGCTGGTGCACGGCAGTTCGGGTCGGTTCCGAAGCGACCCGGCTCAACTGTGTCAAATCCGTTCCGCAATAGACCGCCCCCCTCGACTCTTCGTCCGTCTGCCACTTTATAATCGCGGAGGAGTCCGTAACCTGCGTTGATTGGACACCGCTTATCGTCGGAGATGAAAGGTCGGCGATGGCCGTAGCGGGCTCCGCCCCGGAATAGGAGACCGTGATGGTGTCGTTGTTCGCGATGGCCAGCCTGCCGTCGTTTTCTTTTTTCCCCTTGGCGGTCGGGATCTGTCCGACAAAAATCGAGGAGTTTGGTTCCGTCTCGGTGAGAGTAACGATTTCCGGAACGCTCTCCAGTGTGCTCGATATGTCAACTAAGACCGACTCCGCAGCCTCCGGGTAAATGTTGGCGGAGGGGGCGAGGACCGTGATGATGATCGTGTCGCCCAGCCTGTAGAAGAGCTTGTCCAGGTTGACCGTCCCCATGGCTCTGACCACCATGATGTCGTCTATGTACCAACCGTCCCCCTCGCCGACGTCCGTGTTGTCGTCGGATTCCATCCGAAACCGAACCCTGATCCTGTCGCCGACAAAGTCCGCGAGGTCGAACGTCGCCCTTTCCCAGGGGATGTTGCCGCTCCATCCCGGCACAGGTCCCGAAGGGTTGCCGGTGCTGAGGGTGACGAGAGGAGTCCCCTCCACCATTTGCTCCTGCATCAAGGAGCACCAATCCTGTGTGTCCTCGCGCTGGACCTGGACGAAGCCTCCGTCCCAATCGGTTTCCGCAAGCATCCTGTGCCAGAAAGAGAGGTGGGCTTTGGTCATACCCCGGAGGTCAATGAGCGGCGTATCCAGCGCGTTCGCGGACGGCGAGCCGTAATCGTCGGAATGCCAGCAAGCCGTCCCCGACTTGAAATCGCTGGTTGTTATCTGCCAGGCGCTCACGCCGCCGGAGACGACCTCGAAAGACCATTGTCCCTGCGCTGAAGGGCTTCCCTCCTCCACGTCGTCGGAGAAAATGAGAACTCGGCGCCGGGTCCAAAACGAATAGTGCTGGCCGCTGTTGTCGTCAACCGTCTCGTTTCCGACGACGTCAATCGCCGCCGCGTTGAACCGGTACGACGTCTCCTCCTCCAGCCCGCTCACGACCACTCTGTGGGTGTTGGTAACGACATCGCTAAAGGCGGATGACGAGAAGGGAGATGATATGCCGTAATCTACCCTTGCGGTCGCCGGCTCGTTCGTCTGCCATTCGATAACCGCCCAGCTATCTCTCAGGTCCACAACCTTCACGTTGGATACCGTCGGGGGTGAGGCGTCAATCGCGGCTATCGCGGTCACGGTCTTGGGCACGCCCGTCCCGTCGTCCGCGTCCTCGTATATCGCCTCCACCCTGTCTCCGTCCTCAACTTGCAGAACTCCATCGAGCAACGGCGAGTCCATGGAAAGGGGTACCTCTATGACGAAAAGCCCGGAGTTCGAGGTCGTCTCCTGAGCAAAGACGGCTTCGGCGTCTTTGGGACTCCTCAAGGTGATCGCCGCCTGCTCGGTCACGAGGGGGTTGGCGTTCAAATCAATGTCGGCAATGGAGAGCTTCAGGGGCGTTCTGGGGGAGTACTGGGGGCTGTCGAATTTCAACAGACCTTCGCTTGTGGCTGTGAAAAGAGGCGTCTCCGGGTCGCCGAGGAGGTTCAAGTCGAAATAGCACCAGCGGGTGGAGCCGGTTTGAAGTACGTCGCCGATGTTGACTTCTTTGGACTCTTGAAGAGCCTTGCCGAGATTTGTAACCCCTTTGTTGAAAATGGCGTCGAGGAATTCCCGGTCAAAGACCTGGGAGGTGCCCAGAGTGCTTTCGGGCGAATACCAACCGTAGCGGGAATTGGCGACGACCGCAAAAGCCCCGGTCTCGTTCTTGACGAAATGCTCGGCGATGCAATCGTCGGAATCGAACGCCCCTGCGTCGCACCCCTGGCTGTACAACAAGAAGGGGAACTCGTTAGTGAGTCCGTCCACGTCGGATTTCGAAAGTCCGAGGACCATTTGGTCCGTCGAGTGCCCCAGATGATTCACGATGTGAGGGGACGCGTTGAGCGCTTCGATGACCCCCGCCTCCGAATAGGTCCCGTCTTTTTCGTATAGCCGGGTCAGCTCAAATGTCTCCGGGAGCAACACGACCAATTCCTCCTTGGAATCGCAGCCCCACGTTTTGCTGTCCAAGGCCTCACCCACCCAGAGCGCATCGGACAGGTTGGGCGACCGATGAATCTCGTATTGGAGCGTCTTGCTCACGAAATTCTGTGCTTCGTACGGGCTGCTGACCGGGGCGCGCCCGACGCACACCTCGGCGATAAGGTCAACTTCGCCGCCGTCTTCGCCATCTCCGAACTCACCGTAAATCCGGTCGTCGTCGTGGTCCCAATTGCCGTCGAGGCAGGCATAATACAGGTCGGAGGGGATGTAGGAGTCAATATAGGAACCGACCTCCCCATAGGCGCCCCTATGCGGGATTATGTGCGTGTCGCCGCCAAGAAGGACATACTCGGTTCCGAAATTCGTGTAGCACTCCGAGATGAAGCTCCTGATTTTTTCCTGCAAGTCCGCCCCGTCATAGGCGTCCTTTATCTCCTCCACAGCGGCGATTCTGCCCGTCAATCCTTTTTGAGTCTTCCAGTCAAGCAAGGGCTGGAAGTATTGAAAGTAGGAGGCTTGTGTGATGATGAGATACTGGCAGGAAGCGGGCTTCTCGGTTTGCAGGGCGGACTGTTTCCCCTGGAGGATGGAAACGCTTTGCCACCGATCGCCGTCAGGGCGAGGATAGGTCTTCAACGCGGCAGGGTTATCAACGAACCTCCTCACTTTTGCCTCGTCGGGCGAGTAACCGCGGAACATGCCCGAGCCAGCGGGCTTAGCGGTCAGCCCAGCGATCGAAGAAAGTGAGAGGCGGACGGTCAAGGTCTCGTAATAGCTCACCTGCCCGGTGCTTGGCTCGTACTGCACGGGATAGAGACGCAAGATGGCGATCCGATATCCGCGCAGTTTCTGCACGCACGCGAGTTCGTAAAGCGAGCCGGGGAAAAGCCCATCCTGTTCGGCGCCGGACGATGCACCAGAGATTCCGACCTGTGCCGGAGACCGTGTTGGCTGAGGAGCCTGCCCTCGTTCAAGCTCAAAGCGTCCCGGAAGAACCTTTCGTTCGGACGGAGTAACCCGGACGCGTTCGATCGCACCGGACGGGGGAAGGAGAATCCTCGCGGTCTTGAAGGGGACTATCGGTTTGCCTTCCTGGACGAAGAGAGGCAAGCCCGGAATGTTCAAGCGAGCACGTCCGCTCACGACTTCGACTGACGGGGGGACAAAGGAGTAGCTGACAACAACCTGTTTGCCTGCGTCCTGATCCGCCGCTTTATCCGGGGCGCTGGCAAACGACAGGGGTTCGCATATCGCCATCCAAAGGGCAGCCGCGCACACGAATGCCGCCCACAACTTCTTTCGTCCGCAGGGAGCGCAAGATATATGCATACGGAAGCTCCATCTCCATACTTTGCGGGCCCCCCTGGTACCGCCTCACCCGCTGGTCATTCTTTTAGAGAATAGTAATCCAGTTGGGCATGAAGCACAAAAAACCGTATCGCCGGCCATCGAATCAGCCTGCCGACTCGCGCAGCCTTGGGCTCACGCTGCCCGCCGCGGCCTTTTGCTTCGGCGCCTGGAGCCGTTTCTTCAGGTCGCCGAACTTTATAGCCACGGTAACGACGGCGAAAAGTGTAACAATCCCTATTGCGAGAGACATGCCCGCGTTCCAGAAAACGCGCTTTGCTCCCTTGGGCATCGCCTCGCCCATGTAGCTTTTCTTGTTATGAAGGACCATGAAGGAAATGTAAGCCAGAGGGAGAAAGACGATGCACAGAGAAGAACAGAAGACGCCCACTCCGAACGGAAGGTCTTTCCAGGTTACGCCGAAGGCGCCGATGGCGGGCGTCAGAACCATCAGCCGATACCTCCAGCCGGTCGCGTCAATGCCGAACATCTCCGACACAATGAAGGCGCACATCAGCATGTGAACGGTAATGGAGGATAACGCGATGGCGAGCATGCCCACCCCAAACACGAGACGCCCGAAAGCCGCCCCGACTAACGGGGCAAGAACCCTGGCGGCCTCCACAGCGCTGCGGGTGATGGTTCGACTCTCGACGCTCCCAGAGACAAGCCGGGTGTTCGCGTCTGGCACGGCTCGAAAAGTTAGGCCGCTCAGGGCGCTCTGCCCGTTGTTCTCGATTCTCACGTCGTAGCGGATCGTGTCACCGGGGCTGGGGACGCCGTTTTTGTCCCGGTCGGTGAGGAGTCTGTCGCGGTTGGCGACCGCGAGTTGCGGGGGCTTCGCGGTCGGTTTCCCTTTTTTCGCTTGCAGCATCTCTTGCGCTAAGGATGTTACTGTTGGATCACCCTCCGCTGGCGTATCCGGATCATCGCTGGTTCGTGGTGGAAGTTCCTTGCAGGTTACTTCCGCCTGAGAGGAGACCTCCTTCACGTCGGCGCCCAACTCCTTCGAGATGACCGCATCAAAGCTCACCGTCAGGTTGCTTTTGGGGGCCACAGTTCCCACGTTGACTATAACCGACCTATCTTCTGGGTTGTTCCCGCTCTCGATGACCCCCCGTTGGTGCAAGGTATTTGAGGTGGCCAGGATAACCAGCCCGGTCGCAAGAACGAAGGGCACGAGCATCGCAACGATAAGGTCATAATATGCCAGCCGGTTGTGCTCCTTTGCCCATCCCCTCGCCAGGAGCGTGTAGGGGTAGAGGAAAACCATGTTCACTCCGACGGTGGCGCCGAGAAGGGCGATCATCACGTTGGCTTGCTCGCGGTCGAACGACCCGTCAGGGAAGCGCGGCATTTTCGGAACAAACCCCGCGAAGAACTGTTTCCAGTTGACGCCGGTCTTGAGAACCACCAGAGCGAACGCCGCCACAATCACCCAGACCATGATTTTCAACATCCGCTCGTAAATCCGTATTCCCTTCAGTCCCTTCCCATAATTCCACGTGACAAACGTTGAAAAGCCGAGAAGAACCGGTCCGAGAACCCACGCCGGGATAGGACTTTTGGTCCCGGTCGCAAGCCCAGCGATGTCGTTAGCAACGTCCCCGGCGAGAGAGTACTGGGGGAAATGCCATATCACGGAGGCAAGAAGCGCGCTCAGCCCGAAAAGGAAGGCAAGCGAGAAATGGATTTCCTTCGTGATCGCCTCGTAGGGACGACGCCGGACAATGAGTGCCTGCTTCGCCATGGCGAAAAACATGAACATCCCTAAGACCATCGCCAGCGGCTGCACCCACAAAAAGCGGTAGCCGAATGTCGAGCCTGCGATAAGACAGCTACCCGCGCTCCCCGCTCCGAGCGTTACCGCACTCTGGATGTAGGCGGGGCCCGTAAACCGGCTGAAACCGGTGATCCGTTTGAGGAAGGGCTTCTTGTTGAGTTCTTCGAGCGATTTTCTTTCCTGCTCGAGGTGCTGAGGGTCTATGGGCTTACCGATGTGAAACTTCGTCCCCAGCTCTTCGGCTGATGCAGGATCAGGCGCTCCTGTCTTGTCGTCCTCCGTCATAACCAAAACTCTTCGTGTAAATCGGTTCTTGAACAACCGGAGCTGCGCGCACAACCTTCTTCGCCGCGTGCCCGGGATGGGACACAAACTCACCCCCAGAAGCTGCGAGGGCGGCCCTGGGACTACTGAGCCGGAAGGATGTCAAAAAACGTTGTCCAATTCAAGCGGTTTCTCGGTGAGAAGGTAGTGCCTCAGGTATGGGGCGCGAAGCTCATGCGGAATCCGGGGGCTCTGGCATGGGGATGGAACCGCAGAGCACGCAGACATCGCAGAGACAGCATAGCCCTTGGGAAAGCGGCATGCGCCGCCCGCCCCGCCCCGCGTGCCAGAGGGGGCTTCGCGGGTCCCGAAAAAGCGGGGCGTGGCAGAGATGTATCCTCTGCGCTCTTCGCGGTGAGCCCCTGCCGAGACTGAGGCCTTACGTGAGAAACTGCTATCCACCTCTGAATCGCCACACTCGGGCTGCCCGTCTATGGGCCCGATTCGGTGAGCTGGCGGAGGAGGCTCTTGGCTCCTTCATGCGACGGGTTCAGTTCGAGCGCGAGTTTCAGCAATCCCACCACTCGGTCCTTTTGAAAGGGCACGAGAGATTTTGCCGAGATGTAAGCTGCCTCGGCGCCGATCCCCGCGTACTTCGTTGCTGATTTCTCGTCGGCTTTCACTCGGAGCGCTTCTACCATAAGCCTGTAAATCTCAACATCGTAAAGGTTATAGCTCAGAGCTCGCTCCAGGAGTTGCACGGCATTGTCGTAGTCCCTCCGGGAGACGTAAATCTGCGCCAGCCTCTTCAAGGATTCCATGTCCTTCGGGAAAAAGCGGCAATGCCCTTCCAGCGACCGAATCTTCCCTTCTTCGTCCCCTTCCTCGGAGTAAAGCCGAGCCAGCGCCTGCCAGACGCCCGGCGCACGGGGATAGACTTCGGCTGCCTTCAGGAATTCCTCGATTGCCTCTTCTTTCTTGCCCATCTTTTCGTAGGCGAACCCCAGCGTCCGGCGCGCCAGGAAGTCCTTCTCGTCAAGCGCTATCGCCTTGAGGGCTGCGTCTTTCGCGTCCTCGTATTTCTGGCGCGACAAGTGAATCTCGGCCAAAGTTGAGTAGGCGCCGCGAGCCTTGGGGTCACGTTCAATCGTCTGCGTCAGGATTTGCACAGCCTCGTCGAGCATCTGGCCGCCGTCGGAGAGCACAGCAGCTTGATCATATAAGCATCTCGCATGGGCCACGCCCTGGAGCGAACTCTCCGGATGCTCCTTCAACTTTTCCGCGATTGACTTCCGGTCCTCCGGCAGAAACAGAGGAGCGAGTTTGATTTCGGTCGCTTTCGAGAAGATGTATTCCGCGATTTGCCGCTCGAATTCCGCCAGGCTCATCGAAAGGCACTGCTGAATCACCCCTTCGGTGGTGAGGTTCTCCCCGAACTTCTCAGTCATCTTCTGGACAACCTGAGGGCCATACTTCTCGTAAAGGTACTGACAGATCAAATGCGCTTCGGCGTAGGCGGCTTGCTTGTGCATCGGCGTCTTGGGCCGAGTGAAGTAGCTGTTCAGGTCCTTTAACGGGATAATCTGATTCAGATAGAGCATCCGGGCGACAAGCCCGTCCCATTCGGCTGGCAAAGGCGATTGCTCGTGGCGCGTGGCAAGTCCTTCTGTTAGCCAGAACGGTATCTGCATTTTGCTCTGCTGAAGGGTAACGACATGGACGAATTCGTGCCGCAGGACATCCTTCCAGTTGAAGGTGGCTTTTTTCGGAGAATCCGCCGCCACCACTTTTCCCAGGCTTGCCCCGACAGTTGCAATGAACGGCAGCCCGATGATCCTCGCGGAGAATTGGTCGTGGGAATCGAACATTTCCACCAAGGTCGGGTTCTTCGGGTGATAGCCAAACTCGCCGCATATTTCCGAGTACAGGTTTTCGAGGTATTCCGGCAAGAAGAGAGCGAGCAGGGCATCTTTCTCCCTGTCCCACTTGACCAGAAAATACTCGGTCCGGGTACTCTCGAAATTCTCCCTCATGTACTGGAGAAGATTGATGAAATTCGTCGTCCTGGGGTTGTAGATGTCCAGCCGGTACGATTCCCGGAGATATTTCTCCGCCTCCTCTTCCTCGCCCTCCCGCATGAGGATGACGCCGAGACTCGCGTACGCGGGCGCACAATCGGGCTTGAGTGAGACCGCCTCTTTCAACAAACCAATAGCTTCTTCGTTCCGTCTCTTGTTTTCGCATGTCCGGGAAACAGTCAAATAGAAATCGGCATAAGCTGTGTTAATCCCAAAGACTCTTTTCCTGACTTCCTCATAGGCCTCCCTTTTGCCTTCCTGCCAGTAGCAGGATGCCAGGAACGATAAGCTTGAAAGAGATCGAGGGTTTATTGAGAGCGCCTTGTTCAAGGTCTGTTTTGCCCCGTCGTAATCGAAATCGAGAATCTGCATTGAACTGAGGAGGTCGAGCGCCTCGATCAAGTTCGGGTTGGCTTTCAAAGCCCGTTCGCAACTTTCGGTCGCCAACTCGTACTGGCTCGAATCAACGTAAATCCTGGCGAGCGCAGCATGAGCCTCGGGGTGATTGGGGTTGATGCGGAGGAGCTTCTGAACTTCGCGGATGGCGTCCGTCGGCTGATGCCGCTCGAAAAAGAGGCGGCTTTCCCAGAGAAGGGCTTCGGTGTCGGTGGGGTCTCTCTTGAGGTCTTTCTCCAGGACGTCAATGGCGTCCTGAGGGTTATCGGTCAGCACGCACGCAATTGCCACGGCAAGCATGTCCCGCGGATGAACTGAATCAATCTCCGCGACATGGGCATCCCAGAAATCGTAAAGCCCTGAAAAGCTCCTCTTCGCCAAATCTTGCTTGCCGGTTTCCAGGTACAGCATCCCCAACCCGACAAGGGCGCCCGCGCAGCCCGGGTTCGCCGCCAGCGCTTTCTCAAATGCGTTCCGAGCGGACTCGTGCTCGCCGATGTAGCGGAGGAGGCGGCCTAAGGAAACAAGAAGAACGGGCGAGTTGGGCTGAGTCTCCAAAGCTTGCGTGAGGGTTTTTCGAGCCTCGTGATATTTGCCTGTGGAAAACAGAACGCGGGCGTAACCATCCGCCGCTTCCGCGCTTCTCACGTCAAAACTCAGAGCCTTTTTGAACGGTTCCTCCGCTCTGGGGTAATCGCCCGTTCGGAGAGAAAGCTCCCCCAGCGCGGTCAGCGGTTCTGGGCGTTCCGGGTGACGTTTGGCTGCGGCAGAGAGCTTGTCAGCGGCTTCTGAGAAATTCCCCAGCCTCGTCAGGCATTCGCCCATCCCTGTGAGCGCGGCGAGATTTCCATCGTCCCGCTTCAGAACGCCATCGTACACGAGCAAGGCGAGGGGATACTGAAAGCGTTGGAAACATTTCCGTGCAATCGCCCCCAACCCCTCGACAGTCGAGGAAGGATTTTCCTCGTATTCCCTGATCCTCTTCTCCGCCGCCTCGAGGTCGTTCTGCGAGAAAAGAATCTCAAGAAGCCCGCACAGCGCAGAGGAATCCGTGGGGTTCTTTTCCACGAAGAGTTCGTAAGCCGACCTTGCCTTGTCCGGGAAACCGTTGGCAGAACATATCTCAGCGATCAGGCGAATCTGCTCAGGCGAAAGGTCTTCTATCCCCAGGGCAACATCCACCTCTTTCCTTGCCTCCTCCTCTCTTCCCTCGAGGCGGGCGAGAAGCTCAATCAGTTTCCGCCGGGCGGTGAAATTGCCCTCGTCCTGCGCCAGAGCTGAACGATAGAGTTCCACGGCATCGGGGTATCTCCCTTCCGCGAAGGCGTCGTCGCCGAGTTCCATAAGCTCGGCTGCGCTCTTCGCCGTTTCTCCAGACGGAGAGGACATCAATCCGGCAACGAGCACGAGAGACAATAAGAGGCAGGCAATGGCGGCTCGGCACGAAAGACTCAACGGTCGCTGGTATTGGTATCCTATCGCTTCCATAGTTGCATCTCGAACGCCCCCTGCACCCGGGCCGACCTTGCGAAATGGACTCCCAAAGGCGCCTTCTTCCGAAAGAACCCGAAGGACAACGTTTCTCCGGCGGAGGGAGTGAAAAGGATCGCCGATAATCTGCCCGTCCGGGGAACGCCCTCCGGCTTGGGATTTCATTTTAAGATATTTGTTGCCCTATGGGCTTTCAAAAAGTAGTCTATGAGCAGATTCTAAATCGCAGCGGCTGCGCGAGGCCGCTTTCGGGCAGAAAGGATTTGCCCGAACAAAACATGATGTGCGTCGTCTCAATAAGACAGCTACTCTGAGCGTGTGCCTCAAAGGAGGAATCTGCCTCGCACAGAATGAAGCAAATCACATCAGATGGGAGAGACGAAATATGCTCGGCCGGACGTTGAGATATTCTGTTGTAGCGGTTGTGGTAATGGCTTTCTGCGGCATCCTCGGATGTGGGGGCGGCGGGGACGGGGGAAAGCTCCTGCCGCCTGTTACGGACATCACCGGGAGCTGGGAGGGAGAAGCAAAGGACCCCGGGGTTACCGGCAATTACTTCTATCCGATGGAATTCACCTTTCGCCAAAACGGCAATACCGTAACGGGGGTCAGTTCGTTCCCGGGGCTGGCTCGCTTTAAGGGAAAGATTGATGGGAACGTCCTGACAATCGAGGGGACAGACATCTACGCCTACATAAGCAGCGACGGCGCCGAGATTCGGGGAACGTTCACCTCCAGCGGCATGCCCGGCGCCGCGGCTACGGGTACAACGGCGGGAACGTCAGCCGGTGGAGGGCAAACCGCTGTGCTCTATTTGCAGCGGGTTACGACCGGCGGGATCGTGTTCTGAGGCGTGTATCGGCAGCTTTTGCTGACGGCCGCACAGGGGGAAAACGGTAGTCTATCCTGCCTTATTTCCCCTCTTTCGCCACCACAGCCCCTTTCTCAACGATATTGACTCTATGCAAACTTGCGCCGAGGAGCCCATGCTCTTTGGCGGCCTTTTCCATCTCCTCAACGACGTTCTTTTCATCCTTGGGCCGCACGAGAGCGAAGACGGACCCGCCGCCGCCGGCGCCGGTTAGCTTGGCGCCGAGGGCGCCGTTGTCCAGAGCCGTCTTAATGAGAAGGTTGTTCGCCTCGCCCGCCCCGTCCGGGAAACCGCAGTAGAGCATGATCTCGTTCACCAGGCGGTGGTTCTTGTTCATGAGGTTGCCAAAGGCTTCGAGGTCTCCCCTGAGCAGGTGGATTTTTCCCACCCAGGCGGTCTTGGCAACCTCATCGAACTTTTCGAGGATCGGCGATGTGTAGTCCGGATACGTCAGCTTTTTCTCGTATTCGAGGAGATACCGCCCGCGAAGGACGGAATGGACGCTGCCGGACTCCCTTACCACCCCGCTGGAAGCGACGATGAAGACCATCTCTTCGATGGGGGCGTCAAGCCGCTCGTACGTGGCGAAAGGCTCTTCGAATATGTTCTTGTGGAACAGCTTTCCGCGGTAGTCCACATACGCCAGCCCGCCCATCTGCGTCACGTACCGGTCGGAAAAGCCGCACGTTACCCCAAGGTCAATCTCTTCAATCCTCTGGGTGAGTTCCGCGAGGACATAATCGTTGAACTCTCTCTTTGGCAGGTCGTAGAACTCCTTCAAGGCGTTGAGAATCAACAGAATGATTATGGACGAGCCAGCTAAGCCGCTTTGCCGAGGAACCTCCGTCCAGATGCCGATCCTCACCTTTGTTTTTTCCATCTCAAGCTTCAGCGGCGGGTAGAATCGCAGCATCCGCGAAACCGCCGCCTTGAAAAGTTTGAATTTGTCGTCGGGCGTGAAGGGGATCTGGCCAACACGCGCTGTCTGGGAGTCAACCGGACTCTCCAGGTCGCCCTCTTTCAGGAACTGGAAAGTCAATTTGTCCGCCGGTTCAATGACTCCGCCTGCAAAAATGCTGATTGCCGCCGAAATGGTGTGGTAATCACCTTCGTTGGCATCCGTCGGGTTGCCCAAGATGTTAATCCTCGCCGGAATCTTTAAGGTGTATCTCGCTTTCATGTGTTTTCTCCAAGGTCAATGATTTCGAGTTCAAGCTCAACCCCATGAACCTTCAACACCCTATTTCTGACATCCTCCATCAGTCGCTTCACGTCGGAATAGCTGGCGCCGCCAGAATTCACGATGAAATTCGCGTGCTTCCGCGAGACAATAGCTCCGCCGCGGTGCATTCCTTTAGCTCCCGCAAGTTCGATCAGCTTCCCTGCGGGACCAGCCGCCGGATTCTTGAAAACACTTCCAGCGCACCGAGCCCGCATGGGCTGGGTAGCACGGCGGGCGGCCAGGAGGCACGCCATCTTCTCCCGAATCGCCGCTGGCTGACCTTCCCGCAAGCGGAGGGTTACCTCGGTTACTATCCCGGGGAATCCCTTTAGATTGCTCTCCCTGTAGCCAAAACAGAGA
>CAZFAP010000031.1:0-35973 GCA_964516325.1 uncultured Verrucomicrobiota bacterium
GCCGCAGTGGCTCGGCTTGTTTGCGGCGATTGCCGCTATCCTCGTGACCGTTAAAATCCTCATCCGATTTCGCCGCCGAAGAAAAGCTGCTTCTGCATGACCTCTCGGTCTCTTCGGCGTTTCTCCGTCGGTCTTGTCGCGTGAGCCTCCGCGGGCTGCGGAATGGAGGAGTGAACGTGCCAAGGAAACCCGGAAATGCGCCTCCGACCTCGACCGTGAAGACTCTTGTTTTGCCCTTGTTCTTCATTTCGGGGGCGACGGGGCTGATCTACGAAGTAACTTGGACGAGGACGTTCGGCGGGGTCTTCGGAAATACGGTATCTGCCATAAGCACCGTCCTGACGGCTTTCATGCTTGGGTTAGCGGTAGGAAGTTGGCTCTTCGGGAGGCTTGCGGATAGGACCGAGCATCCGCTCAGGCTGTACGCTTTTTTGGAACTGAGGATAGGGTCTGTGCGGCTCTGTTCACGAGCATTCTCGGGGCGACCGACCTCTTTTATCGTTGGTTCTTCCGCAGCTTTCATCCTGCGTTTTTCCCCCTGAGCCTTGTCCGATTCGTCCTGTCAACGCTCATCCTCCTTCTTCCCACCATGCTAATGGGAGGGACTCTGCCCGTCCTGAGCAGACTGTGGGCGAATCAGCCGGTTAGCAAATCTACCGATGACAGGATTGGGCAAAGCGTTGGGTCTTTGTACGCGATCAACACCCTTGGCGCCGTCGTCGGGACTTTTCTTTCCGGCTACCTGCTGATGAGGATGCTCGGCGTGAGAGCACCATCTATGCGGCAGCGGCGGCGAACGTTTTCGTGGGTCTGGCGGCGTTTGGGCTATCTCGATTCATCTATCACCCGGCGATGGATGCGGCATCCTCAACCTTAGCAGCAAAACAGGCAGCTCGCGCCCCGGAGAAAGGCAAGAAAGCTGCGATTGGTGGGCAGAGCGTGGGTCGCCACGAGCGCGTCGGCAAGGGAGCTGTGGAGGACATCGGCAGAAGGCGGCTGGTCTTGCTGCTGGCGGTGGGGGTCGCGGGATTTTGCGCGCTTGCCCTGGAAGTCCTCTGGACAAGAGTCCTGGTTTTCGTCCTCAGTACCTCCGCTTATGCCTTCGCATCCATGTTGACTTGCTTTCTTTTGGGGATTGCTCTGGGCAGCTTTATCTGTGCCCGCCTATTGTTGAGGAGAATAAAGAACACGCTTTTCTCGCTGGGTGTAGTGGAGTTCCTCATAGCCCTTTCGGCGCTCTCATCCATTCCTCTTCTGGGAAAGCTCTGGCACATTGACTACGTGCTCACGTGGAAGATGCGTTCCGGCAGCTTCTCGAAGGAAATCCTGGCCCATTTCGTTGACTCCTCCCTGATCCTCCTGATCCCGACGATGCTCATGGGCGCCGCTTTCCCGATTGCGGTCAAAGCCTACACGCAGTCCTGGAAAGCCGTTGGACGCGGGGTAGGGGAGGTTTACGCGAGCAACACCGTCTGATGCGTCCTCGGTTTCTTTGCCGCGGGCTTTGTCATGGCGTCGTTGCTTGGTTTGCGGGACAGCTTTTTGCTTGTCGCAGCGATGCAGTTGTTGCTCGCCGTTTGGCTCGTCTTCCTTTCGGAGAAGCGGCGCGCGGCGGTTCGTGCCCCAGCGGCGGTCTTCTCCGCAATAGTCCTTGTGATTAGCGCACTGAGCATCCCCCGAGACGTATTCTTGCGGACGATGAACACCTATCATTATCCCAGCCGGATTGTTTACATCAAGGACGATGCCACGGGGACGGTAACCGTCCACGACCTCCCGGATGGAGACCGCCTCATTGCCGTTGACGGGGTTGACGTGGCGGGCGTTGACCTCATGCTTCGGACGACGCAAAAGCTCCAGGGTTATGTCCCCCTTTTCGTCCATGAGAATCCGAAGAAGGTTCTCCAAATTGGCTTCGGGAGCGGCGAGACCTCACGGGTCGGCCTCGGTTTCGGTGTCGAGGAATACAGCATCGTCGAAATATGCCCGGGGATATTCGAAGCGGGCAGGTACTTTGAGAAGATCAATCGCGGTTCGTACCGCGACCCGAAGCTGAGAAAAATCATCATGGACGGGAAGAACTTCGTGAAGCTCACGGACGAGAAGTTCGACGTCATCATGAACGATTCCACCTATCCGGGCACCACCGGAAGCTCGGCTCTTTACACGTATGACCATTTCAAAGAATGCCGCAAGCAGTTAGAGCCCGGAGGCGTTCTGTCCTGCTGGGTGCCTCTCGACTTGCGACCGGAAGATTTTCAGACGATTGTGAAAAGCTTCCAGGCCGTCATGCCTCATTCCTCTCTCTGGATGGCGCAGAACTGCCTTAATAAGCATGCCGTATTGGTGGGGACGATGTCTCCGCTGCGAGTCGGCTTTCGGCGAGCGAGGAAATTGCTCGAAAGGCCGGACATCTCCTCTGACCTGGCTGAGGTCAATATCCAGACGGTCTATGACTTTCTGGATTGTTTCGTGGTCGGCGAGGAGGGGCTGCGAAGAATAGCCCGCGGCTCGCCTCTGAACACCGACGACAAACCCGTTCTGGAGTTCGGAGCCGCCATAAAGCGGGATGTGGACGCCTGCTGGGAGACGGTGCTCGGTTGGGTTTCCAAGCACCACTCTCCGGTCTTGCCTCATGTCTTGGACTTGGGCGAAACGCAGGAGGAGTCGCAGCAGGTCGAGGCCACTCTGAAGCAGTATTCCTCCGCTACGGGGCACGTCCTCCGCGGACTTCTGGCGATGATGCATCAAGACGCGGACGTATTGAATTACGAATTCGAGACGGCCAGGAATCTCAATCCGGACGATCGCGATGTCGAAAGCTGCCTCGATGAGCTGAGGTCGGAAGTCAAGGCGCTTTCTGCTGCCGTGCAGCGCATGCCCAGGAACGCTTCTCTGCGGTGGCGGCTCGCTCAGAAATATCTGCTGTTACAGGACTACGAGCATGCAGCTCAGGAGTGCTCGAGTTTTCTCGAACTCGAACCGGCAAGCGCCGGAGGGTGGTATCATCTCGGAGTGTACTACAAGGGAATGAAGCAACTCGACAAGGCGCTCCCGGCCTTCCGAAAAGCTGTCGAGTTGGACCCTGCATTGGCCTCCGCCTATTTCCAGCTTGGCGAGGCGTACGGGGAGAAGGGCGATTTCACTTCGTCCTCCCGAAACTACGAGAAGGCTCTTTCCTTGAACCCGCGCTCGCAGAGAATCTTTCTCTCTATGGCCGACACGTACTACAAGCTGGGGCGGGGCGCGGAGTCGGTCGAGGTTTTGAGACGGAGTGTCTCGATTTGGCCAAACTTTGTGCCCGCCTACGACAAGCTATCTCGGGGGTTCTTCAGACTGGGGAATCACGAGTTGTCGCTTCAGGCAATTGAGAAAGCTGTCGAGCTTGCTCCAAATGATTCTATGCTCCAGAGCCGAAGGGAAGCTGTGCGGCGCGCCGTCGAGGAGGCGTCTCGTTGAGGCACATGATGGGCGCGGTGTGCTTGGCGAGCGCGCTATCAGCAAAGCAGCCCACCTCAAAGCGACTGTCATTTGCTCAGGCGATGACGGGGCGAGGAACAAGGCCGGCGCGCTTGACGACTTCCGGTATGATTTCCTCCCATTCGACCGTGGAGATGTGGACTCCGCGCAGTGGCTTGAGCTCGCGCAATTGCTGGACAATCTCCACGCAGACACGCACTCCCTCTTCCTTAGGGTCCCCGGATTGTTCGATCCTCTTTATCAAATCATCGGGAATGGACATCCCCGAAACGCTCTCCTTCATATACACAAGGGCCTTGTGAGATTTGACTGGCATCACGCCACCGAGGATCGCAACCTTCTCGTGCAAGCCAGCGTCAACCACCCGCGAGAGCCATTCCTTGAATCTCGGTACGTCGAAGACCGTCTGCGTCTGAATGAAATCGGCGCCAGCGGCGACCTTCTTGGCGAGACGCAGAATGCGGAATTCGAGCGGCGGCGCGAACGGATTCGCCGCTGCCCCGACCAAAATCTTCGGGGGGAGGAGGTCCGCTTTCTTTGAGTTCCTCAATTCCTCGCCGCACAGCAGCGTCCCCTCGTCCCTCATCCGCTTAGCCAACCGAACGAGCTGAATGGAATCTATGTCATAGACTCCCTTTGCGTCGGGCTGGTTGCCGAGCGTCTGATGGTCGCCGGAAAGGCAGAGGATGTTCTTAATCCCAAGCGATGCCGCGCCAAGAATGTCGCTCTGAAGCGCAATGCGGTTTCTGTCGCGGCAGGTCATCTGCATCACCGGCTCGCCCCCTTCCTCTAGGACGATTTTCGCGGCCGCCATGCTGGAGACCCGGACAATCGCCGTCTGATTGTCCGTGATGTTAACCGCATCAACGGCGCCTTTCAGAAGTCTTGCCTTTTTCCTGACGAGGTCAGGGGCAACGCTCTTGGGCGGTCCCAGTTCTCCGGTCACTGCGAAGCCGCCCGACGCAAGAACCTTTTCCAGGTTCGATGATGCTTTCATGCTTGCTTCCCCGTCGCTCCTGCCAGAGCCTGCCGCTTGAGATTTCGCTTAAAGTCCCGTTGGCCGTCCCTGCCGCTGAAGTAATTGATCCAGGCGGAAGTGTTTTCGAGCTGCCAGTCTATTGTGAACTGAATCACTTCCAACTTCCCGATGCGACCAAGAAATTTCGACCTGTTGTAGATGAGCGCCCAGATGCATTTCCGCTCCGGATACACCTCACAATGAGAGTTCTCCCTCGTCCCGCCGCAGGGGCCGTCCCGAAGCTGCTTGGGACATCGCATGGGACAGGTGAAGCCGGTGAATTGCAGAACGCATTGCCCGCACATGTGGCAGCGGAAAACGATCTTCTTGAAAATGAACTCCGCCGTGATAATGACGTAGTAGGGGATTCTCGCCGCCTTTTTCAAAACGAGCATCATGGCCTTTCCATTTCTGAACAACTCATCGTCGCCGGATTCGCCGCGAAACACCATGACGAATAAGGCAAAGGTGCATTTTTCGCAAGGAGTTTTTGATTGGAGCGGTTATTTCTCTGTGTCAGTCGTGCGGAGTGCCTTCGGTGGGAACGCTGCGACATATTTCGCACGCGGTCTCACTCCCGGCGTCTTGCGGGCCAATGAAGCGCGTTAGCTTGCCGGGGTCAGGAGCGGGGGACGATTCTTATGTCGCCCGCAGAGATTCTTGCGGTAATGCCGCTATCGAGTCGAAGGAGCAGGCTGCCATCCTCGTCGAGACCGGTGGGAAATCCGGTGAGGGTCCGTCCCTCGCTGCGCGCTTCCAGTCGCCGCCCAAGCGTCAGGGAAAGGTCCGTCCACTCGTCAATGATGGGAGAAAAGCCTTCTCGGAGAAGGCAGCGGTATCGGTCCTCCAGGTCTTTCAGGAACCGCGCCGCCACCTCCACTCGATCGCATTTTTTCCCGGTCTCAATGGCTGCGGAAGTGCAGTTGTGACGCAAGCTCAAAGGAATCTCGTGCTTCTCGAGGTTGAGGTTGAGACCAACACCGACGACGGCGTGGTGAACTTGGTCAAGCTCGGCGACAAGCTCGGTTAGTATGCCGCCCGCCTTCTTGCCATGAACGCAAATGTCGTTGGGCCACTTGATGAGGGCGGGGAGAGCGAACAGGTCCCGCAGGCATACAGCGGCGGAGACGGCCGCAGTTATCCCCAGTTGTGATGCGCGACCCGGCGCGAAGGGGGGACGGAGGATGAGGGACAAAATGAGGTTCTTCCCCGCCGGGGAAAACCATTTCCGCCCGAACCGCCCCCGACCTCCGGTCTGATATTCCGCGAGGACCACAGTCCCCTCCGGCGCGCCTTCCGCCGCCAGTTGAAGAGCTATGTTGTTCGTTGATCCAACCTCCTGATAATAGTGGATTGCTTTGCCCAAAAAGCGGGTTTTCAGCCGCAGCCGGAGTTCCTGCGGGAGCATTTTGTCGGGGACAGCAAGGAGCTTGTAGCCGAGGTGTGTCTGGGCGGCGAACTCGTACCCAAGTTTTTTGAGAAGATGGATGTGGTTCCAGATGGTGGTTCTCGAGACGCCGAGCTTCTCGGCCAGTTCTTCCCCGGAAAGAAACCTCCCTCGGTTTTCGTGGAAGATGCTGATGAGTTCCTCGTTCAAACCCATTCGCTCAGCTCCATCTTCATGTTGATGCTCCTGGCCGCTGTCGTCAGAGCACCAATCGAGATGCAGTCAACCCCGGTGCGAGCGATGTCCTCGACGTTCTCCAACGTCACCCCTCCGGAAGCCTCCAGGAGAACCTCCCCCGTCGCCATTTTTACCGCCTGCTCGATTTCCGACACGGACATATTATCGAGGAGAATGATGTCAGGCTGAGCCTTCAGTGCCTGCTCCAGTTCCCGCAGGTTCTCGACTTCAACCTCAACCTGAACGTTGGGGTTAAACTTTCTTGCCCGCCGGATAGCCGTTGGAATCGCCTGCGCTTTATCCCCTGCAATGGCTCGCAGGTGATTGTCCTTTATCAGAAACATGTCATATAACCCCATTCTGTGGTTCGAGCCGCCGCCCATCCTGACCGCATATTTTTCGAGGTAGCGCTGCCCCGGAATCGTCTTGCGGGTGTCCATGATCTTGGTCCCAAATGGCTTCGTCTTGGCGACGAACCTGGACGTCAGTGTGGCGATGCCGGAAAGCCGCTGGACGAAATTGAGCGATAGCCGCTCCCCTGTCAGAATACTCCGAGCAGACCCATGCAGCCTTGCGACGACGGTTCCTTTCGTCGCCCGCTCACCGTCCTCGAGTTCCTTCTGAAAGTCGAGCTCCTCATCAATCGTCTCATAGACGACATGCGCGACAGGTAGCCCAGCCACCACGCAGTCCTCCTCGACGACGATTTCCGCCTTTGCCCCGCGGTTTCTGTCAACCACGGCGTTGGTCGTAATATCCCCGGGTCCCACATCCTCCTCAATGGCCGTAGCCACAATTCGTGCAAGAATGTCGGGGTCAAGCTGGCTCATAGGGCAACCCTCCCATGTCTTCCTGAAGGGCTAATTGCTTGTGAACTCAAACGGCGCCGCGCTCCGTAGGCGCTGAGGCCAATCGCTGCTGCGTGGCTTGAGGCTTCTATTCGCAAAAGTGGACCCCCATCCGTGCATGGGAAACCTTGAACAGACCCCTATTGCAGAAGGGCCAGGTTCTTCCTGATTTTCTCGACCTGAGCCGTCAGAGCCGAAAGGCGTTCCCTTTGTTTCTGAACGACCTCGGCGGGTGCTTTCTCAAGGAAATCGCGGTTTTCCAGCTTGCGTCTTATTCGCTCGAGGTCGCTGTTGACCTTCTCGTATTGCTTCTTCCACCGTGCAGCCTCGGCTTCAACGTCAATCTCTCCCTCCAGACGCAGGTAGATTGTCCCGAGAGGCGTGATAGCCGAAGGGGACAACCGTGGCGGAGTGTAGCCCAGGTCAACCGCGACCTCGGACGCTCGAAGCATCAAGGCGATGTTCTCTCGCTCCGCAATAACGAACTCCAGCTCTTTCTCCCCGGAGGGCTTGACCGCGAACCTCACACTCTTCCCGGGCGGTATGTCATACTCCGCGCGAAGGTTTCGTCCCAGGCGGATCAGCTCGTACTTCCGCGCGACCATATCCACGGTTTCCATGCGGAGGGGAAACCTGTGAGGCTTCGGCCAGGGGGAGACCATCAGAAACCTCGTGTCGTCCCGTGGTAGAAAACTCCAGATACCCTCCGTCAGGAAGGGCATAAACGGGTGCAGGAGCTTCAAGGAGTCGGTCAAGAGCAGGTATAGGACTTTTTGCGTGCGTTCTTTCTCCTCTCTTGACTCGCCGAACAGTTTCGGTTTGGCGTACTCGATATAGAGGTCACAGAAATGGTGCCAGAAGAAATCGTAGATGGCAGACGCGGCGTCGCTGAACCGATATTTTCTCAGACTGGCTGACACCTCTTGAATCGTGTGGTCCAGCCTGGAAAGGATGTAGGCGTCGTCCGCAGACAGGGAATCCGTCTTCAGGCCAGCGACTTCCGGGCGTCCGTCCAGACTGGACAGTACAAACCGCGAGGCGTTCCAAATCTTGTTGGCGAAGTTCCGCCCGATCTCGAACTTCTCCTTGGACAGGAACACGTCCTGCCCCTGCGCCGTGATCAGGATGATGCTGAACCGCAGCGCGTCGGCGCCGAACTCTCTGATGATTTCGAGAGGGTCAATGATGTTGCCGAGGGACTTGCTCATCTTCGCGCCGCTATCGTCGCGGACAGTCCCGTGGATGTAGATGTCCCGGAAAGGAATATCCCCCATAAACTCCAATCCGGCCACGATCATCTTGGCGACCCAGAAGAAGATGATCTCCTGCGCTGTAACCAGCGATTCAGTCGGATAATAAAATCGGAGGTCCGGATTCTCGTCCGGCCAACCGAGCGTCGAGAATGGCCACAGCCACGACGAAAACCACGTGTCGAGGACGTCCTCGTCCTGCTTCACGTTGCTTCCCAAACATTTCGGGCAGGACTGCGGGCGAACGATGGAGGCAACGACTTCTTGACAGTTCTGGCAGTACCAGATGGGGAGTCTGTGCCCCCACCATAGTTGCCGGGAGATGCACCAATCGCGAATGTTCTCCATCCAGTTGATGTAAATCTTCGTCCAGCGCTTCGGATAGAATTTTATCCTCCCATCGAGGACCGCCTGCAACGCGGGCGCCGCCAGCGACTTCATTCGGACGAACCATTGCAGAGAGAGCCGCGGCTCCACGATTGTGTCGCACCGGTAGCATCTCCCCAGGGCATACGTGTGCTTCTCCACCTTCTCGACCAGCCCCCGTTCGTCGAGGTCCTCCAGAAGCTTCGTGCGGCAGATGAATCTCTCTAAACCACGGTAAGGCCCCGCGTTCTCGTTCATCACGGCGTTTTCATCCATTACGTTGACGGAAGGCAGATTCTGACGCTGCGCTATCAGGAAGTCGTTCGGATCGTGCGCCGGCGTTACCTTAACGATTCCCGTGCCGAACTTCGGGTCCACAAAATCGTCTGCCACGACGGCGAGCTCCCTTCCGAGGACCGGCAGCAGAACCACCTTCTCCCTCAGCTCTTGCAACCGCTTGTCCTTTGGATTCAAGGCGACGGCAACGTCCCCCAGCATGGTCTCGGGCCGGGTGGTGGCGACGATGATGAAATCGTCTCGGTCCTTGACCGGGTACTTGATGTAATAGAGTTTCCCTTCCTGGTCCGTGCGGGTGACCTCCTCGTCGGACAGGGCAGTCTGGCAGCGAGGACACCAGTTGACGATGTAATTTCCGCGGTAGATGTACCCTTTCTTGTAGAGACGGAGAAAGACCTCTTGCACTGCTCGGGTCAATCCCTCGTCCATAGTGAACCGCTCCCGCTGCCAATCGCAGGAACAGCCCAACTTCTGGAGTTGCTGCTTGATGGTATTACCGTGCTTCTCCTTCCATTCCCAGACCTTTTCAACGAACTTCTCTCTGCCGAGGTCTTTCCGGGACAGGTTCTCCCTGGCGAGGCTCTTTTCAACGGCATTCTGAGTGGCGATCCCGGCGTGGTCCGTACCATACAACCACAGCGTGTTGAAGCCCGACATCCTCTTCCAACGGATGAGAATGTCCTGGATGGTATTGTTGAGGGCATGCCCCATGTGGAGCACGCCGGTGATGTTTGGAGGTGGGATAGCTATGCAGTACGGCTCTCCTCCAGAGCCGGACTCGGCGTGGAAGAGGTTATTCTTGCGCCAGAGTTCAAATATTCCGTCCTCGGTTTCCCGAGGATTATATTGTTTTGCGATCTCCATGGGAGCGATGTGGATTGGCAAATCGTTGCATGGGGACTGGAGACACTTGCGATCCGCAGCGCGCGGCGCCGTCAGGTATGCTCACTCGGGCTCATCGCTTTCCTGGGCTTCCCCAAGCTTGAACCATTCGTGGAAGACCCGCACGCTTTCTTCGCCCATGTCCTGCTTCACCAGGCAGGAAATCTTAATCTCGGAAGTGCTGATCATCTCGATATTGACGCCCCTGGAAGCGAGAGCGCCGAAGACCTCGGCGGCGACTCCGGGGTGTCCTCGCATCCCTACTCCCACCACTGAGACTTTCGCGAAACCTTCCTCGACTCTCATTCCCCCCGCGCCGACCTCTTTGATCGCTTCGTTCAGCGCCTGCTGGGTTTTCTTCACGTCCTGTTTGGCGATGGTGAAGGACATGTCGGGATTGCCCTGCTGGTTCTGCGCCTGCACGATCATATCCACGTCCACGTTCACCTTGGCAATGGTCCCGAAAATCTTTGCGGCGACTCCCGGCTTATCCGGGACATTGTAAATGTTTACCCTCGCTTGATCCCTCAAAAGCGCCACGGCTGTAATCTTCGTTTTTTCCATAGCTTCGGTCTCCTGTACAATGAGGGTGCCCGGGTCCTCCGTAAAGCTCGACCGGACCACGAGCGGCACATTGTATTTGCTCGCGAACTCCACCGAGCGCAGTTGCAGCACTTTCGCGCCGAGGCTTGCCAATTCCAACATCTCGTCGGCACTGATCGTGTCCAGCTTCCGGGCAGAAGGGACGATCCGCGGGTCCGTAGTATAAACGCCATCCACATCGGTGTATATCTCACACAGGTCGGCCTTCAGGGCCGCCGCCACCGCGACCGCGGACGTGTCCGAGCCGCCCCTCCCAAGCGTCGTGATGTTTCCGTTGATGTCCACACCCTGAAAGCCAGCGATGACCACGATGTGGTCGTCTTTCAGCTTTTCCAGGACCCTCTCGCTACTGATGTCAATAATCCTTGCTTTCGTGTGGGTGCTGTCGGTCAAAATCCCGACCTGGTGCCCCGTCATGGATATAGCTTTATAGCCCAGCTCCTGAATAGCCATAGCGAGCAGCGCGACGGAGATTTGTTCGCCGGTCGAGACAAGCTGGTCGTATTCTCGTCCATGGGGATCATCGCTGATTTCGTGGGCCATGGAGATTAACCTGTCGGTCGTGCCCGCCGCGGCGGATGCCACAACCACGACCTGATCCCCTTCGTCCTTGGTGCGACAAATCCTCCGCGCCACGTTGCGCAGGCGCTCCGCGTTTGCGACGGATGTGCCGCCGTACTTCTGTACAATCAGTCTCATGCCCTTGCTTCCTTGCCGAAGAGAATTGACATGAGTCGGTGTCCCTCCACGGTCTTCTGGCTGCCTTCGGACACCGAGAATTCATCGAAAACTCTCACGCTGTCCGGTGTGATGCCCTTCCCGCATATGGCGAACGGGACGGGCTCAGGGGTGTGGTCCCTGACGGATATGGGCGTGTAATGGTCTGGCATCACCAGAACTCTATATTCTCCCAACTCCTCAAGCTTCTCCAGGATTCTCGCTACAACTTTCGCGTCAAATCTCTCGATTGCCGTTATCTTCTGGAGAATGTCAGCATTATGCCCAGCCTCGTCTGCCGCTTCGACATGAACCAAAACGAAATCCTCCGTTTCGAGAGCATCGGCCGCATACGACGCTTTCGCGTCGTAGTCGGTGTCGTAATAGCCGGTGGCGCCGGGGACATTTATCGCTGTCAGCCCAATGAGCTTGCCAATACCCTTTAGCAAGTCCACCGCGGCTATGACGCTGCCGCTCACCCCGAACCTTTCGCGGAAAGATGGCGGACGCTCGAGCTTGCCGCCTCCCCACAGCCAGACCATATTCGCAGGATTCTCATGCAGGTCAATCTTCACCTGGTTCACGGACTGGGTGGCGAGAACCTGGCGAGACCTCTCCATAAGCTCTCGCAAGAGAGACGCCCCTTGCCCAACCGGCAGATTCGGCTCGATGGCTTTCCCGATTATCGCATGCGGCGGCACGCAGTGCAACTCCCCCTTGCCATCCTGTAACAGGCTCTCCTTGATCGTCGTGACGTTGCGATAACTGACTCCGGGGTAAAACGTTACCCCTTCGACCTTCATCTCCTTGTTGAGGGCTTCGATGAGGACTTTGGCCTCTTGCGAGGAGATGTGGCCCGCGCTGTAATCGTGCATAACCCCGTCCCCAACCGAGACCAGGTTGCACCTGAAGACTACCTCATCGGGCGCCGGTCGAAGGTCCAGACTGACCGCCTCGAGCGGTCCCCTGCCTCTGTAATACTCTCGTGGGTCGTACCCCAGGATGGACAATGCCGCGACATCGCTCCCTGGCGCCATGTTCTCGGGGATTGTCCGCGCCAGGCCCGTAGCCCCTTCCCTCGCTATCCGGTCGAGGTTTGGGGTTTCGGCGACCTGAAGAGGCGTCTTCCCCTGGAGCTTCTCCAGAGGATAATCCGCCATTCCGTCGCAGATTAAGAGTGCGTATTTCAAGTTCGTCCCTAAACACAATTCACGAGGGTCGCACGCTGACTCTATTGGGGAGGGGAGAAACGGGAATTCTCCTGGGGAACGTCAGCGGCGCCCTCGCTTTGCCACACTTGTCGGGGTGCTCACGAAATCTCAGAAAAGCCTTTTGCCCTGGGTTTGCGAATCTGCACGAGCGGCAAAAGCACGAACGTCAAAATCATGGTCGGGACGACTGGATTTGAACCAGCGACCCCTTGAACCCCATTCAAGTGCGCTACCAGGCTGCGCCACGTCCCGACCATAATGTCACTTCACACTAACACACCTCCAATTGCCAAATCAATACCTTTTTGCGAGAGTCGCAATGCCTTCCCGAGGTATCACTCGCGGCTCGTTACCCAACCCGGCCCGAATCGGGCGGTCACCTAAAAGTCCGACATCAACCATGGAGCCGGCGACAGGGACCTATTTCTCGTACGCCTTTGCCAGCGGGAGGTGCTGCACGTTTATATCCGGGCCGAAAAACTTAATCAGCATGAGTGGTTTTCTGCCCGTGTTTTTCATCTCGAGGGGTCGAATCGCTCTCGCGTAAGTCACCAGCAACTCGTCCTTGCTGTGATCCCCGACTCGGTCTGCTGTGCCTCTGATCGGCAGCCCGCCAAATGTCCCTTGACCATCCCAGACATAGACGTTATACGCCCCCTTGTCCCGCGTGACAAACGTCTTTCCCGGCTTTACGGTAACCTTCGTTCCGGTGAACTTCGGCCTCCTGCCGCCGTAGTAAATCCACTCTTCCTTCCCGGCGCCCTTCTTTTCCTGCCTCAGAGTGGGAACAAGCTTATATCGCTCCGTGAAATTCGCATCCGCGGCAAGCTCCCAGTCCACCTGCTTCACAACCGCGTTAACGCCATATTTTGCCCTGTCGTCGGGATGAACGTCTTTCCAGAGGGCCTCCTTGGGAACTTGCGTCCCATCGGATAGCACAGCCTGAAGCATTGCGAAGACGTCGGAATCCTCCTGCAACTCTATCGTCACTGCCGAGCCGGGAGCGTGCAGCCCGCCAGCAGGCAGTAAATACCCGACCTCGTGCTTCAGTTTCTGTTCAATCGAGTAATGGAGTATCCAATCCTGGTCGTAAATTTGGATTTTCCCGTCCTGCCATTCGTTCAGGTATTGGGCCAGAAGCTGCTTGTGCACGCCCGCCCTGATCAGCTCAGGCCGCATCCCGAAGAACGTCGAATCGTCACCGAGCATCGGGACCCCCGGAGGAAAATAATACGCTTCCTCCTTTGCGTTTCTTCCGAGTTTTGCGGCGTCTTTCTGCATCTGATGGAGGTGATACGGAAGCCGGACGGCGAAATCGTAAATTTTCGCCAGTCGTCCCAGACTCCCTTTCTCGACCATCTCCCTATGCGAGGCGGCGTACTTTTCACCAACAATTAACTCCGGCGCGGCAAGGACGGCATCCTTGAGGAGGAGCCCCTCGCCCCCGACAGCATTTGTCTTTAGATAGCTCAGACCTTCGTCCTCGGGTCCGACTGCATTGTCGGCCTTCGTCATGGACGCTAACCACCTCTCGCAGACTTCTCCCCTCTTTGGGTCCTCAACGGTGTACTTTGCCAAACCGAGCCTGTGTCCCGCCGGCAGAAAACTCCTGCAAACCCACGCTGGCTCGAGGGGTATTATCCCGTCATATTTGCTGATCACCTTCTTCAGAAGTGCCTTTTTTCCGTTCGCCATCTGTCGTACCTCCGCTCGAGTTAAGGTTCAATATCCAGCAGACAGCCGCTGGGTGAGAACGCATTCCATTCTCCGGCTTGATGTCCTCTCCTGAGAACCACCGCTTTGCTACCATGCCGAAGTCTTTATATAATGATAGCCGAGAAACTTCAAATCTTTCCTTGGGCCGATCCATGGACCTCCGTGAAGACAGCCCCGATCAGAGGGTGCCGGCAGTCCTCATAATGCCGCCGAACATTTCCTCGCATCTTCGTGACGCGAGGGGAGCTGGCCCGTTCGGTGCGCACAGGAGCGGATGTTGACCCGAAGCGCCAGACCTTCATGTTCGTCGGTTTGGTTCCTGAGCGGCTTTCTGAGGTGATTACGTGGTCGAGAATGCCAGAGTAACGCGAAATGCAACTATCTTCAGCTCCGCGACAGTCGTGAGTCGAGTCCTGGGGCTTGTCCGGACTGCCCTTATAGCGAGCACCTTTGGCACAAGCCTCGCCGCCTCCGCGTTTTTCTTTGCCTACTCAATTCCGAACATGCTCAGAAGGCTTTCAGGCGAGGGAGCTTTGGGAGGAGCTTTCATCCCCGTTTTCACCGAGGAGATGGAAAAACGCGGAAAGCGTTCGGCTTTTCGGCTTTCTAACAGCGCTGGGCTGGTGATGTGCTTGGTCCTGGTCGCATTGATGCTCCTTATGACGGTCGTGTTTCAGAGCCTCCGCCTGTTATTCTCATCGTCGGAGAAGACCGTCCTGGTGGCCAAGCTGAGCCAGCTCATGTTGCCTTATCTATTGTTTATTTCCCTCACCGGCTACGGGATGGCTGTCCTCAATTCTCTAAACCACTTCTTCGTTCCCGCCATTTCTCCTGCCGTCCACAACATCGTTCTCATCGGCGCCCTCGTCTTTCTCTGCCCCCTCCTGGGAACTGCGAAGGAGGAAATGATCTACGGGTTGGCGATCGGGGTACTCGTCGGAGGTGCGATACAGCTTGCAATGCTCTATTTGCCTCTCAAGGAGAGAGGCTATTCCCTGGCGACCGGACTTGACCTGCACGCCGAGGCGATGAACAAAGTCTGGCGGCTGTTTCTCCCCGGCATGTTCAGCCTGGCAGTGTTTGAGATCAACGCCGTCATGGACAAGTTTCTCGCCTTTTTCCTGAAAGGGCATGAGACCAGCGCGCCGTCCGAACTTTTCTACGGAAACCTCATCGTCGAACTTCCGCTTGCCATTTTTGGCGTTTCGCTCGGCGTTGCGGTCTTCCCATCTCTATCCCGACTTAGAGCTTCCGGCAACATGGAGCAGTTCAAAACGACTTTTTCCTACGCCGTCCGGCAAGCGGTGGCGATAACGCTTCCCGCCTCGCTTGGACTGGTCATTTTGCGGGAGCCCATCGTGCGGCTTATCTATCAGAGGCGAGAGTTTGGGGGCGCGGACACAGCGGCCGTTGCGCCGGTGATGATGTGCTACGCCGTAGGACTCTTCGCCTACACCGCCGTCAAAATCATTGTCCCAGCCTTCCTTTCTCTTCAGGACTCCAAAACACCCATGAGGGTCGCACTCGGCGTCACCGGACTCGACTTTGTCATGAACTGCTTTGCCGTCTTTGTCATGAAACAGGTTTGGGGATTGGCTTTGTCCACCTCGTTGTGTGCGGCTATTCAGATGGGAATCTTGCTTCATCTTCTGAGAAGAAAAATCGGCCCCATTGGCGGGAAAGACATGGCTCTCTCCGCGGCGAGGATCGCGGCGGCAACCTTAGCTATGGGGGGAATCAGTGTGCTGGCATTGCAGGCCGCGCAGGCGATGGCGCCGGGAAGGGGAGCCTCTGCACAAATCAGCCGGGTTCTCTTTCCGGTAGTTTGCGGCTTGATTTCTTATCCCATTTTCTGCCATTTTCTCGGGGTGAAAGAAGTTCGAGAGATTCTTGCGGCTTTCGTGAAAAAGAAGACACGCCAGGGTTGAAGTCCCTGGGGTAGAATCTGGTCCCTTGTCCCATCGGAGGCATCGAGGAGCAGTGCCCGAAAGAAACGTGAAGCAACCCAAACGCAAGCAGCCTTTTCCCTCCGAGCAGCTCACCAAATTGAAGGAGCTTCAAGAGAGGATCGGCTACAAGTATCGCGATATTTCTCTGCTCAGAAACGCGCTCGTCCACGCCTCCTACGTGAACGAATCAGGCCTCAAGAACCTCCAGGACAATGAGCGATTGGAGTTCATCGGCGATGCGGTCCTCCAGCTCGTGGTCAGCGAGCATCTGTTCCGAAAACATCCCGATGAGCCCGAGGGCGCCCTCACTGTCATACGGTCTTCCATCGTCGGCCGCAGACACTGTGCCGCGATGGCAAAGCACCTGCGCCTGGACAACCACGTTCTTGTGGGCAAGGGGGAGAGAAGCGCTGCCGGCGGAGTGAAGAAATCCATCCTGGCGAATGCTTTCGAAGCCCTGATCGCCAGTCTCTATTTTGACGGCGGAATGGAAGCCGCAAGGCGATTTGTTCTCACGACATTGGGCGAGTGCGGTCCCCACGGCCTGAAGGGCGACGAGAACTTTAAGGCTCAACTCCAGGCCATCTGCCAGAAGTCCCCAGGCGTGTTGCCGCTATACAGGGTCGTGTCTGCCGAGGGCCCGGACCACCAGAAGACCTTCGAGGTCGAAGTCTCGATCAACGGTGTCCCTTACGGCACTGGAAAGGGCCCTACAAAAAAGGCCGCCCAGCAGGAAGCCGCCAGAAAAGCCCTTGAGAAGACGCCCACAGTCCCCCCAGAGTAGGGGAGAGAGACCTTCGACGCTTGGTTCATGCCGCACGCCAGAAGGAGCCAGCCACCACTTCACGAAGAGAGAATCTCACAGAGCTCGAGGAGGTGCCTGCCTATCCGCTTTTTCTTTTCCCACGTTTCGCGCAGAGGCGTACGGACGACTTTGCTGTTCACTTCCCCAACCATGACGTTCGTCTCACCGTCGAGCAGCGCTTCGACCGCCGCTTTCCCGAGGAGCGATGCAAGAATCCGGTCTCTCGCCGTCGGAGCGCCTCCCCTCTGGGTGTGCCCCAGGACACAGACACGGTAGTCCACGCCTGTCCTTTCCGCAATCTTTCCGCCGACCTCTGTAGCCGAGCCGAGTTCGTCGCCCTCCGAGACGATGATAATCCGGCTGCTTTTCCGTTCCCGAGCCCACTTTGCCACTTTGTCGCAGAGGTCGCCGAGGTCCGTTTTCGTCTCGGGGATCATGATTTGCTCAGCCCCACCCGCAGCCCCCACCGCCAGGCCGATGAAGCCAGCTTCTCTTCCCATGACCTCAATCAGGAAAATCCGATCGTGCGACTCCGCGGTGTCTCTTATCTTATCCACGGCTTCAAGGGCGGTGTTGACCGCAGTGTCAAACCCGATCGTGAAGTCCGTTCCATACAAGTCGTTGTCAATAGTGCCGGGGATGCCAACCACGGGAATGCCAAATTCCTCGAAAAACGCGACTCCCCCTCGAAAAGTCCCGTCTCCTCCTATCGCGGCAATCGCCTGGACTCCGTGGGCTGTAAGGTTTCGGTGCGCCTGACGCCGCCCTTCTTTTGTCATGAACGCTTCCGACCTTGCCGTCTTCAGAATTGTACCGCCCCTCTGGATGATATTCGACACCGACCGATGAGCCATCTTCTCAATCTCGCCCTCGATCATCCCCTGATACCCTCTGCGTATCCCAAACACCTCCTTGCCGTGGTGAAGGGCGGTACGGACGACCGCCCGGATTGCCGCGTTCATGCCGGGGGCGTCCCCGCCGCTCGTGAATACTCCGATTCTTTCTATTTTCATGTTGGGCATCTCAGAACCTCCGTGATCGGCAATGGTTTTCCTTGTTGACTCGGTTGGGCCGACGCATGGCGAAAACCGGATATGGTCTCGCCAGAAGTCGCCCTGCCAGTCCGCCTGTCAGCCCCAACTCTCCCGAATTCCATTATCTTCACCTGCTGGCAGCGGTCAAGCAGTCTTCTCGTTCCATGGGGATCGCACCCGGTTTTCGTTGCCCTGTGCGATTGGCCCCGGGAAAAAACATGGTGCAGTCCGGCATCGGATGTGCTAAGAATTCAGTGGGTCGCCCCCCTTTTTGCATGCGTACTTGATGTGACCTTTAGGACGACATTATGCGAGAGCTTCTGGCAAGACTGTTATCCGTAATTCTTTCACCCTCCCTGGCCACGAGGGGAGAGCGCCGCGCACTTGGCGCCGTAATCCTCGCTCTCCTCCTCGTCCTGGTCCTTCTTGGAGGGATTTTCCTGAGAGAAGGCGTCAGCCCCGGCACTTCGTTACTGTTCTGGGGAATCTGCTTTCTGCTTGCCTTCTGGTCTGTGTTTCTCGCTTACGTGGATGTCAAAAGCATAAAGAGCGAATTTCGCTCTCAGAAGAGGGACCTCTTCTTGTCCACCTTTTCAAGGTCCAAGGGTCAAGGAAGAGAGCGCGAAGAAGCTCAGCGGGACAATTCGGACAGGAATTCATCGTGATAAGCGCGATTGGGAGGCTCAGTCGGGCTGTGGCCCGTCGCAGTCTGCGAACGCCGGTTTGGAACTCAGCTCATCGGAATCCGCTCCTCGTACAATTGGCTTGAGGCGAGAAAGATGTTCACGCAAATCTTCTCTGCGGCTGCTGCGATTCTTCTAATAGCCACGCCTGGACCCCTCTCGCGCGATGGGTTCGCCGCGCAACAGGAGCATGGCAAAGAGGCGGCTTTGCTTCGCACGCAGGTGAAAGAAGGAATCTCGCGTGCCGTTCGGTGGTTGAGCACCCAGCAGCAGAGCGACGGGAGTTTCGCCGACACGTCCGTTGTGAACCAGGACGGCAGCATCGGCAGCCAGGGCATTCAACCCGCTCTTACCGCTCTGGTCGTTTACGGGATCGCTAAGAGTCCGCTTATTGACGAACTGCGCGGCGCGGATATGCTCCAGCGGGCGGTCGCCTATATCCGGTCAAACGTAAAGCCGGATGGAGGCATCTACCGAGAGGCTTTTGCGACCACGTACCAGACGTCTGTCTGTCTTTCAGCCCTCGCCTCCCTCAAGGACCCTGTAAATCGCCCCATTATTGCCGCCGCACAGCGCTACCTGAAGTCCTTGCAGGCGGCCGAGCAAGTGGGCGTTTCCCCGAGCAGCGCGAGCTACGGGGGTTGGGGGTATTCCGCCGGCGCGAGAGAGTCTGACCTTTCCAACCTCCAGTTCGCTCTTACCGCGCTCAAGGAGAGTGGTTTGACTGCTCACGACGTCGCTTGGGAAAAGGCTCTGAACTTCGTTGAGAAGTGCCAGAACCTGAGCGTGGATGGCGGCTTCATCTACCGGCCCGGGGAGAGCAAAGCTGGCGTTGACGAAAAGGGAAACTATCGCTCCTATCTCAGCATGACGTACGCGGGTTTGCTGAGTTTCATATACTGTAATGTGGACAAGAATGACCCCAGAGTCCGCGCCACCGTTGAGTGGACCCGAAATAACTATAACCTCGAAGAAAATGTGCCCATCGGCCCGCGCGGTCTTTACTATTCCTACCACACCATGGCCAAGGCTCTGGCGGCTTACGGCGAAAGGGTGTTGACAGACTCCAAAGGGCTGAAACACGATTGGTTCAAGGAACTCGCCTTGACCCTCCTCAAGAAGCAGAGCCAAGAAGGCTTTTGGGTGAACATGTCCTCCGCGTGGTTTGAGACGGACAAGGTCTTGGTCACGGCCTACGCGATTCTGGCGCTGTCTGAAGGGTACGCTGCGTCGCAGTAGAGGATTCGCCCCCTCTTGACAAACGACGCAAGCACGGTCGGCATTCACACTACTTGAACTTGTGTCGCTGACGCGAACCGATGCGGAAGCTCTCTTACAATACTGTCTGCGGTCTCGTCGTGTCGTGCCTTGTGGCGGGATATGTGGCGTCGTTTTTCTTCGTCCGGCGGCTCCGCCCCAGGGAATTCAAGAAAGAATTCCACGCCATAAACACCCTTCAGGAGAGAGGGGACTATAAGCGAGCCATCATCGCCTACGAGAATCTCGCCGCGCGGTATCACATCCAGTGCATGAGCCTGTATTACAACCTCGCCAATGCCTACTACCACACCAACGACCTCGGCAGGGCCATCCTGTACTACACAAGGGCCCAGAAGCTCGCCCCGCGAGACACGGACGTTGCAGCGAACCTCCGAATCGCACAGCTCAAGGCCAGAGTGACCATTCGCCCCGAAAGATCGGCCCCTCCCACGTCCCTCGGCAGGAAGCTCCTCGGGCTTTTCTCATTTTTCGAGGGCGTCGCCGCTTCGTTGACTTTCCGCTGGCTGCTGGTCGTCTCCGTTGTTCTGACTGTCTTTTGCGGCCAGAAGCATCGTTATCTTGTTCGCTTTTCCATCGTCCTGGCGGTCCTGTTCTACCTCTCCTTTGGAGCGACCGTTTACAAAGGCTACGTTCAGCAGTCGTTCAAGGAAGCGGTCGTGCTCGGCGGCGATTCGCCTGTGAGAGAAAAGCCGGGCGCGCGTGCCCCGACGCTGAAAGTACTCAGGGAAGGAACGACTGTTCACGTCCAGAGCAGGCGGAACGGCTGGTGCAGGATCGTTTTGGAGCAGGGGAAGGTGGGCTGGATCCGGGAAGACCATCTGGGCGAAGTGTGATGCACTCAGTCGCTTGAGATGAGGGCGCGGCGGAGAGGGCTTTGACTCTGAGTTTCCAGTCCCTGCACGGAGCGTTGAGCGACAGTGCCGCGACTTGGGCCTTGCGCCCTACCGATTCGCACGACGGGACACATCTTCTCGCCCCTGGCGCGCCTCGTCGCAATTTTCCCGCCGCAGTCTGTCTATCACAATGCCCTACAGAGCCTCAATCTCGTTTCGGGAGGTTATGATTTTGTCAACGAGGCGGTACCCAAGCGCTTCCTTGGCGGAAAGCCAGAAATCTCTGTTGGCGTCCTGCGAGATTTGCTCGACGGTCTTGCCCGTGGCTTCCGCTACGATTGAGTTGAACCTGTCCTTTAACTTCAGGATTTCCTTCGCGGTGATTTGAAGGTCCGCCGCCTGCCCCCACGCGCTCGTGAACGGCTGGTGGAGCAAAAAACGCGAATTCGGAAGGGCGTATCTCTGCCCCTTATCTGCCGCGAGAAAGATTATGATCGCTGCGCTCGCGCACAGCCCCGAACAGACCATCCTCACTCGCGGCCGAACGAACCGCACAACGTCGTAAATCGCAAATCCCGAATCCGCGGCGCCGCCCGGAGAATTGACATAGACCGTGATGGGTTTGGCAGGGTCCTCCTCCTCCATGAGAATGAGGCTCGCAATTACCCGTTCTGCCGTGACTTCGTCAATAGCTCGCGAGATGAGGACCGTTCTCCTCCTGATCAGCTTCTCGACGAGCTTCTCCTCAATCCTCTCTGCTCGCTCTTCTCTTTCTTCCTCTTCCTGGATGAATTCCATTCCCGTCTCTCCTCATACTCTTGCTGCGGGTGCTAAGCCGGTCGCCTCGGTTTCTCACAAGCCGGCGCGAGGCGAACCTCGCAACTCGAACGCTCCTACTGGTCTATCTTGACTATAGCAACTTCCCCAGTCGTTGCCAAGCTTCTCCGCGGCGTAAGGCGCCAGAGGCTTTTCCGCAACGGTGGCACACGATGGAGGTCGTACTGAAGGAACAAGGAATAATGCGGGTGAGAATGATGCGACTACTCGAACCTTCTGCTTTCGGGGTCAGATGCTGCAGCTCAGCACTCTGATTCATAAATTCGGTGACGTATTATTGAGCAAGATTCCAGGATACAGGGATGTTTCGCGGCTCAGGTGCCCTGGGCTGAAGTCGTTGTGCCCCAGCGTCGTGGTCTTGAAATCCTGTCCACCCTTTTCATTCTGTCGAAAAACAACCCCGCATAGGGCGGGGTTGTGCATACGTCATCGTACTTGTCAAATCATGTGCTTAGTATTTCCTGAGGAGTCCAATGACGATTCCCTGGATGCGGACATCCTCGGCATCCACAAATATCGGCTGGAGACTCGGGTTGGCGGGCTGGAGTCTGACCTTGTCGCCCTCCCGATAGAACTTCTTCAACGTCGCTTCCTCCCCGTGCAGCAGAGCAACAACGGTCTCCCCCTCTTGCGCCTCCGACCGTTCTTCTATGATGACGAAGTCGCCGTCCCGGATTTGCTCCTCAATCATCGAGTCGCCCCGGACTTTCAGAACGTACGTCTTCCCTCGTCCCAGCATCTCCTCCGGAATCGCCAGGGTCTCCGGCACTTCAATCGCTTCGATGGGCTGTCCCGCGGCGATTCTTCCAAGCAGGGGGACTTCCGCCACACGCCCAATGTTGAGCTCAGTCGTCGGAAGAAGCTCAATGGAACGGCTCTGGTGTGGCTGTCTCTTGATGGCTTTCTTGGCTTCGAGGAATTTGAGATGCTTATGAACGGTGGCAAGCGAACCCAGGCGAAAATGCTGCCGGATTTCTTCTATACTGGGAGCGTAACCGTGGGAACTAATGTAATCCCTCACAAAATCGTAAACCTCTTTCTGCCGCTTGGTGAAGTACATAGTCAGCTCCTCCTGTGCTTGCCTTCTGTTACGCGGGTCGAAGCCCACGGACTGCTCCGCACGGCGTAGCAGCATTCTCAGCAGATGAAACTGGACTTTTCACACGGACTGTCGCATTTTCTGAGAATATGTTAGGCGAAAAAATAGCGAATGTCAAGCGAAAATCTTGACTATTTTCTCTCGCTTTGCTATTCTTTAATCGCGTCGGAGGTTTTCTATGGTTGTCGCCCGGTCATCCTTTCTCATAAAGCTTTTGGTTATGGTCGCAACTTGCCTCATTATGGCAGGCTGCAAAGACGAGGCTGGTAGCGGTGGAGAACTGAGTTCACTGCTCCGGAAAGGCCAGCGGCAGATGCAGAACGGGCAGTACCGTGACGCGGTGGCGACCTACGAAAGGGCCACAACCGCCCATCCCAACGCCCCGGAACCCTATCTCCGGTTGGCTTTCATCTACGAGGACTGCCTTCACGACCCTGCCACCGCGCTTCGGTACTACCGCAAGTATCAGCAAGTTGAGAAAGATGCTGTGAGGAAAGAGGAGGTCGAGGGATGGATAGCGCAACTCGAGGAGTCTATCCACAAGGCGAAGAGCCAAAATCCTAACCCGGTCGGACCCGGCACGCAGCCGCCTGAGACCGAGTCGCCGCAATCTCCGTCGAAAACTTCAGCCGGAGATACTGACCCGCTCCCGTCCCTCGCTCCGGGCGGGACACCCTCGACGAAAGAGCTTCAGGCCAAGCTCGCTTCCGCCATGCAGGAAATCCGCGATCTGAAAGCGGAGAACCTTGCCCTGTCGGACCTCAAGAAAAGGCTTACCGACGCGGAGGACAAAGTTAAGCAGCTCGAAAGCGAAAGAGAGGCTCTTGCCAGAAGCCTCGAGCAGGCGAGGACCGATGCGCTGAGAAGTCAGCAGACCGTCCGTCAGGTCGAGGAGAAGCAGAACGCATTGCGGAACGCCGACCAGGCAACAATCGCCGACCTCAAGAAGAGACTGGATGCCGCCGACAGGCGGATTCTGGAACTGGAAGGCAGCCCGAAGGGAAAGCAGATTTCGCAGTTAACAAAGGAACTTCAGGAGGCAAGACGTCAGCGGGATTTGGCTCAAGCGGAGAGGACGAGCGCCGCCAATGAAGTGGCCCGGCTGAATAAGGCGGTCAACTCCTACGCTTCCACGAATTCTTCGTTGCAGAAAGCCTACGATGAGCTAAAAAAAGAGAATGCCACGTTGCGTTCGCAATCGAAGGGGCAGGCCAGTCGCGTGAGGTATCATACGGTTCGCCGGGGCGAGACCTTGAAGACGATTGCTGGCTACCCCTCGGTCTATGGCGACAGCAGCAAGTGGGTTGTCATCTACCAGGCAAACAAGGACAAGATCAGAGACCCCAATAAGCTCACCCCGGGGCAAGTCTTGATTATCCCGTCCGGGTGATGTGTGCGTCAGGGGTCGCCGAATCGTCGGGAACCACGGAAATCACGTCCACCCCAAACGCTGCTGAATGAAAAGAGGCGCCCAGCGCTCGCGCCGATTTCCCGACGAGAAGAATGGGCTTTCGGAGAGAAACGCTGTGGGAAGATTTCTCGTAGTGGTCTCGTGCGGTGTTCTCGTCGCCGGACTTTGTCTATCCGGATGCGGAAAGAGGACTTCTTCGCAAGACTGGTCGCCGCACTATCACAAAGCCGTGGACGCGTACCGTCGAGGGCACTATCCGGAAGCCATTTCCTTCTTCGAGAAAGCTCTTCTCTATGAGCCGTCCAACAGAGAAATCCTCCTCGACATCGCCGCCATATACGATGATTTCCTCGGAGACGCCTCGACGGCGATTTCGTACTACGAAAGATACCTGCGACGCACGGCCGCAGGCGAAAAGGCAAAGCAGGTGAGACGCTGGGCGGATAAGGCAAGGCAGCGCCTCGTCGCCCCCCCGAAGCCGGATAAGCCCGAACCAGTCACCGTTGAGGGTGCGGGCGATAAGGACCAGCTTATCGAGACATTGCGCGGGGAGCTCCGAGCTACGGACGAAGCAATCGCCCGCGAGAAAGAAAAGACGAAAGGTCTTTTGGAAGAGGTTGCTGCCCTTAGCACCAAATTGTCGTCATCGGACAGCCAATTGAAAGCATTGGAGGATAAGTTCGCTGCGTACGAGCACGGGCGACCCGAAGTTGCACGCGAGCAGGCTGCCCGGTCGGCCGGCAGCGCGAAGAGCGGAAGCGAAAGGCAGTGGCTGACCTTGAGCTGGTTGGTGAGCATATCGTTGTTCATCCTCGTTGTGGCGCTCGTAGTAAGGCAAAGAAGCGCGAGCGCAAGCGACCAGGCCCTTCTCGCGAGCATCCAGGCCTCAGCGGCGGGCGAGACCGAGCAGATTCAAAAGGACGATATCCTCGGAAAATACTTCTGGGTGGAAAACGACCGCAGCGCCGGTACGTTGAGTTTCACGGAGAAGGATGGCGAAATGTACGCCTGCGCGATAGATGGCACGACCGGCCTCCGAGCTCGCGGCAAGGGCCGACTCGTCGAGAATATCCTTACGGCGGAGCTTAAGAGCCCGGACGGCCAGACGGTCGTCACCAAGTTCATCTTCGCCAACAAGGGAAGAACCCTCACGGCGATTTGGCAGGGCGAAGAAGGCACGTGCATTGCCGCAGGGACAAAAGCGGTCGAGGATTGAGCGCAGTTGCTTTCTCGTCCGCCACCGAAGCAGCAAAAAGGCCTACACAATCATGGTGAGAAAGTTAGCGGTATCTGCCGTCATCGTTTTTTGGGCCCTGATGACCGGTTTCTTCATACAGAGACATCTCGTAACCGAGCGAGACCTCCGTGCCTCGGGCCGCCGGGTCATTCTCGACCCCGAGTATTTGATGGGGGTATTTTACGGGGAGGCGCGCATCGGGGAATTTCGATTCAATTCCTATCCCTGGACTGACAACGTCGAAACCGGATACCGTCTCGTGTCCACCATCCACCTGAGATATGCTCCGGTCGGCGAGGCGCACATTACAGGAGAATCGTTCGCGGACCACAGCCTCCTCCTCAAGAAGTTCGAGTACTACCTCAAGTACAATCTCACGATGCTCGGCGAGCAGGAGGCAAGGCTGGAGGGGACGCTCCAAAAAGGCAAGCTCCTGATGAAGGTGAAGTGGGGGACCTTCGAGAGGCGGTTTGCCGTCCCCGCGAAGGAGGGCATAAGTCTCTACGATCCAATCACCCCGTGGATTGTCGGCGAGAAGTTTCGGCCCGGACAGGAATATACGGTCAGAGTTCTCAACCGCTTTACAAGAAGCCCACAGGTGGCGAAGGTGAGGGTCATGGGTAAGAAAAGGATTCTTTTTGAGGAGGCGCCGATTCAAGTCTTCGACGTGGAGACGGTTGTCGGCGACCTCAAATCCACCTTCTGGGTTGGACAGGACGGAAAGGTTTATCGAATGGAAAGCCCCCTGGGGTTTTCTCTTGTCCGCGAATCAAGCGCGGCAATGGAGAGACATAACCTTTGATCACCATCGAGCACGTATCTAAGAAATTTGGCGATAAAGAGGTCGTTCACGACCTCTCGCTTGAGATTCCAAAGGGGGAGCTTTTCGCATATCTCGGTCCGAACGGTGCGGGAAAGACCACCACGATAAAGATGCTGACGGGGCTGCTTGCCCCAACTTCTGGGCGGATACTCATAAAGGACTACGATGTTGAAAAACAGCCCTTGCAGGCCAAGAGGCTCATAAGCTATGTGCCCGACCTCCCGTACCTCTACGAGAAACTCACTCCGGCGGAATTTCTCACGTTCATCGGCAACCTTTACGGCATTAACGGCGCCCCTCTCGAGAAAAGCATCAATCACTTTCTGACGTTCTTTGACCTTCGAGAGGATAGAGGGGCCCTGATAGAGGACCTTTCCCACGGCATGCGGCAGCGCTTGGTGTTCAGCGCGGCTCTCCTCCACGACCCGGAAGTCCTGATCATAGACGAGCCCATGGTTGGCCTCGACCCGAGGAGCGCTCGCCTCGTGAAAGACGTCCTGAGAGACAAGGCAAACAGCGGCGCCACGGTATTCATGTCCACACATTCGCTTGCGGACGTGGAGGAGCTGGCTGACAGGATCGGCATACTGAATCGCGGCCGCCTCATCGCCGTCGGCACTTTCGAGGAGCTGACTCGAATGGCTGGGAGGGGCGAAAGACTGGAGGACGTTTTCCTCCGGTTGACCGCGGAGCAGCCGCGAAATGCTGGTCCAACACGAGCCGCGGAGTAGGGGAGGAGACTCAAAATCACAGGGTTCATGGGGGCGAGCGAGGCCCTTTTTGGCGCGGTGGGACGTTTATTGGAAGTGAGTTTTGACCTATGAGTTGGCTTCGGTTTCGCGTGTACGCATTGACGCCGCTTCTTGCGTCAGCACTCCTCCTCGAGGCATGCGCCTCTGAGCCGCGTGTCTCATTCCAGGAAGCTCGGGAGATTCGGCTTCTGGTCAATTCGCTGGCCACGGACGATGACGCCGTTTTTCTGCGAATCTCGCGAACGCTCGTCGAGAAAGGAAGCAAGGCTGTGCCTTTCTTGATTTCCGAACTGAGGCTCAATCCAGACCCCAACATTCGGCACCAGGTTGCCCGAGTAATCGCGCAGATTAGGGATGACCGCGGCAGGGACGCCCTTTTTCAGGCCTCCCAGCTCGACCCCGATCAGACAGTGCGAGCCATCGCGAAAGTTTCCCTTGACGGGTTGCTTGAGCTCCTTGGCGCCTCCCAACCGGGCGTGCGCCTCGCGCAAGACTACAAACGATTCAGCCGGCTTTCCATTTTCTCGTTACGGCGTACGCTGAGAGGCGAGAGAAACGCTTCCATTCGTCAGAGGGCCGCCCAGGCGCTGGGTGAATACGGAGACGAACGGGAACTCAAGGTGCTTTTTGAAGCTGCGAAAAGAGACCCCGTCCCCGAAGTGCGCCGGGAAGCAGTCTGGGCAATTGTGAAGATTGGCTACCCCGTGGTGCTCGGCGGAGAATACCGTGTTACTTTCTACGGGACGCTGACTTACGAACCGGATTCTTTGAGGGGGGGAATGGTTCGTGAACTCACCGGCTTGCTCGAGCAGGAGCGCGACGCCTCCGTCCGGCTCGAGGTCGTGAAAGGTCTCACCAGGTTGGCGTATCCGGCATTTCTCGTCGGGGAAGGAGGCTCCGGGCGGCCGCTGACCCTCCGAGCCGGAAGCCGCGAGGTGATTCTGAGAGTGAGGGACTGCTTCATCTGGCTCTTGCGCAGGGACGAAAGCCCGATGGTCAGAAAGGAGGCGGCTGCCTCTCTCTCCAAGCTGTTCATGTCGCTTTTCGACAGAGGCGATCGGGTCTCCAGCGAAGAAATACGCCGCAGCCTCCTCACAGAGAAAAGGTCATACTCCTTCTATCCCTATTTGTCCGGGAGAGTTGGCTATTTCCGTCGTCGGACATTCGACTATTTTCCTTCAAGAGCCGAATCTCTCTTGAAGCCCGTTCGCGAGGCTTTGTCGGATGCCTATTCGAGTGATCCCGACCCTGCCGTTCGAAAGGAAGCTGTCGTCGGACTCTCTTTCCTTGGGGACAAGAGCGATTCCAGGACAATACTCGCTCACCTTCGCTCGGAGAGAAACGCCGACCTCTGGCTGTCCTCCATAGAAGCGCTCGGGCAACTCGGCGGCGAATCGGCCGCGGAAGCATTGCTCAGCGTTTATCGAGGGCGGGGGTACGGCCCGGAACTCCGAAAGGCCGCGGTGATTTCTATTGGGACGATAGGGAATAAGAAGGCTATCCGGGATCTCGCGAACAGCATCGCCAGCGAGCAGAACCGGGAGGTCAAGCTCGCCATGCTCGAGGCGATGGGGCGCCAAAAGGATGAGCAGACGGCCGATGTTTTGATGGAGGCTTGCCGGGATAAGGATGCCCAACTGCGGGCCGCGGCTGCCAGGGCCGCTGGACAGAACTTTACGGACGGCGCCGCGCCAGTTCTCAAAGAGCTTTTGCAGAAGGACCCGGAAGAAAAAGTCAGAGCCGCTGCTTGTGCCTCGCTGAGCAAGATTCTTGGGAAGGAGGCCGCCGGGCTTCTGGTCGCAGCGCTGAAAGACCGCGGTTCCTCCGTTCGCAGGACCGCTGCCGTCGAGCTCGGTTTGAGGAAGCTCGAACGCAGTGTTGATGTTCTCGCTGCCGCGTTGCTCAGCGACCCTGACGCCTCCGTGCGCGCGGAAGTTGCGACATCGCTTGGCAACCTCGGCGGCCAAAAGAGCATTCATCCCCTTATCTATGCAATTGCCCGCGACTGGAGCCCCGTCGTTCGCGAGCACGCCCTCGAAGCATTGCTCAAAACCGATCAACCGAGGGCCGCCATCATCGCCATTCTTGCGGAGTTGTCCGCGCTCGAGACTGGAGACCGCTCTGCCTACGTGGAACTCAGCAACGCTATGCTCTATCTCAGGCAGCAGGCTCACGGGCGAGAGATAGGACAACGCTGATGTCAGACACATTGTCTCTCTCAGCATGTACAAGCGGAGCAAACGGAGAGGGCAGATCATACGAGGCGCTTATGAAGGCGACACCAAAACGCACGGCGGAGGCGATAGCTCTTCTCGCATGGCTTACCGCCTTGGCAGCGGTTCCGTTTGTGTTTCGCCCGACCGCCGCGGAGACTGAAGAGACTGACACAAAACAAGGCTACTTCGTGCGGAGCTATTGGTATGAGCGGGGAATCGAGCATGGGAATCCTTTTTTCGACGGACGCTTTCGCGTGAACGCTCCGGAGGCGGTGTTGCACCCCTCCTTCATGCACCGCCGTGAGGTTCGCGAGAACGGAATGATGCTCATTCGGATCGAGGAGGACTTGACCAAATTGTCGGGAGCGGAGCTTTACCTGGAGCTTTGGGGAGGTCATCCGGGGACCGCCAACAAGCGGCTCACGATCAACGGAAGAAGCACGTATGCAATCCCTGAAGTCGGCACGGCACAGGCCAATTGCACCCACTCCTACCCGACCTTTCCTCTCAAGATCACCGACCTCCTGAATGGTTACAATGCGATTCAGTTCGCTTGCGATGAGGGCAGCAGTTTTTGGGGACACTTCATTGTTGACAACGCCTCTCTCAGGACGATTCTCAAAAACGACCATCCTGACCTCCAGAGCGCAGGGCTCTCTAACTTTGAAGCCGCCGTCGTTGCCCTGCCCATAACCCAGAAGCGAGAAGTCATACCGATAGAACTGAAGCTCGCCGCCCCATTGCATGAGAAGGTCTCGTCGGTGCATTTCATAGGGCATTACGAAGGCTACGACGAGAACGGAAACGGGAAGTCCACCGATTGGCACGGCTTCTCGAAGAACCGGCTGCCTTACGCAATTCTGGGAACTGCGACCACGCCTCCGTTCTCTATCGAGTGGGAGGTCTCCATGCTTGGGGCGCAAAAGGACGTTTCCGTGAAGGCAATCGTCCATTTCAAGGAGCATCCCGAGACCGCGTACGTCACGCCCGTTCTCAGCGGATTGAGCATCCCAGACCGGAAAGAAAGTAGCGTTAGGTTCTATGCCTCGAAGGACCTGCCTCATGCATTTTGGTCGCGGGCGTGGCAGGCGAAGGAGTGCTCGATCGTCATCGAAGAAGAACCTGAGCGGATTGAGAGAGCCGAACTTCACGTCGTGATATGGGACGGCGGACGCGGCAACGTGGAGAATCCGTTCACCCTGAACGGTCATCCTCTCCCTGTCGCCGGCGACGGCCACCACGACGTTCTCTACAGAAAGCTTGCCCTCGACCCGAAGCTCTTGAACCGAGGCGTCAATCGCATCCGGCTTCTTTCCGACACCGAGCACCATGGCGTCGAAGTCCTTCTTCCCGGTCCAGCGATCATGGTTCGGAGCAGGAGACAAGAAAGCTAATCCGGGTTCTGCTCGGCGTCGCCAGGGCGCCCTGACGTCGCCTCCTTCGTCGAACCCATAAACAGCGGTCAGGCATCCTTTCGCCGCGCGGACGCAACCAGTTGAAAAGGGCCTTCTACGGCAAGCCCCTGTCCTTTGAAATGAAGCAGAGCAGACTCCTTCTTTTAAACCCCTGGATTCACGACTTTGCCGCGTATGATTTCTGGCTGCGGCCGACAGGGTTGCTTTATCTCGCGAGCAGACTCAGGCGGTGGGGGTTCGAGGTCCACTACATTGACTGCCTTGACCGATACAATCCCCGCTTGCTCGAGAGGCAGAAGAGGTCTTCCCCACGAGGAAAGCCCGACGGCAGAGGCAAATTTCACAGGGAGGAAATCCCCAAGCCTCCCATCCTGCGAGAAATCCCTCGTCGGTACGGCCGGTACGGCGTCCCGCCCGACATCATCCTCGAAGAACTCGCTTCGGTCCCCAAACCATCTGCCGTCCTCGTGACCTCCTCGATGACGTACTGGTATCCTGGCGTTCAGGAAACAATTGCTATGGCCAGGAAGGTCTTTCCAGGGGTCACAATCATCCTCGGTGGGACCTACGCCACACTGACGCCGGACCACGCCCGCGTCCACAGCGGAGCCGATTACGTCGTCGAAGGAAGAGACGTTGACCACCTCAAGCGAATTCTTGAAGGCATCACTGGAGAGGCGATTCGGGCGACGAGCGATGCGGAGTTCCCGAGTGAAGACGACCTGCCAGCGTACGATTTACTGCGGGATACGTCCTCCATGGTCCTTTACTCCTCCTGGGGATGCCCCTTCCGATGCACCTACTGCGCGTCGTGGAAAATCTCCGGGAAGTTTCGGCAGAGGGACTCCGTGCGGGTCGTTGACGAAATAGACTTGCTGTCACAGAAGTATCGAACGAAGCATTTCGTTTTCTTCGACGATGCTTTACTCTTCGCTAAAGAGAGCCGCTTCCTTCCCATTTTGAGAGAAATCATCCGGAGGAGGATCCACGGCGCCTTTCACACCCCGAACGCGATCCATCCGCGATACCTTGACCGCGAGACCGCGGCGGCGATGAAGGAGGCCAATTTTCAAACAATCTGCCTGGGGTTGGAAACCTCCTCCTCTTCCATGCAGCTCAGCACCGGCGCGAAGGTCAACAACTCAGAATTCGTCGAGGCCGTAGCCCTTCTGGAGGAAGCTGGCTTCGATCGGAGACCTCTGGAAGTCTATGCCATGATGGGGCTGCCGGGGCAAGGCACTGAGGAGATAAGAGAGACGCTTCGCTTCGTTAACGGGCAAGGCTGCACGATCAGGCTGACGACGTATTCCCCTATCCCCGGCACCGAGGAATGGAAGCGGGCGATTGCCGCAAGCGACCTCCCCCTCGCCAGCGACCCCCTCCTCCACAACGGCTCCATTTACCCCGTCAGAAACCGCGCGATGACGTGGAGCGTTTTCGAAGAGCTAAGAGCTTTTGCCCGCGACCTGAATGAGAAGCTTTCCGGGACGCCCTCGACGACGTGAGCAGCGCACGCCGCGCATTGACTCAAACGCCGCACAATCGGCGCGCTCTCCCCTTACTCCTTCTCTCTGTACACCACGATTACCCCATAATCAACCACGGTCTCGCGGGTCGTCATGTCAATGTGCTGGTACGAAATCGGCTGAATGACCGTGATGTTCTCCTCGCCGATTTTCTGCAGGAATTCGGTCACCCTTTGATCGAACAGGTCTTTTCCCATCTCGAGAAACTGCGTGTGTTTTAGCGTGATCAACCGTAATTTCCCTCGCTTCTCGGCCATAGCTCTCCTCCTTGCCCTCTCTGTATGTTGAATTTCATGCTTTCAGAATGGACCGTCCTTCTAAGGAGCGCGTCTGTCCACCCGCTTACCATCGCGCGAAAGGCTTAGCAGGGTCGAAGTGCCCAACGGGTTCACCAACCGCCTGAAGCGCCCTCGCCGGTCTTGAGAATGTTTTGAGCGTCTTCGAGTTCTTCTTGCCCATCAATTCCAGAGGCGACGGCCATCTCGATCACAGCCCTTCCTCTTTCCTTCTGCCCCTTCTCCATGAGAAGCTTTCCGTAGTGATAGGCTATGATGCCGATGTCGGGGCTTGCGAGAAAGGACCGCTCTATCAACTCGAACGCCTTTTTGAAGTCCGTCCCTCTCTTGTACAGAATCCAACCATACGTATCCCATACTACCGCGTTGGACGGCTCTCGCCTCAGAACCTCTTCGGCAAGGCTCTGCGCCTCGGGCAGTTTCCCATTCTTGAAATACCGCCACGCGAGGTTGTTCAACAGGATGATTCCAAAAACGCCGGAGTCTTTGGGCAGAAACTTCCTGGCTTGCTCAAAGGCCCCCTCCGCCTCCGCGTCCTTGCCGAGCGCCTCGTAAGCCTGGGCCTTCGACTGACGCAGAATAGCCTGGTTCATGTCCTGGCCCGTGCGGACGGGCTCCTTGATCGCGACGACTTGCTCGTACTGCTTCTGCCGGAAGTAAGCGTCCGCAAGCTCAGGCAGCCGCGCGGGCGGAATCTCCTTGCCCCGGCTGACGTACTCATTGAAGAGCCAAATTGTGAACGAGTCGAATTTTGGGTCGCCCCCAAGTTCTGCCGCCAGGCCGAGGAGCTTGTCCACCTCCTGTGCCTCATCTTTCAGGTATTGCGTCAGAAATTCTTTGGCTTTGTCCGCCTCGCCCTTCCTCAGCAAGCCTTTGACCATGACGTTCGCGGCGGCGCTCTTTGCCGCCGCGAGTCTTATCTTGTCTCGGTCATCCGCAGGGGCCATGCCAATGATTCTTCTCGCCAGTTCCTCCGCCGCCGAAGGATTCTGAGCGTCCTCGAGATAGAACCGTATCAGCTCCAGGGCGCCCGATGGGTCATTTTCCGCCAGCGCCTTCTTGAGAAACCGCTCTGCCTTTTCGTTCTCCCCCAGTTTCGCATAGACACGCCCCAGCTTCCTCATTATCCTCCTGCTTTGCGGCTCCTCTTTCGGGTCGGTGCGCTCCAGCGCCGCAAGATATTCCGTTCGAGCTTCCTGAAATTTCGACTCCAGGCTCGGCTGCCGTTCTTCGTCGGTGTCTTCGATGTCCGCCAGGGCCCTCCGCGTTGCCTCGTCCAACAAAGCCGACGAGAAAACAATGTCGCCTGTCTTCTCTCTCACCCCCGGGTTATCAGGCCGGATGTCGGCCGCCAAACGCAGGATCCCCAGACGACGAGCCTCCGCCGCAGCCCCCTCTTTCTCCGCCAGTTGCCGTTCTGACTCCAGGAGCTGCGCGAAATCCGTAACCAGCCCAAACTTTCGCAGGACGTCCGGCTCCTCTTCTCGTTGCTTCCTGAGAAGGGAACGGGACTTCTTAAGGAGCTTATCCGCCTCCGCGTTTTTCCCGTTCGCGGCGAGCACAGACCCGAGATTCCACAGAGCAGAGCTATTGTCCGGCGACCACTCCAGAGCTCGCCGATAATAGTGCTCGGCACGCTCGGCTTGCCCGGCAAGCTGGCAGAAGACGCCAAGGTCGTTCGCCGATTTCGAGCACTCTCCCGCGATGTACTCCTCTGCTTGGCATAAAGCGATCCCCTTCGCCTTGATCCTGATCTTCAACCTCGCCCACGCCGCTTCGTTATCTTCAATGATTTTGGGAGCATCCCGGTACTCCTTCCTGCTCTTATAGACGTAGAGCAAACCCGCAGGCTCCGCTCGGTACTCCTTGTTCATGATGTCGTTTTCCGCTCGAAGATAAAGCAAGAAGTTGTTGGCCATCCCGTGGATCGGGCGAGGCGGCCCCTTCACGAAGGCGGCCCTGCCCCTCTCGCATCGCAGGATGTCGTCGTATGCTTCCGCAAAGGGGTCTTCTGGCAGGAAAAGATGCCGGGGCTCGTCAACCTTTCGCCCCAGAATTGTCTCCGCAAGGTAGCGGGCCGTGTCAATCCGCTTTACCCGGTAGAAATCGAGATAGGCGGCGTTCAGGTCTATGATTATCTTCTGTCCCTTGCTGTACGGTGTCTCAAGCCCCGAGTTCACATACCGGAGCGGCGCGCCAATGGACCCATACGGCGGGTCCCCCGGCACAATAATGATTGCGTCCTCCGGGCACGACTGAAGCAGGCCCTGGGCAAAATCCTCAACGTAATAGGCGCCTCTCTTGCTGCTTTTACCGTAGTTCATCACCATCCCCGCCATCGGAAGGGCGAGGACCGCGATAACCGCGATCGCATAACTGATCTTCCTGTACTCGAACTTTGGCTTCGGCTCCGTCCCTGCCGGCTTGAATTTCCCGGTCAGAACGATCAGCCAGTAGCCGAGCACGTACGACAACCATGCCCCGATGGCAACGTACGAGCCGAGGTATCGCGAGTCCATCATGTAGTCAACGTCTGCCATTCCCTTCGGCCCGAACAGAATGCCCCACAGATGCCCCAGTCCCCCGACCGTGAACAGGATCACAAAAGCGTAACGCACAAGGTAGGTCGCCCTCGTCGCCACCTCGCTTCCGTGCTCGTATTCACCCCGTTTCATCAAGAAGAAAACGATGGGCAGGAAGGTCGGCAGAAAGAGCCAGGCGAGCCAATCAACCGGAACGTATTTCGCCGCAAACAACTCTTTCATGGACCGGAAGTAGGCGCCAACAAACGCAGACGTCGCCTGTCCGAACGTCGTGGCAGCGACCACGTAAGGCTTCCCCTGAAGCATGTAGGTCCGTGGTAGATAGAGGGCGGGAAGTAGCCCAATCAGGAACAGGAGAAGGGTCACCACGACGGCGACCGGGTCGTCAAGCAGTGCCCGCCCGCGAACCAGGAAAAAGATGCCAAAAACAGGCGCCAACAGGAGTAGGGTAGGGTAGTTCGGAAGCGCAAAGCCATAAACGAGTCCAAATGACAGGATATACCTCGCCTTGGTCGTCTTGGCATATCGCCCAGCCAGGAAAACCAGCAGAACCAGAAAGAACGTGTTCAACGTGTCTGCCCCAGCCAGAACCGACCCCTCCCAGAAAGGGTAAGAAAAGGCTACCAACAGGGCCCCAGAAAGAGCCGTTGCCTGACGCAAGTACGGCTGAACCTGGTATCTCGCTTCCTCCTCCGCGGTCCGATTATGGATGAATTGCGACGCGATTCCATAAAGCAGGGCTATCGTCAGGGCGCCGAAGAGCGCGGACGTGAGGTTCACCAGGAACGCAGTATTGGAGGAAAACATCGAGAATAGCCGCCCCAGAATCAGCCAGGCCGGGTGCGTTATCGGCGGAGTAAGACCGACTCCTCGTACGTCGCACACCGCGTCGGCGCTGGGTCCCAGGTATATCGTGGGGCACAGCGTGAACAGATAGACCAGAAAGACCACCGCGAAAACCGCCAGTGCGATCTTCACATCGAGAGAGACCTTTCGCTTGGCATTCATGTCTGGGTGCTCCCTGGATTGAGGAATGTGACCAACAGGGCCAAATCCGTTTGGAAGTGAAGGATTAATCTAAATATACAGCATCGGTCGGCAACTGAAAACGATTTTTCCGGGTAATGCCTCCGTCTCCGCAGGGACTCACCGCAGAGATCGCAGACAAGAAGAATTTTGACCGGATGACAGGATTCTCCTCTTGCGCCATATCCTGTTCAT